>JBILXR010000133.1:0-5428 GCA_044378215.1 Opitutales bacterium
ATTAGACATAATGTATATTGTGCGAAATAAACCTAAAGCTGGGGTTCCGGTCCGCATTGCGTTATTGATTGGTCGATTGGATACGCTCATAACCACAACTCACTTCATCCGATACCCCTGACTTTATGAAAGTAGCCCGTCACATCATTGAGGCCCGCCGCGAGGCCATCGCCAAACTTCTCTCCAAGGTCGGCTACGTTCCGGTCCTGGAGATCTGCAAACAGTTCAATGTGTCGGAAGCGACGGCTCGCCGCGATCTGACCGAACTCGAGAATCAGCGTCGGATCACCCGCACGCACGGTGGCGCGCTCTCTGACTTCAACCGCAACTTCCCCCCGCTCGACGATCGCAAGATCGAAGACGCCGAAGCCAAGCGCCGCATCGGCAACCTCGCAGCTTCCCGCGTCAAGGCCGGCATGACCGTCTACCTGGACTCGGGTTCGACGATCTTCTTCGCCGCCGAAGCCATCGCCGCCGCCGGCGTGCCCGACCTCCAGATCGTCACGACCTGTCTCCCGACCGCCCAGCTGATCTCGTGCCTGCCCGGCGTCGAAGTCTACATCCCGGGCGGTCTTTTCCTGACCCGACATGCGATGGTCGCCGGTGACCGCACGCTCGAAGAAGTCGCCCGCTGGAACTTCGACGTGGCCTTGCTCGGCGCCGAAGGTATCGACGAGAACGGTCTCTGGAATTCCCAGCGCGACATCTCGCACCAACAGCGTGAAGTCATCCGTCGCAGCGACGAAGTCCTCATCTGCATGAACAAGGTCAAGCTCGGGCGCGGCGGACCTTGCGCCGTCACGCGCGACGTCACCTCTTTGTTCCTGGTCACCGATGCCGATGCGGCCGCCGTGCAGAAAGCCAAGGTCAAGCTGCCCCCGGAACGCGTGCTGACCGCTCTCTGAGTTCGCCTCTTTTTTGCCTGAGGCATGTCGTCGGACGTCATCCAGTCTCTGCTAACAATGTCCCATCAGCTGGGCGGGGAACGTCTGCGCATGGCCATCCTGGGCGAAGGAAATACTTCGGTCCGGCTCGATGATGACACCTTCGCCGTCAAGGCTTCCGGCTCGAACCTCGCCAGCCTCACGGCCGCTGATGTCACCTCCTGCGCTTTCGACCGACTGCTTCCGCTATTGGACAAGACCTCGGCGACCGATGTCGAAGTCGATCAGGCGTTGCTGTCCGCCCGCCTAGATTCCGCCGCCAAGAAGCCTTCCATCGAAGCCCTCTTCCACGCCTACCTGCTCACCCTCCCCGGCGTCCGTTGTGTCGGCCACGTGCATGCGATCGCGGTGAACCAGATCCTGTGTTCGCCGCGCGCCCGGGAGTTCGCCGAGAAGCGCGCCTGTCCGGATGAGATCGTGATGTGCGGCGTCGAGTCGGTCTTCGTGCCTTACGCCGAACCCGGTCTGGGACTTTCTCAGGCCATCCGCCGCGAAGTCGTCGCTTTCGTCAAACGCACCGGTCGCGACCCGAAGATCATCCTGCTGCAGAACCACGGCATCATCGCCGTCGGCGCTTCGCCCAAGGCAGTCCTGGGCTCGCTGCTCATGGCCGAAAAAGCCGCCGAGATCTTCGTCGGTGCCGCCACCCTCGGTGGACCGGTCTTCCTGACGCCGGCCCAATGCGAACGCATCGCCGGACGACCCGATGAACACTACCGGCAGAAAATGCTCGGTATGTGATCCTTTACCCCCTCCCCTCCCCCTTCTGACCATGTCCAATTACCTCGCCATCGACCTCGGAGCCGAATCCGGCCGCGTCATCCTCGGCCAGCTCAAGGCCGGCAAGTTCACCATGAAAGAGGTGCACCGTTTCTCCAACGGCGCCATCACCGCCAACGGCACGCTGCGCTGGGACATCATCCGTATCTTCCGCGAGATCCGCGTCGGCCTCGCCAAGGGCGCCAAGCTCGGACCGATCAAGTCGATAGCCTGCGACTCCTGGGGCGTCGATTACGTCCTCCTCAAGGGAGACGGACCCCTCCTCTCGCTGCCCTTCACCTATCGTGACGAACGGAGCTTCAAGGCTTACGAGCTGGCCATGCGTCGTTTCTCCCAGAAGGAGATCTTCGAGGGCACCGGCATCGCCTCGATTTCGATCAACACGCTCTACCAGCTGTTCGACGACGCCGAGAACCGCCCCGAGATGCTGCTGTTCGCCGACAAGTTCCTGCTCATCGGCGATTACATCACCTGGTTGCTCACGGGCAAAGCCCGCGCCGAAGAGACGCTGATCTCCGGCAGCCAGTGCTGGGACACCCGCAAGCGCGACTGGGCTTGGCCGGTGCTGAAGAAGCTCGGCATCCCGAAGCATATCTTCCCGAAGCCGGTCGCTCCGGGCGTGAAGCTCGGCAAGATGCTGCCCTATCTCGCCAAGGAGACTGGTCTCGGTAAGACCGAGGTCGTCACGACCTGCGCCCATGACACCGCCGCCGCGGTCGCTGCGGTCCCCGCCACCAAGGGCGATGACTGGGCCTACCTTTCCTCCGGTACCTGGTCGCTCCTCGGACTCGAGCTGCCCAAGCCGCTCGTCAACGAGACCGTCCGTAAGGCCAAGTACACGAACGAAGTCGGCTTCGGCGGCACGTCCCGCTTCCTGAAAAACCTCGTCGGTCTCTGGGTGCTCCAGGAGTGCCGACGCGAGTGGATGGAGAAAGGCGAGGTTTCCGATTACGGCGAGATCGTGAAGCTCGCGCTCAAGGCGCCTTCGCTCCGTTCGTTCATCCGCCCCGATGACGTCCGCTTCGCCAAGCGCGGCGACATGGTCGCGAAAGTCCAGGCGTTCTGCCGCGAGACCAAGCAACCCGTCCCGAAGACCCATGGCGAGATCGCGCGCTGCGTGCTCGAATCCTTGGCCCTCCTTTATCGGGTCGAGATGGATGGCATGGAGAAACTCACGGGGCGCAAACTGAAGCGCCTGCACATCGTCGGCGGCGGCTGCCGCAACGCTCTGCTTAACCAGGCCACGGCCGACGCCACCGGCCGGACCGTCATCGCCGGACCCGTCGAAGCCACCGCTGCCGGTAACATCTTGGTCCAAGCCATCGCCATGAAGGAGCTCAAGAACCTCGACGAACTGCGAAAGGTCGTCCGAAACTCCTTTGAGGTAGTGACTTACGTACCGAAACCCACGCCCGCCTGGGCCGCCGCCCAAGCCAAGTTTAATGGTTTAAAGAAGTCATAAAACCCCTTACTCACCTCACACCCTTTCCACGTAATCACATGTCCAACTACAAGTACGTCTCCCACCTCTGGAATGATGCCGAAGCCGCGAAGCTCGATCCGGTCGGCCGTCTGGTCTACCGTTCGAACAAGCTCGGTGCCGACCAGCGCATCACGAACACCGGCGGCGGCAACACCTCTTCCAAGATTGAAGAACCGGATCCCCTCACCGGCCAGAAGACCCAGGTCCTCTGGGTCAAGGGTTCTGGTGGCGACCTCCGCACCAGCAACCGCGACAACTTCTCCTCCCTCTATCAGGACAAGCTCATCGGCCTCCAGGGCTCCTACGCCGCCCGCGCCGACAAGGGACTGAAGTCCCAGGCCGAGGACGACATGGTCGCGATGTACAACCACGCCACCTTCAACCTCAACCCGCGCGCCTCGTCAATCGACACCCCGCTGCACAGCTTCCTCCCGGGCAAGCACGTCGACCACATGCACCCGAACGCGATCATCTCGATCGCCGCTTCCAAGAACTGCGAAGCCCTGACCAAGGAGATCTTCGCCGGGAAGATGGCCTACGTGAAGTGGATGCGCCCGGGCTTCGAGCTCGGCCTCGCCATGCAGGACATCTCCCGCCAGCAGCCCGCCATCAAGGCCATCATGATGGGCCAGCACGGCTTCATCTCCTGGGCCGATGACGACAAGGCCTGCTACGAGCTGACCCTCGCGATGATCGAGCAAGCCGGCGCCTACATCGAAGCCAAGTACCAGGCCAAGGGCGGCGACGCCAAGGTCTTCGGCGGCGCCCTCTACCAGACCCTCGACACCGAGCAGCGTCACGCGACCTTCGCGGCCATCCTGCCTTGGCTCCGCGGCCAGGTCTCCAAGGAGAAGCGCTTCATCGGCACGATCCAGGACGACGAGAAGATCCTCCGTTTCGTCAACTCGAAGGACGCCCCTCGCCTGGCCGAACTCGGCACCTCCTGCCCGGACCACTTCCTGCGCACCAAGATCAAGCCGCTCTACGTGAACTGGAACCCCCAATCCGAAGACGCCGCCGCGCTGAAGACCAAACTCGCCGCCGCCCTTGAGCAGTACCGCAAGGACTACGCCTCTTATTACAACGCCTGCAAGCGCCCGAACTCCCCGGCCATGCGCGACCCGAACCCGACGGTCGTCCTCATCCCCGGCCTCGGCATGATTGCCTGGGGTAAGGATAAGTCCGAATCCCGCGTCACCGCTGAGTTCTACAACTGCGCCGTCGAAGTCATGCGCGGCGCCGAAGCCATCGACCAGTACATCGCCCTGCCCCAGCAGGAAGCCTTCGACATCGAGTACTGGCTGCTCGAAGAGGCCAAGCTGAAGCGCATGCCGGCCGAGAAGGAACTCGCCCGTCAGGTCATCATCGTCGTCGGCGCCGGCTCCGGCATCGGCAAGGAGACCGCCCACCGCCTCGTCAAGGAAGGCGCCCACATCGTCTGCGTCGACAAGAACGTCGAGGCCGCTCAGGCCACCGCCAAGGAGATCACCGACAAGTACGGCGCTGGCATCGGCGTGGCCGGCACCGGCCTCTCCAACTGCGGTCCGGCCATCGGTCTCTCGGGAGACATCATGGACCGCGCCTCGATCCGCAAGATGCTCGACCAGGTCGCGCTCGCCTATGGCGGTTTCGACTCCATCTGCGTCACCGCGGGCATCTTCGTGTCCCCGGACACCACCGGCCACATCCCGGACGACAAGTGGGCGCTCACCTTCGCCCTCAACGTCACGGGCAGCTACCTCGTCGCCGACGAAGCCTTCAAGACCTGGAAGGAACAGGCCCTCCGCGGCAACCTCGTCCTGACCACCAGCGCCAACGCCGCCGTGGCCAAGAAGGGTTCGGTCGCCTACGACACTTCGAAGGCCGCCGCCAACCACCTCGTCCGCGAGATGGCCATGGAGCTCTCGCCCCTGATCCGCGTCAACGGCGTGGCCCCGGCCACCGTCGTGCAGGGTTCGGCGATGTTCCCGCGCGACCGAGTCATCGCGTCACTTGCTAAGTACAACATTCCCTACACCGATGATGAGGCGACCGATTCGCTGACGACGAAGCTCTCCCGCTTCTACGCCGATCGCACCCTGACCAAGAACCCCATCACCCCCGCCGACCAGGCCGAAGCCTACTTCCTCCTCGTGACCAATCGCCTCAGCAAGACGACCGGACAGGTCATCACCGTCGACGGCGGCCTCCACGAGGCCTTCCTCCGCTAAGCCTGTGCGCG
>JBILXR010000134.1:0-5418 GCA_044378215.1 Opitutales bacterium
AACACGCCGACGTCGCCCGCGGCCAGCTCAAGGACCCGCAGAACACCCTCCTCTGGCGCTTCCAGCCGCAGCGCCTCGAGGCCGAGCAGATCCGCGACGCGCTCTACGCCGCCTGCGGCGAGCTGAAGGCCGAGAAGCAGGCCGGCCCCAGCGTGATCTACGCCGAGCCCGTGCGCAGCATCTTCACGCGCATCATGCGCAACAACCGCGATCCGCTGGCCGACATCTTCGACGCGCCGCAGTGGTTCAGCAGCGCGTCCTCGCGCGACGTGACCACCACGCCCATCCAGTCGTTGCTGTTGCTCAACAGCCCGTTCATGCTGAAGCGCAGCGAGACCCTCGCCCGCCGCGTGACCGCCGACGCCCCGGGCGACGAGACCGCGCAGGTCCGCCGTCTCTACCAGCTCCTCTACGCCCGCGCGCCTTCCGCCGCCGAAGCCAAGCGCGCCGCCGCCTTCCTCGACGAAGTGCGCGGCCAACGCACCACCGCCGTGGTCACCGCGGCCATCGCCCGCGACTTCCAACCGGAGAAGGTCCCGTTCCGCGACGGCCAAGGCGCGCAGTTCGCCGCCGGCCATCGCCGCCCCTTCTTCGCCCCGGGCGCCAAGGAGAACGACCTCGCCGCCGGCTTCACCATCGAAGCGGTCGTCGTCCCCCGCTCGATCAGCGAAGGCGGCGCCGTGCGCGTGATCGCGGCGCAGACGGGCAAGGACAAGGCCGACGGCTACTGGCAATTCGGCGTCACGGGTCAGAAATCCCGTCGCGCCCCGAAAGTCCTCGTGCTCCAGACCTACGGCCCGCTGCTCGGCGGGACCTTCGGGGAGGCGGTCGCCTTCTCCAACCTGCGCATCGACCTCAACAAGCCTTACTACGTCGCCGCCTCCGTCCGCTACGCCACGCCGGAACGTCCGGGCGAAGTCGCCTTCACGCTCAAGGACCTGGCCAACGACGACGAGCCCCTGCTGCATGACAGCGTGAAGCTCAGCCTGACCGGCGTGAAGACCGGCACGGCGGTCGCCCCCCTCCAGCTCGGCGGCAAGAACGCCGACACCGACGGCTCCTTCCACGGCGTCGTGGACGAAGTGCGCTTCAGCTCCGGCGCCCTCCCAGAAGAGCAGCTCCTGTACTCGACCGAGGAAGTCCGCCCCTCCACGCTGGGCTTCTGGCGCTTCGAAGCCAAGAGCGGCACGATGAGCGATTCCTCCGGCCGCGGCCGCGAACTTTCCGTCGGCGCCGCCAAGGCGGAAGCCGCGCCCAAGGCAGAGCACGTGCCGATGGCCGCGCTCTGCCACGCCCTCCTCAACTCCTCCGAATTCCTCTACGTCGAATGAACGACCCACGCTGCCATCGCCTCGAAGCCTCGTCGTCGCGCCGCGACTTCCTCTGCAACGCCGGACTGGGCCTGGGCGCCATGGCCTTCAGCGACCTGCTCGCCAAGGAGATCGTCGTCCCCGCCCCCGGCACGCCCCTCCAGCCCGGCGTCGGCCAGATCAAGCCCCGCGCCAAGAGCGTCATCTTCCTCTTCATGGAAGGCGGTCCGTCGCAGATGGATCTCCTCGACCCCAAGCCGCTCCTGAACCAGCTGGCCGGCCAGCGCCTGCCCGACAGTTTCGGCACGGTCATCACCGCGATGGGCGAGGCCAAGGCCCCGCTCCTCGGCTCGAAGCGCGCATGGAAGCAGCACGGCCAGTCGGGCCAGTGGTTCTCCGACTGGATCCCGCACATCGCCTCGTGCGCCGACGACCTTGCGGTCATCCGCTCCTGCAAGGCCGACGGCATCAACCACTCCGCCGGCGTCTGCCAGATGAACACCGGCTCGATCCTCGCCGGCAAGCCGTCGCTGGGCTCGTGGATCAACTACGGCATCGGTTCCGAGAACAGCAACCTGCCCGCGTTCATCGTGATGCAGGATAACCAGAACACGGTCATCAACGGACCGCGTAACTGGGGCGCCGGCTTCATGCCCGCCGGTTACCAAGGCGTCCGCATCCAAGGCGGCGCCGAACCCATCCCGAACCTCAACACGCCCGAAGCGGTCGCGGCCGACCTGCAGGCCAGCAAGCTCCGCCTGATCAACAGCGTGAACAAGGACTTCGCCGCCCGCTACCCGGACCGCTCCGAGCTCGGCGCCCGCCTGGCGGGTTACGAGATGGCCGCGCGGATGCAGGCCGAAGCGCCCGGCGTCGTCGACCTCACCGGCGAGACCGAGGCCACGCGCAAACTCTACGGCCTCGACGACAAGACGACCGAGAGCATGGGCCGGCTCTGCCTCCTCTCCCGCCGCATGGTCGAACGCGGCGTGCGCTTCGTCCAGATCTACCACGGCGCCGGCTCGAAGTGGGACGCCCACTCGAAGATCGAAACCAACCATGCCGGCCTCTGCGCCGCGATGGACAAGCCCGTCGCGGGCCTGCTCAAGGACCTGAAGTCCCGCGGCCTGCTCGAGGACACGCTCGTCGTCTGGGGCGGAGAGTTCGGCCGCACCCCGATGTCCGAGAAAGGCGACGGCCGCGACCACAACCCCACGGGCTTCTCGATGTGGATGGCCGGCGGCGGCGTGAAGGGCGGCCAGACCATCGGCAGCACCGACGACCTCGGCCTGCGCGCCGCGGAGACCCCGCTGCACGTCCACGACCTCCACGCGACGATCCTCTGGCTGCTCGGCATCGATAACATGGGCCTGACCTACCGCTACAAAGGCCGCCCGGAACGCCCGACGCAGAACGAAGGCGAGCCGTATAAGAAGATCGTCGGGTAGGCGCCGAAAACAACAGGCAGGGTCAGCACTGCGTGCTGACCTAGGAATGTCTTGGCCGTAAAAGGAAGGCAGCTAGGTCGGCACGCAGTGCCGACCCTACCCGATGTAAACAAGGCCGGACATCCCAGATGATCTCCTTGCCTTGGGTAGGGTTGAGCGCCCTCGCTCAACCGCGGCCGACCAAGGGTGGTCAGCCCTACCCAAAGACCGAGCCATGCGTCGTTCAATTCAGTCCTCCATGCAGTCCTCCACGCAGTCCTCAACTCAGCCCTCCGTGTTCAGCCCTTCTTCAGCTTCGCCAATTTCTCCCCGGCCGCCTTCAAGGTTTCCTCCTTCTTGGCGAAGTGGAAGCGGACGTAGCGATGCTCGGGTTCGCGGAAGAACGATGAGCCAGGCACGCCGGCGACGCCGATCTCCTTGATGAGCCACTCGGCCGCTTCGGTGTCGGTCTTGAAACCGAGTGGCGAGACGTCGAGCAACGAATAGTAAGCGCCCTGCGGTTCGGTGAACTTGAGTCCGGTCTGCTTGAGGATCGACGTGAAGAGCGTCCGCTTGGCGGCGTAAAGCTCACCGAGGCCGGCGTAATAAGAGTCCGGCAGTTCGAGGCCCGCGACGGCGGCCTCCTGCAACGGCGCGGCTGCGCCGACGGTGAGGAAGTCGTGCACCTTACGCGCCTGGGCGATGACGTGCGGGGCGGCCTGCACGTAACCGAGACGCCAGCCGGTGATGGAATACGTCTTCGACAGCGAGTTACAGGTGATGGTGCGCTCGGACGCCCCGGGCAGCGCGGCGAAATACACATGCTCGTGCGGGGCGTAGACGATGTGCTCGTAGGGTTCGTCGGTGATGACGAACGCGTCATGCTCTTCGGCCAGCCGCAGGATCGTCAGGAGTTCGTCGCGAGTGAAGACCTTGCCGCAAGGATTCGAGGGATTGCAGACGATGATCGCCTTGGGCTTCTGCGCGAAGGCCTTGGCGAGCTCGTCGGGATCGAAGTCGAACGTCGGCGCGCGCAGAGGCACGTAGATCGGCTCGGCACCGGAGAGGATCGCATCGGCGGCGTAGTTTTCATAGAACGGCGAGAAGACGATCACCTTGTCGCCTGGATTGCAGGCGGTCATCATCGCGACCATCATGGCTTCAGTGCTGCCGCAGGTGACGACGAGATGCTGGTCGGGATCAATGGCCAGGCCGCTGAAGCGGTGGATCTTCTTGGCCAACGCCTGACGGAACCGCGGGGCGCCCCAGGTCACGGCGTATTGGTGATGCGGACCGCGCGTGGCCCGCTCCAAGGCCGCCAGGAGCTCCTCCGGCGGGGAGAAGTCCGGGAAACCCTGCGAGAGGTTGATGGCCCCGTGCTGGTTGGCCAGGCGGGTCATCCCGCGGATGACGGACTCGGTGAAACCGGCGAGACGGCGGGCGGTCGAAGGCATGGCTAGACCCTAGGCACTCAGGCCAGCCTCAGGCAATCCCGAGAGGAATCAGACAGGAAACCCGACCTAAAAGGATACTGCGGGGCGATTGACCAATGACCCCGATTCGACTCATTCTGGAGAACGGGCGGAACCCCCTTCGCCCCTCCCCTGTCCCCTCTCTCAGATGCGCCGTCTTCTGCCCATTTTTCTTGGCCTCACCGCCCTCGCCGCCGCCGAGACCTCCCCGGCTTGGACCTTCGACGGGCAGCCCGGCCCGGAGCTGTCCGCCGTCGGGAATGTCCGTCTCAAGCAGGCCGGTCCGCGTCGCCCAGATTATCCCCGCTTCGACACCCAGAACATCGCGCCGACCTTCGACGGCAAGGGCGCGCGCCTCGTGATCGAAGACCCGGGGGCCGCCAGTGTCTTCGATTTCCAGAACGGCGATGCCTTCACGCTCGAGGCGTGGGTCCGCCCCGAAGGCCTGCGCAAGGGCGAGAACGCGACGATCATCGGCAAGGGTCGCACGGATCCGAAGGCGCCGAACCCGAGCAACCAGAACTGGGCCGTGCGCCTCCGCGTGCTCTACGACACCGCCTGCCTTAATTTCCTTTTCGCTACGCCCGCCGGCAAGGGCGTGCAATGGCACCGCTGGACGACTCCGACCGGTTTCCCTAACGACGGACGCTGGCACCATGTGGCGATCCGCTACGAGTTCGGCAAGCCCGACAGCATCCGCGGCTGGATCGACGGCAAGGAGATCAAGGGTTCGTGGGACATGGACGGCGCGACGACCGAGGCTCCGATCGTCGACGACGCTCCCGTCTGGATCGGCTCCTCGCAGGGCGGCCTGCCCAACAGCAGCTTCCGCGGCACGATCGACGAGATTCGCCTCTATCGCGCCCTTGTCCCTTCGCAGGAGATCGCCGGCCGCTTCGCCACCACCTTGCCTCCGGTCGTGAAGGCCGAAGTCGCGCAGGTCGGCCCGAGCCCCAACGCCGGTAACGACAGCGCCAGCGGCACGAAGGCCGCCAAGGCACCGGAAGTCACCCGCACGGCGCCGAAGGTCGATTGGACCACCGTCACGAACGGCCAGGTGCGCGTCGAACTCTGCGAAACCTGGAAGCCGACCACCAACGTCTGGCCGGACAAGCCCCTCGCCGTCACCGACAGCTACGTCGCCCCGGCCTTCGGCTTCGCCCGCGTGCCGGAAAAATACGTCGACACCGGCGTGCGCGCCGAACGCGG
>JBILXR010000135.1:0-5403 GCA_044378215.1 Opitutales bacterium
CCTGAGATGGTGAAGCTCGCCGGCGGCACGCCCGTCGTCGTCAACGCCGAGGACGTCACCGGCTTCAAGATCACCCCGGCCCAGCTGACCGCCGCGCTCACCCCGAAGACGCGCATGGTCATCATCAACAGCCCGTCCAACCCGACCGGCGCCGTCTACACCCGCGCCGAGCTCGAAGCCCTCGTGGCCATCTGCGTGAAGGCCAACGTCTGGATCATGTCCGACGAGATCTACGAGAACCTCGTCTATGACGGCCAGACCACCTGCAGCCCGGCGACCTTCTCGCCCGAAGCCGCCCGCCTGACCATCACCGTCTCCGGCTACGCCAAGAGCTACTCCATGACCGGCTGGCGCCTCGGCACCCTCGTCGCCTCGGACAAGGCCCTCGCCGCCGCCGTGGCCGACCTGCAGAGCCAGATCTCGTCCAACGCCACCACCTTCGCCCAGTTCGGCGCCCTGGCCGTCCACCAGCACCCCGACAAGGCCAAGGCCTCCCTCGCCGAGATGGGCGCCGTCTTCGACAAGCGCCGCCTCAACCTCCTCGCCGGCCTCAACGCCATCCCGGGCCTGACCTGCTACCGATCCCAGGGTGCCTTCTACCTCTTCCCGAACATCAAGTCCTTCGGCCTGACCTCCGCGCAGTTCGCCGATCGCCTCCTCGAGGAAGAGCTCATGGCCGTCGTCCCCGGTTCCGCGTTTGGCTCCGAAGGCTACATCCGCCTCAGCTACGCGACCTCCGACCAGGTCATCGCCCAGGGCCTCGAGCGCTTGGCTCGTTTCTGTTCTAAACTCAAAAAGTAATCGCCTCCGGCGATTGCCTCAAAACGAAGGACGGCACGACGTGCCGTCCTTTTTTGTGTCTGCGTCCGCCGGATGGTGGACGAATAGGTAGGGGCGGGGCTACGCCACGCCCGGGCACGTCGTAACCGTGCCCCTACCTAAGGCCGCGATGCGGAGGCCTCATGCAAAAGGCCCACGTGCCCCCTCTGTAGGCCTAGGCCGGCTCCACCAGGATGCACGGCATCCCGGCGGCGTCGGCGGCTTCCTTGCCGCGCGGGCTGTCTTCGATGACGACGCAGTCGGCGGGCTTCAGGCCGAGGCGGTCCGCCGCGGCGAGAAAGAGGTCCGGGTGCGGCTTGGAGCGCACGGCGTCCTCGGCGGTGATGATCGCGTCGAAGAGATGCGTGATGTCGATCTGCTTGAGCGTGGTGTGCACGTGGTCGCGGCGGCCGGCGGAGGCGACGGCGGTCTTGTGGCCGAGCCCGCGGACGTGGTGGACGACGGCGACGACCTCGTGACGGGCGGTGACGTCCTTGGCGAGGTGCTCCTCGAGGAATTCATGCCCATCCGCGAGCAGCTGTTCGACGTTCAGGTCGAAGCCATAGTCGGCCTTGAGGCGCTGGCAGGTGTCGACGGCGGACATGCCGCCCATCGAGCAGAAGAGGGGCCAGGGGAAGTCGAACGGACGGCCGATCTGCTTGCCCACGATGTGGGTCCAGCTGCGGTGGTGGATCCACATGGAGGCCGCGAGGGTTCCGTCGCAGTCGAAGATCCAGCCCGGACGGGAGAGGAGGGCCGGGTCGAAGGGAATCATGAGGGACATGGCGATCAGCGCATACCGGGGAAACCGCCGCCCGGGAAGCCACCACCGGGCATGCCGCCGCGGCCGCCGCCCATCTGGCCCATGCGACGCATGAGCTCCTTGCCCTTGCCGCCCTTCATCATGCGCATCATCTCACGCATCTGGGAGAACTGCTTGATCAGAGCGTTGACGTCGCTGACCTGCGTGCCGGAGCCTTTGGCGATGCGGAGACGGCGGGAGCCGTTGAGGATGTCGGGATTGCGACGCTCCTTCTTGGTCATTGAAAGCACGATGGCTTCGGTCTTGGCGAGATGCTTCTCTTCCTTCGCGCCGACCTGGATGCCGCCCATGCCGGGCATCATCTTCATGATGTCGCCGAGCGGGCCCATCTTCTTCATCTGCGACATCTGCGCGAGGAAGTCCTCGAGGTCGAAGTCGGCCTTCTTCATCTTCTCGGCCAGGCGTTCGGCTTCCTTGTGGTCGACGACCTCCTGGGCCTTCTCGACGAGGGAGACGACGTCGCCCATGCCCAGGATGCGCTGGGCCATGCGGTCCGGGTGGAAGGTGTCGAAGTCCGAGGACTTCTCGCCCGTGCCCATGTAGCGGATCGGGACGCCCGTGACGGTCTTCATCGACAGTGCGGCGCCACCGCGGGCATCGCCGTCCAGTTTCGTCAGGATGATGCCCGTGAGTGGCGTGGACTCGTGGAACTTGGCGGCCACGTCGACGGCCTGCTGGCCGAGGGCGGCGTCGGCGACGAGGAAGACCTCGTGCGGCTGGAAGGCGTCGCGGACGCGGCGGACTTCTTCCATCAGGTCGCCGTCGATCTGCAGGCGGCCGGCGGTGTCGACGATGACGAGGTCCGCGGCGGCGGCTTCGGCGTCCTTGACCAGACGGCCCACCATCGCGGCGACGTCGGTCGCGGCGCGGTCGGCGCGGAAGTCGAAGCCTTCGTTCTTCGCTAGGGTCTCAAGCTGGTCGATGGCCGCGGGACGGCGCAAGTCGGCGGCGACGAGGGACGGCTTCCGGATGCCCTCCTTCTTGACGAGGTGCTTGGCGAGCTTGGCGGCGCTGGTGGTCTTGCCGGAGCCCTGAAGGCCGACGAGCAGCACGCGCAGCGGGCGGCGGGGGTCGATCGGGCGTTCGCCTTCGCCGAGGAGCTTCGTGAGCTCGTCGGACACGATCTTGACGGCCATCTGGCCCGGGTTGACGGACTCGATGACAGCCTGGCCGAGGCAGGCGACCTTGACGCGTTCGGTGAAGTCCTTGGCGACCTTGAAATTGACGTCGGCGGACATCAGCGCCGAGCGCACCTCGGTCAGCGCCGGGGCGATGTTCTCCTCGGAGAGCTTGGAGAGCCCCCGGAGGTCGCGGAGGGCCTTGGTAAGTTTGTCGGTGAGGTTGGCGAACACGGGATGGGAAGGAGAAAGCAGGGAGGGGCGGGAGACAAGGCAGGAGAGCGTGGAAAAGAGGACCCGAGGGCCCGATGACTGGGGAGTTATAAAGATACAGGTGGCAGGAATCGATGGGCATGCCTCTCCCGCCACCCGCCACCCGGGGCCGCCACCCGCCACCTGTGAACGATTAACCGCCACCCGCTAACCGCCGCCACCTACCATGGTATCTGCTTTGCATCCGCCGCATTTCTCGTCTTCTTCGCCTCATGGAAATCCTCATCATGGGCTGCGGCACGTCGCAGGGCTGTCCCTTGCCCGCCCATGACAATCCGGGGCTGGACCTGAAGAACGAGCGTAACTGGCGAGCCAGGACGAGCATCCATGTCGTCATCGAGGGGCATCATGTGCAGGTCGACGCCGCGCCCGAGTTCCGGACGCAGTGCCTGAAATATGATGTCCGCGAGGTCGATACGTTCATCCTGACCCACGGCCACGCCGACCACGTGCTCGGCATGGATGACCTTCGTCAGTTCTGCACGAACAAGGGTGGGGCGGCCATTCCCGTGTATTCGACCGAGGTCGGCCTCGAGCGCATCAAGGCCATCTTCCCTTACGCCGTCGGTAAGCCGCAGGCTTCTGGGTACGTCTCGCTGGGGCTTAACCTGATGCCTTCGAAGCTCGTCCTGCCCGGCGGAGGCATCATCCGTTCGACGCTCTTACCGCACGGTAACGAGTCCACGCTCGGGCTCGTCTTCGAAGAGCCTTCGACGGGCATGAAGTTCGCCTATTACACCGATTGCCGCGCGATGACCGAGAGGTCCCTCGAGCTCGGTGAGCACGCCGACCTCGCGATCCTCGACGGCCTCCGCCCGAATCCGCATCCGACGCATATGACCGTCGATCAGGCCTGTCAGGCGGCGCACGACCTGCGCGCCAAGCGGGCTTTGCTCACGCACATGACGTATCAGATCGATTACGCCACGTATACGGAGCAGCTGCAGCAGACCCACCCGAAGGTCGGCCTCTGCTACGACGGCCTGCGGATCGAACTCGGCGCCTGAACAGGCACGAAAAAGGGCGCCCGCTGGGCGCCCTTGATTCACCGGCTCCTCGCGGGCTCAGAGTTCGGTGACTACGATATTGCGGAACCAGCAGGGGTCGCCGTGCTCAGTGAGCATCAGTTTGCCGTGGCCGGGGCCGAAGCCCTGCTTGTTCTTGAATTTGCTCTTGGCGATGGCGGCCTTCCATTCGGCGGACTTCGTGTCGGCCGAGGCGCAGGGCTTGCCGTTGAGGAAATGTTCGATCTTGCCTTCCTTCACCACGATGCGGCTCTGGTTCCATTCGCCGATGGGCTGCTTGGCCTTTTCCTTGGCGGAATCGACGAGGTCGTAGATTGAGCCGGTGTTATGGCTGCCGCCCTTGAGGCCGTCGGGGTGCTTGTCGTCGTCGATCATCTGATATTCGATCCCGAGCCATTCTCTCTTGCCCTTGGCGTCCTTGATGTTGGTCACCCAATACTTGATGCCATTGTTACCGGCTGATTCGAGGCGCCATTCCCAGGTGAGTTCGAAGTTCGTATACTCCTTCTTGGAGATCAGGGCGCCGGTGCCCTTCTGGGCGGAGAGGTGGATGACGCCGCCCTCCTGGGTCTGCCAGCCGCCGGCGGGGGCGCCGCCGTTGAGGTCGGTGAAGTCGGCGAGGCTGAGGGTGGCCTTTTCGCCGGCGAAGAGGGAGCCGGTGGCGAGCAGGGCGAGGAGGAGGGATTTCATGGGGAGATGCTGATCATGGGATGTTTCCGGAGTGATTTGAAGTCCGTAATCGGCGTTCAGGGGATGACCTTGAGTTCTTTTAGCCAAAGCAGGGATTCCGCCTGCCACTTGTCCCAGGACGGGCCCTTGTAGCCGTTGAGGCCGTGACCACCGTTGGGCAGCTCGATCAAGCGTGTCGTCAGGCCGGCCTTCTTTTGGGCGGCGTAGAACATCCGGCTGTTCTCGATGTCGACGACCTTATCATCGATCGCGTGCGCCAGAAATGCGGGCGGGGTGCCGGCCTTCACGTGCTTCTGGGTCGAGAAATATTCAGGCAGGCCGGCGGCGGGAGTCTCTCCCATGAGGTTCTGCTTCGAGCCGCGGTGCAAGCCGACGTCCATGCTGATGACCGGATAGATGAGGATCGAGAAGTCGGGTCGGCTGCTTTCCCTCGCGATCGCGTCGGTGGTCTTCCCTTCGCCGAGGTCGAAGTGCACGGTCGCGGTCGAAGCCAGGTGGCCGCCCGCGGAGAAACCGATGATGCCGACTTTCTTCGGGTCGACCTTCCACTTCGTCGCGTTCGCTCGGACGGTGCGGAGGGCGCGCTGGGCGTCGAGGAGCGGGACGTTAGGCCGGCCGGCCGGTAGGCGGTATTCGAGGACGATGCCCGCGATGC
>JBILXR010000014.1:0-19598 GCA_044378215.1 Opitutales bacterium
GGTAGCCGGTGTAGTTGTGCAGCAGCGCGAAGACCAGGCCGCTCTTCTTGACGATGGCGCGGAGCTTCTTGCCTTCGGCGAGGGAGAACGCGAGGGGCTTCTCGCAGATCACGTGGATGCCGGCCTCGAGGAACGCCTTGGCCACCGGGTAGTGGAGGTCGTTGCGCGCGACGATCGACACGAAGTCGATGCGGTCGCCGAGCGGGCGCTTGGCCTCGGCCTTGGCCATCTCGGCGTACGAAGCGTACACGCGGGAGGGGTCGAGGTTGAGGTCCTGGCCGGAGAGGCGGGACTTCTCGGGATCCGAGGAGAACGCGCCGGCGACGAGCTCGATCTTGCCGTCGAGGGCCGCGGCCATGCGGTGGACGCCGCCGATGAAGGCGCCGCGGCCGCCGCCGACCATGCCCATGCGGAGTTTGCGATTGAGGGATGCCATAGGTGTGTGGGTCAGAGAGAGACGGGCTTGCCGGACTTCGCCGAGGCGTAGATGGCGTCGATGACCTGCATCAGGCGGTAGGCCTGCTCAGGCGTGTTGAGGGGCTTCGCGCGACCTTCGATGGCCTCGATGAAGTTCGCGGCGGAGGCGATGCGGCCCATGTCCTCGCACGCGGGCGTGACGATGGAGCGGTTCACGCTGTTGCCGTTTTCCTGGACGTAGAGCTCGCAGGTATCGATCGCGGTGTTGTCGAGGCCGTCGATGCCGAAGAGGCGCTCGACCTTGCCGCCGGCCTTGGTGCCCTGGAAGACGACGGAGACTTCCTCGCGCTTGATCATCTCGGCCCAGGAGACCTGCAGGGTCAGCACCTGGCCGGTCTTGAAGGTCACGAAGCCATGCGCGGCGTTCTCGACGTCGGTGACGCCGCCGACGCGGTCCGGGATGCCCCACGGGCCCTTGAAGGACTTGTCCTGGATGAAGTCGTTGAAGGTCTGGCCGAGCACGTGCGCCGGCTCGGGGTAACCCATGAAATACATCGCGAGGTCGACCATGTGCAGCAGGTCGATGAGCGGGCCGCCGCCGGAGAGTTCCTTGGTGGTGAACCAGCCGCCGAAGCCCGGGATGCCGGTGCGGCGGATCCACTTCGCCTGGGCGGAGTTGACCTTACCGACCTGACCCTGCTCGACATACTTGATCATCGCCTGCGATTCCGGGCGCGCGCGGTTGTTGAAATTGAACATCACGTGCTTACCGGACTTCTTGGCAGCGTCGATGATACCTTTGACTTCCGGGGCGCTGAGCGCCGGGGGCTTCTCGCAGAATACGTGCTTGCCGGCGTGGAGGCACTGGATGGCGAGCGCGGCGTGGAACTTGTTCGGGACGATGACGCTGACGGCGTCGAGGTCCTTGTGGGCCGCGAGCATCGCTTCCACGGACTCGTAAGCGTGCGGGATGCCCCACTTCGTGGCGGCCTTCTGGGCGGCTCCCGGCGCCGGATCGGCGACGGCGATGATCTCCGCGCCCGCCTGCTTGAAACCGGCGGCGTGGTACTGGAGCATGCCCCCTGCTCCGATGACGCCTACTTTGGTTGCCATGATTTTGTTCGTCTGAGGTTTGATTACTTGCCCTGGGCGGACTTGTCGAAGGCGGCGTCGAACGCGACCTTGTTGGTCGGGAAGGCGAGCTTCTTGACGTAGGCGGCGGATTCGGCGGCGCCGAAGAAGCGGTCCATGCGGCCGTCTTCCCATTCGACGGAGAGCGGGCCGGCGTAACCGACGTCGTTGAGGGCGACGATGACGTCCTCGAACTTGATGTCGCCGCGGCCGACGGAGCGGAAATCCCAGGCGCGACGCGGGTCGCAGAAATCGGTGTGCCCGCCGAACACGCCGACGGAGCCGTCGCCGTGGCCCCACCAGACGTCCTTCATGTGGGCGTGGTGGATCTGCTTGCCGAAGGTGCGGATGAACTTCACGTAGTCGACGCCCTGGTAGCCGAGGTGGCTGGGGTCGTAGTTGAAGCCGAAACGCTTGTGGTTGCCGACCGCGTCGAGCGCGCGTTGGGCGGAGGCGATGTCGAAGGCGATCTCGGTCGGGTGCACTTCGAGGCCGAAGTAGACGTCATTCTTCTCGAAGACCTCGAGGATGGGCTTCCAGCGCTTGGCGAAATCATCGTAACCCTTCTGCAGGTAGGCCTGATTGGTGGGCGGGAAAGCGTAGATCGCGTGCCAGATGGAGGAACCGGTGAAGCCGTTGACGACGGTCTTGCCGGAGCCCTTCGGTTTGTCGGCCATGTAGGCCTTGCCGGCGTCGAAGAACTTACGGGCGGCCTGGGCGGTCAGGGCCATCTCGGCGCACGCGCGCTGGCGGACGCCTTCCGGATTACCATCGCCCCAGACGTGGGCCGGCAGGATGCACTGGTGGCGTTCGTCGATGTTGTCGCAGGTGGCCTGACCGACGAGGTGAGCGGAGATCGCCCAGCAACCGAGGTCGTGCTTCTTCAGGAGTTCCCAGACGGACTCGACGTAACCCTTCTCGTTGACGGCGCGGACGACGTCGAAGTGGTCGCCCCAGCAGGCGAGCTCGACGCCTTCGTAGCCCATGGCTTTGACCTTAGGCAGGAGGTCGGCGATCTTGAGGTCGGCCCACTGGCCGGTGAAGAGGGTAACAGGGCGCTGTGACATGGTGCGTAGGGGGTGAGCCCCTATGTCAGCCAATCACCCCGCTTTGTTCAAGTGGGCAATGCTCACAGACCCCGATTTATGCCTTTCGCGACAGCGATTGGCCTAGTTCTGCCTCGAGCTTGTCGTAGGCCGCCCGGAGGGCCGGGTTCGGCTGGACGACACCCGAGGCGGGAGCGCAGAAAACGGGCTCCAGGTCGGCCATCTTGGCACCACAAGCCCCCTCGGCGGCACGGAGCGCGGCACCCAAGGCGGCGGAATCAGATACGGCCAGACGGAGGACCGGAGCGCCGAAGACATCGGCGAAGATCTTGGCGACGGAAGGGTTCTCGGAAGCACCGCCGGTCAGCAGCAACTGCGTGGTCGGGGTGCCGACCCAGCGGCTATGATAGCGGAGGCTGAGCGCCTGGCCTTCGACGGCGGCACGAGGCAAGGTAGCCTTCGTCGCAGGTACGCCGAGGGCGATGCGTCCGGCCGGACGACGCGGCGTGATCTCCGGCTCCTCCATCGGAAGCACGGCGGACACGGCGGCAGGCGAAGCGTCGACGGCGACAGAGAAAGCCGGCCAGTCGGCGTGACCGCATTCGCGGCGGATGGCTTCGCGAGCGAGCGAACCGTTACGCACGCAGATGAGGCTCATGCTGCCGCCCATCGGATTGCCGAAAGCGTGGCCGAGGCCGGCCGAGTCGGTGCGGACGCCTTCGATCGCGGCGAAGAGCGTGTCGCTCGTGCCGAGGCTGATGACGACCTTACCGGGCTTGGAAGCGCCCATGCCGACGAGGCTGGAAGGATTGTCACCGGTGCCGATGACGACCTGGCACTTCGGCGAGAAGCCGTGGCGGGCGACGAAATAAGCGGAGATGCCGCCGGCGATGGTCGAACCGGGACGGACGGGCGGAAGCTTGGCGGCGAGATCGGGAGCGGTCGCGGCGAGCGCGGCCGGAGCCCAATCACCCTTCCGGATATCCATCAGGTTCATGCCCGCGCCGTCACCGGTGTCGATGGCGGCGTCCTTGCCGGCGAGCACCGAAGCGAAGAACGAAGAGACGAGGTGGACGCGCTTGGTCTTGGCCCAAGCGGCGGGGTCAAGCTTGGCGAAGCGGCGGATCTGCGGACCCGTGAAACGCATCGTGGCGACGGAGCCGGTGAGGTCGCAGACGGCCTGGTCGCCACCGAGGGCGGCGGCGATCTCCGCGCATTCGGCGCCGGTGGACGAGTCCATCCAGATCGGCGAAGAGTGACGGGAGAGGACCGGCGAGATCTTGGCGGACAGCGACGTGGCACGATTACCATCGGCGAGCGCGGCCTCGTACCCGACGGCGAGGTACACGCTGCCGTGCTGCTGGCCGGAGACCGAGACCGCGTCGACCTTCGAGAGGTCGGTCAGCTTAGCGAGACGAGCGAGCGCTAGCTCGAGGCCGTCGAGCCAGAGCAGCGGATCGGCGTGCACTTCGCCGCCCTGCCCTCCGCGGAGGAATCCTTCCGGATGTCCGCGGGCGGGGAAGTCGGCGCCGAACGCCGCGCGGGCGCGGGCGACCGTCGTGCCTTTCACCGTGTCCAGCACGAGCGCCGTCGCGCTCTGCGTGGACAGGTCCAGACCCAGGACGATCGCCATGGCCTTAGCGGATATACTCGTTGATCAGGTTCTCGAGCATCTCCTGGCGGCCGGACGCGAGGGCCGGCGCCTTGATGCCCTGGGCGTAGGCGTCGAGCTGGGCGAGGGTGACCTTGCCGGACTCGACCTTCTTGCCGATACCGCTGTCCCACGAGGAATAGCGCTTGGCGACGAACTGATCCATCTTGCCGTCCTTGATGATCGCGTGGGCGATCTTAAGGCCGCGGGCGAAGGCGTCCATGCCGCCGATGTGGGCGTGGAAGAGGTCGACCGGCTCGTGCGATTCGCGACGACGCTTGGCGTCGAAGTTGAGGCCGCCCTTGGTGAAACCGCCCATCTTGAGGATGCGCAGCATGATGTTCGTCGTGAGGTAGAGGTCGGTCGGGAACTGGTCGGTATCCCAGCCGAGGAGCGTGTCGCCGCGGTTGGCGTCGACCGAGCCGAGGGCGTCGGCGCCCATCGCGACTTCCATCTCATGCTCCATCGTGTGGCCGGCGAGCGTGGCGTGGTTGGTCTCAAGGTTCAGCTTGAAGTGCTTCAGCAGGCCGTATTCACGGAGGAAGTTGAGGCAGGCGGCCGAGTCGGAATCGTACTGGTGGGTCGAGGGTTCGCGCGGCTTGGGCTCGATGAGGAACTGGCCCTTGAAGCCGATCTTCTTCGCGTGGTCGACGGCGAGGTGCAGGAGCGCGGCGAGGTGATCGAGCTCACGCTTCATGTCGGTGTTGACCAGCGTAGCGTAGCCTTCGCGGCCGCCCCAGAAGACGTAACCTTCGCCGCCGAGGGCCTTGGTGGCCTCGAGCGCGTGGCGGACCTGGCTGGCGCCGTAGGCGAACACGTCGGCGTTGGGCGAGGTGCCCGCGCCCTGCGCGTAGCGCGGGTGGGCGAAGAGACAGGCGGTGCCCCAGAGGAGTTTCTTGCCGGTACCCTTCTGGTAGGCCTTCAGCTCCTGCGTGACACGGGCGAGGTTCGCATGTGTCTCGGTGAGGGTCTTGCCTTCGGGAGAGATGTCGCGGTCGTGGAAGCAGTAGAAGTCGATCTGGCACTTCTGGAGGAACTCGAAGAAGACCGGGATACGGCGGAGAGCGTTGTCGAGGGAGTCGGAGCCGTCATCCCAAGGCATGAGGGCGGTGCCGGCACCGAACGGGTCGGAGAGGCTGTTACGCATCACGTGCCAGTAGGCGGCGGCGAAGCGCATGTGGTCCTTCATCTTCTTCCCGCCGATCTTCTCGTCCGGGTTGTAGTGCTTGAAGGCGAACGGGTTCTTGGACTTCGGTCCTTCGAACTCGATGACCGGGACATTGGGGAAGTGCGACATGACTTATGGGAGGGAGGGTTCTGACATTGGAGGCGGTCCAACGACTGCCAAGAAAGGAATGACCCAGGCCTATGAACGAAACGACAGGCAGGGAGTCCGCATACAACTCGCCTTGCGCCCTCGGCGGGGGCGGCTAGGTTGGCGGCATGGAGGTCGTCCACACCATCCCTGAGCTGCGCGCCGCGGTCGCCCGGGCCCGCCAGGCCGGGAAGTCCGTCGGCTTCGTGCCGACCATGGGTTGCCTGCACGAAGGCCATCTCAGCCTGATCCGCCGGGCCAAGCAGGAGTCCGGCTACGTGGTGGTCTCGATCTTCGTCAACCCGACCCAGTTCGGACCGAACGAAGATTTCTCGAAATACCCGCGGACCTTCGAAGACGACCGCCGGGGCTGCCAAGCCGCCGGGGCCGACCTGATCTTCGCCCCGACGGCGGCCGACTTCTACCCCGCCGGCGCCTCGACCTGGGTCGACGTCGAAGGCGTCTCCGCCGGACTCTGCGGCGAATTCCGACACGGGCATTTCCGCGGCGTCGCCACCGTCGTCGCCATGCTCTTCAACGCCGTCCAGGCGGACGTCGCCGTCTTCGGTCGCAAGGATCTGCAGCAGCTCGCGGTGATCCGCCGCATGGTGCGCGATCTGCACTTCCCCGTCCGCATCATCGCGCACGAGACCGTCCGTGAACCGAACGGCGTCGCGATGAGCTCGCGCAACCGTTACCTCTCGACAGAACAGCTGACGCAGGCGACCGCCATCCCGGCCGCCATGGAAGCCGCGCAGGCGCTGGCCCGCACCGGCGTCACCGATGCCACCCGCCTGCAGGCCGCCGCGCAAGCAGTCTTGGCCAGCCAGCCTGCGCTGAAGCCGCAATACTGCGAAATCGTCGACCTCGCGACGATGGCGCCCGTGGCCTCGACCGCCGGCAAGAGCTGCGCGATCGCCATCGCCTGCCATCTGGGCGCGACGCGGCTGATCGATAACGCCGACCTCTGATCAGGTCAGGCTGAGGTAGACCGCGGCCAGCAGGATCAAGGCGCCGATCAATCGACGTGTCATGATGCTGCGTCCCACGTGCTTCTCGGAGTTGGCGAACCAATGCCCGACCACCCAGACGAGCGCCACGCTCCACAGCCCGCGCGTGTTGTAGAGGACGTTGGTGACGGTGACCTCGTGGTAGACCGCGATGCAATAGGCTATGCCCATCGCCTGGACGGTCAGCAGCAAGCCGCCGCCGAGCGCCCAGACGACCATCGGCCGGGGCATCTGACGCAAGGGCGCGGAGAAGAACGGGATCAACGTGAACGACAGCACGCCGACGGTGGCGAACATGACCGGACCGAAGTGACCGAAGCCGAAGGAACGCACCCAGAGCTGTTGCATCACGTCGGTGGCCGCGAAAGCGATCGAGGCGAGGAAGGCGAAGCCGACGCTGACCAGCAGGCGATCGCGGTTGGCCCGCCATTCGCCGCCCAACAAAGCCAAGGCCAGCGTGGTCAGGAACGTGGCCACCCAGAGCTTCCAGCCCAGCTCCTCGCCGCCGGTGACGAAGACAAGCAAAGCCACGAAGATCACCTTCGTGCCGAGCACCGGCGTCGCGATGGAGATGTCGCCCTTGCTGATCGCGATGAACGTGAAGACTTGCCCGATGAAAAAAGCCGTCCCGGCCAAGACCGCATGGGTGATGTTGGTCGCCGTGAAGGCCTCGCCCCCATGAAGGAGCCAGGTCTGGAAGAGGACCGCCCCGATGAGGTTCACGATGAACAGCACCCGCCAGGGATGCCCCCCGTCCATGGCCCGCTTGAGCGCCATCGCGGCGAAGGTATAGCCCACCGCCGAGCAGAGAGGGATGACGATGGAGGCGGACGAACGCATCAGACAGTCCCGAACGAACGCCCTTCCCTCCCCGCTGGCGAGTCCGAACCAAGAAAACGCCTCGGCCGACCCGACCCGACCTTGCCCCGGGCCGGACGGCGGGCATGCTGAAGGCATGGGTCACTTTTCTTTCAAGAACGAGGCGGTCGACCCGCATCGCAAGCTCCTTTCGGAGCAGCTCGTCCTGGACCTGGAGCATGTCGCGGACGGCCCGCTCCTCGCCCTCGCGAAGCAGATCCCGGGCGGCTACATCCATCGCGGTCCTTTCCTCAAGGCTTCGAAGTGGTTGTTCAAGAAGCGGCTCGTCCATCTGGCGCAGGATGCTTCCGCCGTCGCGGAGCATCTGCCTTGGTTCGCCGCCGCGCTGAAGTGGGAGAAAGCCAAGTTCATCGAGCACCTCGATGAACTCGCCGCGACGATCGGCGGCGTCCGCGCCGCCCTGCTCTGCGTGGTCTGGAACAATCAGGCCGGACAGAAGGACGCCGCGCTCCCCGCCGACCTCCTTGGTCGTCTGCTGACGAACGCCAAGCCGCAGGGAGCCAAGCCCGATGCCAAGGCCTGGAAGACGCTCGTCGCCAAGGTCGGCGGCACGGCGGAAAAGGAACCCCTCGACTCCGTCGACGCGCTCGACTCGGCCGGCAAGACCGTCCGCCGCCTCCTGACCGAAATCTCCCAAGGTAAGGCGGCGCGCGAAAACGAAGGACGCCAGATCCGTCGCCAGCACGCCAACGAGCTTGAGACGAAGGACGCCGAGATCCGGAAGGTCCGCGACGAAGCCGCCCGCCAAGCGCAGGAAGCGGCCAAGCAGGCCGCCGTCGCGGAGGCCAGCCTCCAGGCCCTGCAAGCCAAGCTGACCAGCGAAGAAGCCGAAGTGACGCGGCTCCGCGGCGAACTCGACCGCGCCCGGGAACACGTGGCCAAGAAGGCCCGCGAGATCGCCGAGGAACTCCTCTCCGAAGAAGTGCGCCCCTGGCTGGCTGACGCCCGCACGCTGAAATCCGCCTCGGAGGAAGTGGCCAAACTACGCCAACTGACCACCGAGACCGTCGAGAAGGTCCGTAAGGCGCAGCGGGACGCCGACCCCTTCCTGGCGAAAGAGCACGAGCTCCGTCAGGCCATCCCGCAGATGGAGGAGATGCTCAAACTCCTGCGTCGCTACCTGCGCACGGCGGGCCAGGCCCTGCCCGAAGTCGTCGCCTTGGAGAAACGCCTCACCGAGCACATCGAGAAGGTCCGCTACGAACTCGAGAAGCGCGACCAGCCTTCCGACCCCTTCCTCGAACGCATCTCGGCCCGCATCAACGGCGCCGACGCCCGCGAACTGAAATCGATCGAAGGCGCCCTGCTCCTCGCCGAACAGGCCGGACTCGTCGACTCGCGCCACGCCGACCTCTACCGCCGCGACCTCCACCGCCGCCGCTCCTACATGGCCGACGTCGCCTTCCATGTGCAGAAGCAGTCCGGACCGCTCGCGATGCTCGAGCGGGCGGTGGCCACGGGCGAACCCGCCCGCCTCGCGCTCGACGCCAACAACTTCGCCTGCCTGCGTCAGGATTACCTCGGCCTGCGCCTGCCGACCAAGAAGAACGCCCAAGGCGACAGCCGCTTCCTGCTCGACGCGGCCGCTCGCCAGAAGGTCGTCCAGCTCCTCGAGAAACTGGCCGACGACGCCCCGGGACTGCACATCTGGGTGAGTTTCGACGGCCAGCAGACCACGCTCAAGACCACGAACTCACGCGTCCGCGTGACGTTCAGCCGCGCCGGCGCCAAGGCCGACCACGACATCATGGACCTGGTCGCCAAGGACAAGACCGTAGAGGCGCCGTGGTTCGTCGTCTCCGACGACATCGAGGTGCGTGACGCCACCTCACGCGAAGGGGCTTACATCATCTATAACGACGCGCTGATCCAGCTGCTGGTCAACCGCGGCATCCGGGCCTGAAACAAGACGGGCGCATCCTGCGATGCGCCCGTACGGAAGGAAGCCGACTGGCGGCTTACTTCTTCTTCTTGGCCGGAGCCACCGTGAGGGGCGGCGGCAGCACGCCCGCGAAATCCTCAGCCTTGAGACCCGGGTGGAACATGTTGAAGGAATACTTGCTGGGCTTCCACTCCACGACCGGGGTGACGTCGGCCTTGGCCGGCACGTCGAGGCCGAGACCCCAGTAGACGCCGTTGACGAGCAGGCGACGGAGCGATTCGTCGACGAGGTCGCTGGCCGAAGCCATGGTGGTGGTGAGCACGCGATTCTTGGTGCCGCCGGCGTTAGGAACCTCGCGGGTCCAGGCCACGGCCATCGCGGGGGAGTTCACGCCCTGTTCCTGTTTATCGGTCGCGCGCTTCTTGGCGCGTTCGCTGAGAGGGTCATCCTTGCCCATGCCCTTGAGGACCAGACCGCGGAGAAGGACCTGCGCGTCGGCGGGCGGATAGGCCTCGTAGACGTCGGTGTCGCCGAAGATGACGTCCACGCCGTTGAGGATCGCGAGCTGGGCCGCACCGGCTTCGACGGCCGTGCGGGTGGCTTCGCCCTTGTGATTGCCCCAGTGGCTGACCCAGGTCTCGCCGAGGACTTTCTTACCGAAGCCGCCTTGGTTGTTCCAGTTGTAGGCGACGAAGGGGCTGTCTTTAGGGATACCCGAGAACGCGTGCGTGCTGGTGCGGGTGGCGACGATGGGCACGCCGCGCTTGAGGGCCGCGTCGAACTTCGTGAGTGCGGCTTCGTTCCACTTGCGGAAACGCAGGCCGAGCACGAGGGCGTCGGCGGAGTCGAGAGCCTCAGGCTTGCCGAGGGAGGCGCCGTTGTTCGGATTGATCACGCCTTCGTCATGCGAGAAAAGGACGGTGCACTTGAAGCCGTGGCGCTCGGACAGGATGCGCGCGAGCATCGGCATCGACTCTTCGGAGCGGTATTCTTCGTCACCCGCGAGCAGGACGACGTGCTTACCGGCGCCCGGGCCTTTACCGGCAGGGAATTCCAGCCAGCCGGGACCGGAAGTGAAGGCCTCCGCGGCGACGGCCGGGAGCGCGAGGACGAGGGCGGCTAGGGCGGCCCACAGGTGGAGATGACGCTTCATGGGGTGAAGCTTCAGAATGACCAAACCCAGGGGCCTTTCAAGCGCCCTGTGCCAGGGCCGGGTTTTATTTCCGCTCGTTCGCGGGCTTCTTCGGCGCGAACGGATCCGGACGCAGCACTTCACGCCGGCCGTCCGAGTAGGTCGTGACTTGGTTGCCGGCGGCGTCCTTGCGGGTGACCGCGCGGGTGCCGTCGCTGAAGGTCGTGGTCGTGCCGCCCGTCGCATCCGGGCGGGTCACGGCGGTCACGCCGTTGCTGTAGCGCGTCGTCGATCCGCCGATCGCGTCAGGGCGGGTGACGGCGGTCACGCCGTTGCTGTAACGGGTCGTCGAACCCCCGATGGCGTCGGGCGTCTTCACCGCGGTGACCCCGTTGTCGTAACGCGTCTGCGTCCGCCCGAGGGCGTCGGCGATCGGAACGCCGCCGCGGGGGTTGGCGCCCGTGCGCGGGTCGGCCTTGATGACGGCCGAAGGCTTCGGTTCGGGCTTGGTCGGTTCCTTGCGGGCGTCCTCCTTCTTCGGCGCGGCGCAAGCCAGGACGGAGGACAGCAGGCCGACGACGAGCAACGCGGGGAATCTCATGGGGATGACTCTATTAGAAAGCGAGAATGAGGGAACGCAAGCGTCGCGGACCCCGGAAAACAGGAAGGGCGGGCGCCTCACGGCGCCCGCCCTTCGCTCGTCGGACCGCAGTCCCTTAGGCGATGATCTTCTCGACCGCCTTGCCGAAGTTATCGGTGAGGCGGAAATCACGACCGTTGTAGCGGTAGGTGAGCTTGGTGTGATCGAAGCCGAGCAGGCGAAGGATGGTGGCGTGGAGGTCGTGCACGTCGACGCCGTCAGCGGCGACCTGGGAGCCGATTTCGTCGGTCTCGCCGTAGTGCATGCCACCCTTGACGCCGCCACCGGCCATCCAGCAGCAGAAAGCCTTGGAGTGGTGGTCGCGACCGGAAGCCTGGTTGACGCGGCCCGCGGTGGTCGGGGTGCGGCCGAATTCTCCGCCCCAGATGATCAAGGTCTGATCGAGGAGACCACGCTGCTTGAGGTCGGCGATGAGGGCCGCGGCCGGTCCGTCGATCGCTTCCGCCTTGCCGGCGATCGCGGTGAACAGATTGGTGTGGTGATCCCAGCCGCCGGCGTCGACCTGGACGAAGCGGACGCCGCGCTCGACGAGGCGACGAGCGCAGAGGAGCTTGGCGCCAAGGTCGGTCTTGCCGTACATCTCACGGACGTTCTCGGGCTCCTTGGAGATGTCGAAGGCGTCGGTCGCCGCGGTCTGCATGCGGAAGGCGAGTTCGAAGGATTCGATGCGGGCTTCGAGCTGCTCATCCTTCTGGACGGTCTGCATGTGACGCTCATTGAGCTGGCGGACGAGATCGAGCTGCTTGCGCTGCGCGTCCTCCGTGGTGAATTCGCTCTGGAGGTTGGCGATGATCTTGTTCGCCGGAGCGCCCGGACGGAAGGAGGTGTTGGCGCCCTGGTAGAGGGACGGAAGGAAGGCCGAAGCGCGGGCGTCGGAGCTGCCTCCAAGGGAGACGAAGCCCGGGAGATCCTGGCTTTCGGTGCCGAGGCCGTAGAGGACCCAGGAACCGAGCGAAGGCTTGGAGAGGATCGCCGAGCCGGTGTGCATCAGCTTGGCGGCCGGACCGTGGGCCGGGATGCCTTGGTGCAACGAGCGAATGACGCACATCTCGTCAGCGACGCCTTGGAGCTTCGGGAAGATCTCGGAGATCTCGAGGCCGGACTTACCGGACTTCTTGAACTCGAAAGGGGACGGGAAGAGGACGCCGTTCATGCCGGCGGCGGACATGTCGGCGAGTTCCTTCATCTTCGGCTTCGGATCGAAGGTGTCGAGGTGCGAGGGAGCGCCGCCCGCGAAGATATGGATGACGTGCTTCGCCTTGGCGGCGAGCGGAGCCTTGCGAGGCTTGAGGTTCGCCATCACTTCGGCCTGGGCGTCGCTGACGAGGTAGTCGGCGACCATGGTGCCGAAGGCGAGCGTGCCCATGCCGAGGCCGGTCTGGCGCAGGAACTCGCGGCGCGAGTTCGGGGTGGGGACGTAATTTCCGCAGCTGGAATCTTTCATGGGGAGGATGAGGTTAGTGAGATTGTGGGGGGCTATTGTAGAAAAACAACTCTTTCGAGAGTGGGGTCATCAATTCAGGTAGACGAACTCGTTGGAGCAGATCATGGACTGGGCCAGCATGACCCACGGGTTGGAAGGCTCCTTACGGGAGACCATTTCCGTGTTATTCACGATTTTTCCGCCTTTAACCGAGGTCTCGAGTTTCACTTCGGGGACCGAGGCGGTCGTGGCCTTGTCGGCCTTGGCCTTGGCGACCCGGTTGGCCTTGGCGGCACGGTCACCCTTAGCGGGGGCCTGGACGACCGGCTCGTCGATGTAACCGGCGATGCGGGTCACGAACTCGCGGGCGATCTGACGCTCCTGCACGGTGGGCGAACGCTGGTACATGATGCGGTAGAGCTGGGTGATGCGCTCGTCGTCGGACGAAGCCTTGGCCATCTCGGCGCGGGCGTTCACGTTGCGGGCGACTTCGATGGCCAGCGGATTGTTCATGAAGAACAGCGCCTGTTGCGGCACGATGGTGGAGCTGCGCATGGAGTTCGCCATGTTCGGGTCGGCGAAGTCGAACTGCGTCTGGAGTTCGCTGAGCTTATCGCGGTCGATGAAGCCGTAGATCGTGCGACGATAGCTGTAAGGCTCGTCGGTGATGTTGACGGCGCGGCCGCCCATGGCGCGGTCGATCTTGCCGGACAGGAGGAGCATCGAGTCACGGATGCTCTCGAAGTCCAGGCGGCGGAGGTTGGCGTGCCAGAGGAACTTATTGCCCCCGTCGATCTTGGTCGGATCCACGGAGGACTTCTGCGTCAGCATGACGTTGGTGCTGGGGTTGGCGGACTGACGGTAGGCGGCGGAGAGCAGGATGCGCTTGTGCATCTTCTTAAGGGACCAGCCGCCCTCGACGAAAGTCGTCGCCATCCAGTCGAGCAGTTCCGGATGCGTGGGGGCTTCGGACATGTTGCCGAAGTCATCGGGCGTGGAGACGATGCCGGCACCGAAGTGATGCGCCCAGAGACGGTTCACGAGCACGCGGGCCGTGAGGGGGTTGGTGCGGCTGGCGATGGCCAGGGCGAGTTCGCGGCGCCCGCTGCCCTCGTAGAAAGGCAGGCGGTCGGGACCGGCGAGGACCTCGAGGAACTGACGCGGGGCCACCGGGCCGCGCTTGTTGCGGTCGCCGCGGATGTAGACGTTGCTGTCGCGGGGCTTCTCGACGTCGGTGATCACCATGGCCGTGCCAGGACCGCCCGGGTGGGTGATGTCCAGCGCGTTGATGTCGGCGAACTTGAAGTACTTCACCGGCTTGTTGTTGTTGACGAAAGTCGCGCTGATCGGGGCCTGCCACGCGGCGCAGAAATCACGGCTCTCCGCGAGACGCTCGAGCACGGGGACGGTCTTGATGTCCTCGACGTCCGGCAGCGGCCAGGGGAAGGCGGCCAGCTGGGCGACGGCGGGATCGTCCTTGTCGCCGCGGCGGCCGGGCTGACTGCGGAGCTGGACGTGGGCGAGGATCTTGTCGCGGTGTTTCTTGAAGGCGGCTTGGTAGGCGAGCGCGACTTCGTCGATGGTCTTCGGCTTGAGGCCGCGCAGGGCTTCGGCGATGAGCGGGTTGACGGGCGATTTCGTGTCGACGAGGGCGTCGGCCAGGATACCAGGGGCCTGCGCGGCGAAGTTTTCGGCGCTGACCTTCTTCAGGCGGACGAGCGGGCCGGTGATCGGGTGGTCCGGACGGGCCATGACGGCGGCGAACGAGGGCTCGAGCTCACGGCTCTGGCCGAGGTCATATTTCTTGAGGATATCGAAGCCCGCCGTGCTGCGGTAGCCGCCGACCATGGCGGCCATGGCGCGCGGGGCGAACTCACGATGGAAGGCCGCCTGCATGCCGACGAGATGCTTGTAGTAACCCTGGGCGGTCTCGTCGATGAGCGCGGCGAGTCGCTTCTCGTAGTCGGCGCGGTAGGCGTTGCTCGGCGCGTTCTTGCCGATGAGCAGCGGATTGCGGACGACCGGGTTGGTCTGCGGCTCGATCACGGAGGCGAAGATGCCGTGGAGCGAGTAGTAGTCGGCCGCCGGGATCGGGTCGAACTTGTGGTCGTGGCAACGCGAGCAGGAGACGGTCAGGCCGAGGAAGCCCTTGGTCGTGGCGTCGATGCGCTCGTCGATGGTGTCGTCGTTGTTCTGGAAGCGCTTGCCGACGGTGACGAAGCCGAGCGCGGCGAGGCGCGGGTCGTCCTTGGCGAGGTCGGGCAGGCGGTCGGCCGCGAGCTGCTCGATGATGAACTGGTCGTAAGGTTTGTCAGTGTTGAAGGCGTCGATGACGTAGTCACGGTAGGTCCAAGAGCTGTCGAACGTCTCGATGGTGCCGTTGCGCTTCAGGCCCTTGGTGTCGGAGTAGCGGGCGGTGTCGAGCCAGTGGCGGGCCCAGCGTTCGCCGTAGTGGGGCGAGGCGAGGAGGCGGTCGACGGTGCGTTCGACGACGTTTGCCACGGCGCGCGCGGGCTGGCCCTTGCGCACGGCCATGGCGTCGAAGGCGAGGGCCCCGTCATACTCGCGCGAGAAGGCGTCGACCTCGACGCTGGTGGGCGGCAGGCCGATCAGGTCGTAGGAAAGGCGGCGCAGCAGGGCTTCGCCGTCGGCGGCCGGGCTGGGCTTGAGGCCCTTCTCGTCAAGCTTGGCCATGATGAAGGCGTCGACTTCGTTCTGGCACCAGGCGGGGTCGCTGAGCTTGGTCGGCACGGGGTAGGTCTGGACGGGCTGGAAGGCCCAGTGCGCGCGGGCCTTGTCGGACAGGCCGGTGAGCTTGGCGCCGCCGGCGCCGGCCGGGGCGGGCGCGCCCATCTTGATCCACTGTTCGATCAGTCCGATCTGCGTGGCGGAAAGTTTGGCGCCGGCCTTGCGCGGCGGCATCGAAAGGTCGGGGTCGGCCTGATGGACCGCGACGACCATCAAGGATTTCTTCAGGTCGCCAGGGACGACGGCCGCACCGAGGTCACCGCCAGCCAGCATGCCCTGCCGCGAGTCCATGATAAGACCGCCCTTGGAAACGCCCTTCTCCTTCGAGTGGCATTCGTAACAACGCTCCGTCAGGATCGGGCGGATGTTCTTCTCGAAGAACTCCAGGCCGGCCGGATCCATCTTCGGCTCCGGGGCGTCGGCGGCGCCGAGGCCGACGGCGGAGACGAGGGCAAGCAGACGGAGGCTGACGGACAGGGACGGCATGGTGGTTTTGAGGGGTGGGCGGCTGGGGGATTGCCGCTGATAATTAATACTCCGCTAAGACTAAAATGTTTCAACCAATTCATGCGAGGTTGAGCGAATAAACGACGTGGCCGACCCCGTTGCGGAGGCCGGCCTCGTCAAAAACCTGTCAAAAACGTCAGTTGACGTAGATGAACTCGTTCGAGAGGAGCAGCGCGTGGACGAGGAGCTCGGTCGGGGTCAGCGGCTCGCGGGAGATCATCTCACCCACGTTACGCAGGACGCCTTCGGCGCCGCCGCCGGTCACGGCCATCATCATGCTTTCTTCGCCGTCCGGAGCCATCACCGGCGCGCCCTTGGTCGAGGGAGCAGCGGTGCGCACGACCGGCGCCGCGGCCTTGCCGCGCTCACCGGCCTTGGCGGCCGGACGCAGCTTGGCGGTGGCGGCTGCCATCTTCTGCCTGGTCAGGAATTCCTGGGCCACGCGGATCTCGTTGGAAGACGGACGACGCTGGAACATGCAGCGGAACATCGCGACGATGCGCTGGTCCTCGGACATCGCGTTGACGACGTCCTTGCGGGAGGCCACGGCGCGGGCCACGTCGATCGACAGGGCGTTGTTCATGAAGAACAGGGCCTGCTGGGGGACGATCGTCGAGTTGCGCTTCGTATTCGAAGCGTCGGGGTCGCCGTAGTCGAACTGCGAGAGCGTGTCGCTGAGCCGGCGGCGGTCGACGTAGCCGTAGAGGCTGCGACGATAGCTGAACGGCTCGTCGGTGATGTTCGCCGGCTGGCCGCCGACGGTGGTGGTCATCTTGCCGGTGAGCAGGATCATCGAGTCGCGGATGGACTCGAAGTCGAGGCGACGCAGGTTGCCGCGCCAGAGCAGGCGATTACCAGCGTCGATCTTCAGCGGATCGACCGGGCCCTTCTTGGCCACGAGCGGATTCGCGGCGGGGTCGGAGTCCAGACGATAGGTGTTGCTGAGAACGATCATGCGGTGGAGGCGCTTCATCGTCCAGCCGTTCTCCACGAAGTCCGTGGCGAGGTAGTCGAGCAGCTCGGGATGCGAAGGCTTCTCGGCCATGTTGCCGAGGTCGTCGGGGGTGTTCACGAAACCTTCGCCGAAGTGCTTGGTCCAGGTACGGTTCACGGCCACGCGGGCGGTGATCGGGTTGTCCTTGGAGATGATGGACTGGGCGAACTCGTAGCGTCCGCTGCCGTCGACATACGGACGACGATCACCGACCGTCAGGATCTCGAGGAACTGGCGGGGGACGATCTCACCTTTGAGGTTCTTGTCGCCACGCTTGAACACGTAGCTGTCCTTCGCGCCTTCGGAATCCTGGACGACCATCGCATGACCGGGGACGCCGGGGTGGGAGAGACGCAATTCGTTGATCTGGGGGTGGCGGAAATAGGCGACCGGCTCGCGGTTGCCGATGCCGCCGTAGATCGGACGGTTCTGCCAGTCCTGACAGAACTTACGCGTACTGAAGAGGGAGATCATCTCTTCGTTGTCGAAGATCTCGTCGTACGACGGGATGGCCCAAGGGTAGCCCGTCATCTCGGCGATGGCCGGGGAAGTCTTCTTCCACTCTTCTCCCGGCTTGGCCAGGAGGTTCAGGTGGGCGAGGATCGCGGCCTTGTTCTCGACATAGATGCGCTGGTAGGCGGCGGCGACGTCATGCATCGTCTTCGGCTTGAGGTTACGCAGGCCGGCGGCGATGATCGGGTTCACGCGGTTCTCGGTGTCGTCGAGGTATTCCTTGAGGACGATCGGGGCGCGCTCGGCGAAATAGACGAACGGCACGGCCGCCAAGGCGGCGAAGGGACCGGTGATGGGCGAATCCTTCTGGATGCGCATGGCGGCGAAGTCCGTGTCGTCCTGGAGGTCGATCTTGTAACGGTCGGAATATTCGCCGGCCTCGGAGGAACCGCCGCGGACGGTGGCGATCATGAGGCGACCGGCCATCTCGCGGTCATAGCGGGCGCGGGTCTCGCGCATATAGCGGAAGAAACCGGCGACCTGCTCGTCCTGGAGCTGGTTGAGGCGCTTGAGGAAGTCGGCGCGGGCGGCGGCGGTATTGCCGGTGGCCGCGATGGGCGTCTGGTGCAGGGGTTCGACGATCGAGGCGAAGATGCCGTGCAGGGAGTAGTAATCCTTGATCGGGATGGGGTCGAACTTGTGGTCGTGGCAGCGCGAGCAGGCGACGGTGAGTCCGAGGAAGGCCTTGGTGGTGGTGTCGATGCGCTCGTCGATGGTGTCATGGATCTCCTCGAAGCGCTTGCCGATGGTGATGAAGCCGAGGGCGGCGAGACGGGGATCGTCCGGGGAGATGTCCGGGATGCGGTCGGCGGCGAGCTGCTCGACGACGAACTTGTCGTACGGCTTGTCATCGTTCATCGCGTTGATGACGTAATCGCGATAGGTCCAGGCGTAGGCGTAGCGGTAGTCGCGGAACAGGCTGTCGCCTTGGTCGACCTGCAGGCCGCGCGTGTCGGAGTAGCGGGCGGTGTCAAGCCAGTGGCGGGCCCAGCGCTCGCCGTAGTGCGGCGAGGCGAGCAGGAAGTCGACCTGCTTGGTGTAGACGGCTTCGAGGTTGCCGGCCGGACGACCAGTGCGGACCGCGAGCGAGTCGGCGAGCGAGGCGTTATCGCAGGCCTTGACGAAGACGTCGACCTGCTCGGAGGTGGGCGGGAGGCCGATCAGGTCGTAGTAGACGCGGCGCAGGAAGGCTTCGGGGCCCGCGGCAGGATTGGGCTGGAGGCCCTTTTCTTCGAGCTTGGCGAGGACGAACGCGTCGATGGGATTCTTGACCCAGGCCTTGTTCTTCACTTCAGGCACGGGGTACTTCTTGACGGGCTGATAAGCCCAGTGCTCACGGGCCTTGCTGGTGAGACCGGTCAGCTTGGCGGCGCCGCCACCCGGCATCGGCGCACCCATCTTGACCCACTGTTCGAGGATCGCGATCTTTTCGTCAGGCAGCTTGCCGCCGGTCTTCTTGGGCGGCATGGCGAACTCCGGATCGGTGTACTGGACGGCCTTGACGAGGAGGGACTTCTCGAGGTCGCCGGGTACGACGGCAGGACCTTCGTCGCCACCCTTGTAGGCGCCGTCACGGGAGTCGAGGATGAGTCCCCCCTTCGAGGAATTCTTCTCGGCGGAGTGACATTCGTAGCATCGGTCGATGAGGATCGGACGGACGTTCTTCTCGAAGAACTCGAGACCTTCCTTCGACGGCGGTGCCTCGTCGGCGGCGAACGCGAAGGCGGAAGCGAGCAGCGAGAGCGCAAGGGTGGAATGACGGAGCGACAGCATGTGCGTGTTTTTAAAGCGGGATAAGGACGAGGGGAAAGCAGCCAGGAGGGCTGTCCTCGGTAAATAATGTAGGTCCACCCCCTCGGAAATCAAGAGCACTTCCCCATTCGGGTTGTAAAGGGATTACCCCAAGGCGAGGATTCTCCGCCGGACGATGCGCATCCTGATCGCCAACGACAAATTCAAGGGCTCACTGCCGGCCGAAAAGGCCGCTTTTCATCTTAAAAATAGCCTAGAACGGCTGTTTCCCGGCGCCGTTTTCGACCTTTGCCCCATCGCCGACGGCGGTGAAGGCACCGCTTTGGCCATGACGACCGCCCTAGCGGGGGAATGGGCCAGCGAAGCGACCTGCGACGCCCAGGGCCGGCCGATCGAAGCCCCTCTCGGCTGGGTCCCCGGTTCAGCCACTGCCATCATGGAAATGAGCGCGGCCAGCGGCTTGGCGATTGTCCAAGATATCGAACTTAACCCTTTCAAAGCCAGTACTTTAGGAACAGGAATCCTCATTCTATCCGC
>JBILXR010000136.1:0-5388 GCA_044378215.1 Opitutales bacterium
GCGCCCCTGCGTATCGAGGGCGGCAGCGGCAAGCTCAGCGCCTTCCTCCGCGCCAAACCGGGCGATGCCAACGCGCCCGTGGTCATCCACCTCGTCGAAAAGGAGAAAGGGGCCGCCGCAACGCTCCGCCTGTCCACCGCACGCTTCTTCGGAAGGCACAAGTTGAAGGTCACCCTTCGCGAACCGCTGCCGTATGACGCTGCGCTGCATGCCCAAGCCGAGAACGACAAGCACTACCGCAGCCTCCTGCGCGAGACCATCCTCCCCACGACCACCGAAGGCGCTTCGACGCTCGTCTCCGTCCCTGCCATCAGCCCGTGGGGCATCCTCGTGGTGGAACAGATTCCTTGAGCCACCATACAGATATGCATGCCACGTGATCAGGGAAATCCTCGCGTGATGAAACTGCCCGTTCTTGGTTCTTTGATATACGTTCGCCTGCATGGGAAGCCAGGCAGGGTCGAGCGCCCCGCTCAACTGTGGATGACCAGTGAACCTCGCCGCCTTACTCCCCGGCCGCTGTTAACTGCCTAATCCGCGCATACTTTACACCGCGGATGGCTTCCACTTCGCCCCATTCGCCAGACGTGTCCGGTACTGACGGGGCGTAAGGCCGATGCGCTTTTGGAACTGTCGGCAAAAGGCGCTCTGATCGTAGAAACCATTCTCTAAGGCGATCGTACCGATGGAGGCATCGGAGCGCTGTAACTGCTGGCAGGCGCTGTCGATCCTCAGCTGCAGGAGGTATTGGATCGGCGAGGTCTGGAATAACGCCCGGAAACGGCGCTGAAATTGGCTGGCCGAAAGGTGCACCTTCGCGGCGACGGTCTCGATGGCGATGCTCTCGTTGAAATGTGCGTTAAGATAGTCGACGGCATCCTTAAGGTCGTCATACGGGCCGATCATCGCCCCGGCGCTCAGGGCATCGCGCATCACTCCGGCGATACCGATGACCCTCCCTGACGGGTCATGCAGAGGGACCTTGCTGCAAAGATAGCAGACCAGCTTACCCTTCCGGTCGGGCACGAACCAGATCTTGTCCCGGACCACCCGGTCTTCGCTCACGATCCATCGGTCTTCTTCACGGTAACCATGGGCGAGGAACGCCGCGAAAAGGTCCGCGTCCGTCCGTCCCAAGACCTCTGACTCCTGGCGATATCCGATGGCCTGGAGCAAGGCCTGATTCATCCGCACGAAATGCCCTTCGGCATCTTTGACGAAGAAATAGACGTTCGGAAGCAGGTCGAACATCTGCCCTAACGAGTCCGCCGGAGTGAGACACGAAAAGAAAGCTGACTGCAGTCCCGCTCCGGTTGACCGGGGGCCTGCCTGCATGGGTTTAGGGCTTTTTTTCATGAAGATTAAGTCAACCCTCCGGATGCGTGAAAAATACAAATTTAAAGCATTATCTGCCAAGCATATTTCGGGGGGCTTGGGCTATAATGAATGAGACACCTTTCCTAAGATTTTAAAGCCATGAAATACTTCCTGCTCACCCTCCTCCTCGCCTCTGTCGCTTCGGCGCAGACTCCGCTCACCGATGGCAAGACCTTCGATGGCTGGGAGGGTGACACCACCCAGCAGTGGCGCATCGAAGACGGCGCCTTCACCTCGGGGTCGCTCGACAAGAAGCAGGCCCGCAACGACTATCTGACGACGAAGAAGGAATTCGGCGACTTCGAACTCACGCTGAAATGGAAGCTGCAGGGCACCGAGGGCTTCGTGAACGGCGGGGTGCACTTCCGCTCCAGGCGCGTCCCGAAGGGCACCGAAGTATCCGGCTTTCAGGCGGACCTCGGCGCGGGTTACGACGGTGCGCTCTACGACCACATCCGCCGCAGCAAAGTCATCCAGAGACCCTCGAAGGAAGTGCTGGAAAAGGCGCGCAAGCCTGTAGGCGAATGGAACGACTACCGCATCCGCGCCGAAGGCTCGCGCATCCAGATCTGGCTCAACGGCGTGCAGACGGTGGACTACACCGAGACCGACCCGACCGTTGAGACCACCGGCATCATCGCCGTGCAGATCCACGGCAATTCCAAAGCCATCGTAAGCTACAAGGATATCGCCATCACGGAGTTGACCGCCGGAAACGTGATCCGACCGACGACCAAGGTGGATCTGTTCGACGGAAAATCCCTCGACGGCTGGACCCCCTTCAGCCCCGCCAAAAAACAGGGTAAAGACATCCCTTCGGCCGACGCAAAGGTGTGGTCCGTCCAAGACGGCGTGATCCATTGCGAGGGCAAGCCTTCCGGCTATCTCCGTACCGACAAAGCCTACGCCGACTATCAGTTGCATCTCGAATGGCGCTGGGTCGGTAAGCCGACCAACAGCGGCGTGCTGCTGCATAAGACCGGCCCTGACATCCTCTGGCCGACCTCCGTCGAGGCCCAACTGATGCATGAGAACGCCGGCGATTTCTATCTGATCAACCTCTCGTCCTTGACCGTACATGGCAAGCAGCTCGGCCCGGTCGTCAAACCCTACCTGAGAGCCAAGAAAATGGAGTCGTCGAGCGAGAACCCTCCGGGCGAGTGGAACCGCTACGACATCGTCTGCGAGGGCGACTCGATCCAACTGACCGTCAACGGTGTGCTGCAGAACAAGGGTGCCGGCGCTAATCCGCGCAGCGGCGCGATCTGCCTGCAGAGCGAGGGCAGCCCGATCCAATTCCGCAACATCTACCTGAAGCCGCTGGCGAAATAAAACGCCTCTCAGCCATCGCCCGCAACCCTCCTATGAAAACCGCCCACCTCCCGCGCACGCTGGCGCTGATGACCGCGAACACCCTCTTCGCCGCGCTCGCCCAGGCCGAAACCCCTCACACTTACGGGGTATCGGAACCTGAGCTGCGCAGCCGCGCGGCGGTCAATGCCGTCCTCAGCCAGGCACCCCAGCCCCCCGCAGAGGCGAGCCTACGTCCGCTCACCATCCTTTTCGCCGGTGGCGCCAAGGATCATCCGCCCCAGTCCCATTCCCACGATGTGTTGCCGAAACGGTGGAAGGTGTTGCTGGGCGGCGCTGACCCCGGCGAGGAGGCGATTTCCAACATGTATCGCCCCCAGGTGGAGGCAGACCGTGCCGCAATCGCCGCCGGCTCACCCAAGGTCAAAGCCATGAGCACGCTGGAATGGCCCACGGAAGCGCAATTCGCCTCGGCGGATGTGATCTTCTTGTATCAGCACCCGAAGTGCCTGTCCGATGCGAAGCATCAGCAGCAGATCGAGGCGTTCCTGCACCGTGGCGGCGGCCTCGTCCTCTCCCACTATGTGCTCTGGAATGCTTCGCCCAAGATCCAAGAGCTTCTGGGCCTCGGCAAAGGGAAGGACAGCCAGTACAAGCACAAGGTCGTCTCGCTCAAGGTACCTGACCCGCGGCACGCCATCATGCTCGGCTTGCCCGAGGCGTTCACCCTCGCCGACGAGTGCTACTGGAAGATGCAAGGCGACCGCAGCAAGGTGACCGCGCTCGCCACCTCCGCTGAAACCGTGGGCGACAAGGTCAGCGCCGAACCAGTCATCTGGGCCCATCAGTACGGCAAAGGCCGCGTCGTCGCTTCCACCTTGGGTCACTTCGACTGGAGCTTCGACGACCCTTACTTCCGCGCCATCCTGCTGCGCGGCATCGCCTGGGCCGCCGGCGAATCGCCCTACCGTTTCGACCCGCTGATCCTCCGCGGTATCCCTTTGAATGAGTAAGGAACCACTAGCATAGGTAGCGTTGGGCGCCCTCCTACCCATGAACGACTGCCATAAATATGAATGACTGGGGCATGAACCTCACCACCTGTCAGTGATACCTAGGAACAAAGCCCCAAGAAAATGTGACCAATAACGACGAACCCTGAACATGCGCCCCACCCTCCCCCTCCTCGCCGTCCTGCTGCTCGCGCCGCTGGCCGCGCTGCAGGCGGCCGACGACGCTCCAGCGCGACAGCCTGCGCGGCATCTCGGGCCGCCGAAAAAGGAGCATGCGACGAGCAACCGCGCCCTGACCATGGCCCCCAGCCTCACGGTCGCACCGAAAGGGCGGTTGTGGGCGACCTTTTACGCGGGCGTGACGCCGGGCGAGGATCTCAACAACTACGTCGTGCTTTCAACCAGTGGCGACAATGGCGCGACCTGGCAGGAAGTGCTCACCATGGATCCCGATGCGGGCGGGCCGGTGCGGGCTTTCGATCCCGTGGTGTGGGCGTCGCCGGATGGACGCTTGTTCCTCTTTTGGGCGCAAAGGAGACCCGGTTTCAAACCGGAGGTGTGGTACGCGGAAACCTCCCAGCCCGATGCCGCGCAGCCCAAGTGGTCGCAACCGCGCCGCATCGGCCAAGGGGTGATGATGTGCAAGCCGCTCGTGCTTTCCTCCGGCGAATGGGGCCTGCCGATCAGCCAATGGGGCAAGACTGGGTGGAGCGTCGGGGAAAACAGCGCGCAGCTCGTCGTTTCCAGCGATGCCGGCAAGACCTGGACCCTGCGCGGCAGCTGCAACGTGCCCAAGGAAGCGCGCGAAGCCGACGAGCACATGTTCGTCGAGCGAACCGACGGCTCCCTCTGGCTGCTCGTGCGCACCCGATACGGCATCGGCGAAAGCGTCTCCATCGACCGCGGCAAGACCTGGCCGGATCTGAGGCCTTCGGGCATTGAGCACCCTACCTCGCGCTTTTTCGTTCGCCGGCTCGTGTCGGGAAATCTGCTGCTCGTGAAACACGGCCCGCTCGACCAGCGCATCGGTCGTTCGCATCTCACGGCCTACGTTTCGAAAGACGACGGCAAGACCTGGAGCGGCGGCCTCCTGCTCGATGAACGCGCTGGCGTGTCTTATCCGGACGGCGAACAGACGCCCGACGGGCTCATCCGCGTCATTTACGACTACAACCGCCGCACGGACCGCAACATCCTGATGGCGGTCTTTCGGGAGGAAGATGCGGCCGGAGGCAAGGACGAGAGCGGCGCGGTAAAGCTGCGTCAGCTCGTCAGCAAGGGCACCGGCGGTCAGGAGAAAACAAAGCCCTCCAAAGCCCCCGTCCGCGCCAACGCTGATGGCAGACCGTTGCGCACCTCCAGACCCGGCACGCTCACCAGTGCCGATGCCAAGCCGCAGCCGCTTGTCACCGGCGCGAAACTCTTCGCGGACCGCGACTACGTCGCCGCCGAGCTTCCCGGCGAGCTCAAGAACGCCTACGTCCTTGTCAGCGCGATGAATGGCATGAAGACGCTCAAGTGCGAACGCCCCGGCACGGTCTTCCTCCTCACCCCGGCGCTCGACCGCAGCCGCGATAGCAACGCGCAGACGTTGCTCGACCAAGGCTTCGAGAAAGTAGCCCTGCCTGAGATACCGCTCTTCCTTCCTGAAATGGCCGCGAACTACTGCACGCTCTTCCAGAAAGAC
>JBILXR010000137.1:0-5345 GCA_044378215.1 Opitutales bacterium
TCGAGCTTGACGAGCTTATCCTGTTCGGTGAGCACCCCGACGTTGAACTGGGCGGCCTTGAGGGAGACAAGGCGTTCGCGATGGGCAGCGGTCTCGGCGACGATGTCGCGGACGTTGGCCTGGGCGGCGGCCAGTTCAGACTTGGCCTTGGCGAGCGCGGACTCGGCGGTCTGGTACGGCCTGGCGAGGTCCTTCGCCTTGCGTGCTTCGGCTCTGGAATTGACTAACGCCTTGCGCTGAGCGGCGAGCTCCTTCTCGGCTTTGGCCTTCTCGGCGGGAGATTTCGCCTTGCCGATCATGCTGTTCCAATAGACAGCGGATCGATCCTGCTCGGCGACCTTGGCCTCGAGCTCCGCGAGCTTCTTGGCGGCCGCCGCCCCGGCCTCCTTCACCTTGGCCAAGGCGGCTTCGGCGGCGGGCACGGCGGCTTCGGCGGCCTTCACCGCGGCTTCGGCCGGAGCGAGCGCGGGGAAAAGTTCGGCGAGTCGTTTTTCGGAGGAAACCAGGCGGTCAGCGAGCCTGGGAGGATTGCTGGAGACCTGAGTGACTTCGCGGCCGGTCTCGCTCTCGAAGAAACGGACTTCTCCCAGCCAGTTGCTGGATACGAAGGCCTTGGAGTCATAGAGACCGACGACCTTGGCGACCTGGTCGGCCTGCTTGACTCCCTGCAAGTGCTGCAAGCGCTTGCCGTCCACGCTCCACATCGCGGTGGTGCCGTCGGCGCCGCATGAAAGGAGGCGTCCGTCGGGCAGGAAGGAGACGGATTGGACATTGCCGTCGTGGGCGGACCAGCTGGCGACCTGCTTGCCGGTCTTCATCTCCCAGGTGAGGATGCTCCCGTCGGCGGCGCAGCTGGCGAGTATGTTGGAGTCGGGTCGCCAAGCGAGGTCGGTGACGCTGCCCTTATGCTGGCCAAGGGGGTAGAATTCGCCTCCGTTATCGGCTTCCCAAACGAAGACGTTGCCGTTGCGGTCGGAGGTCGCGAGCAAGATTCCGTCCGGGCTGAAGTCGGCGCCGGTGATCCATTCGGTATGCTTGGCGATGACGTAGAGCTCCTCGCCCGTGGCGACGTCGAAGCACTTCACTTTCTTCGAGTTGGTGCCGATCGCGATCTTGCGATGGTCGGGCGTGATGTCGGCGGACATCACCTGGTCGAATTCCTTGCCGACCTCGGTGACGCGCTTGCCGGTCTTGACGTCCCAGACGACGGCGTGGCCGAACTTGCCGCCACGGCCGCCACCCATGATCAGGAGCGAGCCGTTGGCGCTGAACTTCAGCGAACGCGCATAGCCTTCGGCGTAAGGCAGGATACCGGCGAGCTCATGGCTGTCGGTATCGTAGAGCAGGATCTGCTTCTGGCCGGCCACGGCGAGGAGCGAAGTCCAGGGGCTGGCCGCCATGGCGATCACCGCGGTGGTGCGGGGCGTGACGATGACGGGCTCGAGCAGCACGTTCTCCGGACGGGCCACGGGGCCCGTCGGCTTGCCGGCGCCGCCGTCGAAGGTGAGATCGACCTTGGGCTTGTTGGAGGCCTTGGCCACGCTGCCCTTGGCCTGGAGCAGGCCGCCGGCGATCCACTTGGAGAGGAGCGTGAGGTCCTTGGCGTCGAGGGGCGCGCCTTCCGGCGGCATGAAGGGTTCTTCCTTCTTGGCGCTGCACGTCCAGAGACGGCTGCCGGAAGGATTGCCGGCGTCGACGACCGCGCCGCCGCTGCCGCCATTCATCAAGCCCGCGTAGCTGGTCAGTTCGAGGCCGCCCTTCTTCTTGTCCGGGTTATGGCACGAGAAACACTTGTTCTCGAGCAGCGGACGGATGTGGTCGTCGTAGGTGAGCTTCTCCGCGTCCTGCGCGGAAGAGGCGGTGGCGACGAGCCCGGCGGCCAGGATGAGGCAGCGGCGGGTGAGCCAACGGAACGACGAAGGGGCGGCGGCCATGCGGACGGCGATGATCAGTGGTTGAAGTAGAACTCCTTCGAGTTCATCAGCGCCCAGAAGGCGTCCTCGAGGACGATCTGGCGGCTCGCCGGATCGGCGGCCACGGCGGCGGCGATGGACTTGCGTTCGGCGTCGCGGGGCTGACGGCCGAAGACCCGGAGGAAGAGCTCGGTGACGATCTCGTCGTCCGACTTGCCCGCCGCGATCATCTTCTCCACCACTTGCCCACGTCGGATACGATCGTTGACCGCATCTCCGTTCATCAGGTGGAGCGCCTGCGAGAGGTTCGGGTCGGTCTTCACCTCGGTGGAGGCGACGGACTCGCGCTTCGAGCGGCCGAAGGTCGTCAGGAAGTAGTTCGAGACGGCGCCGTCGGCGATCTGCACGGCGCGGGCGCCGAGCGGGAGGCCCTGGAACTTGTTCGGGGTCTCGGTGATCTGGGAGATGGCGTCGAGCAGGACCTCGGCGCGGACGCGGCGGACCTGCGCGCGCGCGAAGTTCAGCTTGTCGTCGGCGTTGGAGGCGTTGGTCTTCGAGCTGCGCTGGTAGGCGGCCGAGGCGGTGATGTCGCGCACGAGGCGGCGGACGTCGTAGTTATACTCCGTCAGCTTCGCGGCGAGTTCGTCGAGCAGCTCGGGGTTGGAGGGCGGGTTGGAGACGCGGACGTCGTCCACCGGATCGACCACGCCGACGCCCAGGAAGTGGGCCCAGACGAGGTTGGCGATGTTGCGGGCGAAATACGGATTACGCGGAGAGGCCAGCCACTCGGCCATCACGCGACGACGGTCATCGCCGGGCTTGAGGTCCGGCTCCTCGCCGCCGAGGAACTTCGGCTTCACGTTCTTCTTGGTGAGGAAGTGCTGGGACTCGCCGCCCTTGCTGTTGAAGATGATGACTTCCTGGGGGTCGTCGGTGTTCTTCCGGCCGATCTGGGCGAAGAAGGCGTTGAAACCGTAGTAATCGTTCATCGTCCAGCGGTCGAACGGATGGTTATGGCACTGGGCGCACTGGATGCGCATGCCCATGAACACCTGGGCGACGTTCTCGGACAGCTTGAGGCGGTCGAGCTCGCTCTGGTAGTAGTTCACCGCGGGGACGGACACCGTGCCGCCGTTGGCGGACAGGAGGTCCACCACGATCTGGCTGATCGGTCGGTTCTTGCCGATCTCATCGGCGAGCCAGTTGTAGTAGAGGAGCGCGTTCTTGTAGAACGGCGGAGCGTTGTTGCCTTGGTTGATGCCGGAGCGAATCTGGAGGAGCTCGGCCCACTTCATCACCCAGAGTTCGGTGAACTCCTTGCGCTGCAGGAGGCCTTCGACGAGCTGCTTGCGCTTGTCGGGGCGCTTGTCCGCGAGGAAGGCGGTCAGCTCGGCCGGCTTCGGATAGAGGCCGACCACGTCGATGAAGACGCGCCGGATGAATTCCTCGTCGGTGCAGGTCTCGGAAGGCACGATGCGCAGACGGTGCAGTCGCTCGTTGACGGCCTTGTCGATGTAGTTGACTTCGGCGACCTTCGGACGCTCGTAGACGAGTCCCTTGGGGATGACGATGGCCTGGGCGGTCACGCTGAAGACGTCGAAGCGGGCGAGCATGAAGGCCGCGCCACGGTCGCCGGACTTCACGAGGCCGTCCTTGTCGATCTTGGCCACGGGGTCGTTGTTCGACATGAACAGCGCGAGCTTGGTCACGTCGCGGTCGGTGCCGTCGGAATAAGTGGCGCGGACGGTGATCTGCTGGGTGGCGTCCTTCCCTTCGAGCACGATCTGCTTGGGGAAGACCTCGATGCCGGTGACCTTGGCGATGCCCGGGGCGTCGTCCTTGGCGCCGTTGGCGATCCACTCGAGGATGGTCTTGTTGTAAGCCGAGTCGGCGTCGTAGAGCTTGTTGCCGGAATGCGGGACGGCGCCGACCGCCTTCTCGACGAGCGTGCTCTCCTCCGGGATGGCGAGGTTGATGCGGCGGCCGATGAGCTCGCGGGTCAGGCGGACGTAGTCCCCGTCAGGGTCCATGCCGAAGAGGGAGAGACGGAAGCCGTCCTTGCCGCGGGCGGCGCCGTGGCAGCCGCCGCTGTTGCAGTTGGCGCGCAGGAAGACCGGCATGACGTCCTGACGGAACGAGACCGCGCGATCCTTGTGCCCTTCCTTGACGGCGACAGGAATGCGGGCCGTGCGGCCGCCGAGGGAGGCGACGACCTCGGTCGCGCCGGCGTCGGCGACGGCGTGCACGGAGTAGCCGTCGAAAGCGGCTACCTTGGCGTCGCCGACCTTCAGGTCGGCGTAGGCGGTGACGTCGCGGGTGGTGGCGTCCTTGAAGGTGGCGAAGACCACGACGCGATGGAAGTCGCGCTTGGTCTCGAGCGTGACGGACTCAGGGAAGATCTCGAGCTTCTCGAGGGTGGTCAGCTTCTGGGTGAGCTCGGCCTTGGCTTCTTCCTTCGCCTTGTCCTTGGCGGCGAGGACGACGCCCGCGGGCCAGGCGGCTCCTTCCGCGACCCAGCGGCGGATGACGTCGATCTCGGCGGCCGGCAGCGGTCCGCCCTTCGGAGGCATGATATCCTCATGGTCCTTCGGCAGGACCAGCCGCTTCACGAGCTCGCTCTGGTCGGCGGCCACGCCGAGGAGCGCGGCGCCGCTCTCGCCGCCCTTGAGGAAACCCTCGCGGGTGGTCATGAGCAGCTTACCCTTGGTCTTGTCCGGGTTGTGGCACTCAAGGCACTTGCCTTCGAAGACCGCGCGGACCTCGTCGAAGGCGACGGGGGCGGCGGAGACCGCGGAAGTCAGTCCGGCGGCGAGGAAGGCGAAGAGCGGGAGACGACGGAAAGACATGTGGAGAGGATCAGTTCTTGGGGGCTTCGTTCTTAAGGCGGAGCTGTTCGAGGCGGGAAAGCACGACCGGGGCGGGCGCGGCGGCGGCCGGCTTGGCGGCGGCGGGCGTGGCCGCCTTGGCGACCGGCGCGGGCGCGGCTTTGCGGGGCGCGTCGAGACGCAGGATCGAACCGAGGGCGATACGGTGCGTCGCAAGGCCCTTGCCCGTCGGGATGTCGACCTGGACGAACATGTTCGCCGTCTTGCCCACGCGGGACTTCTCATCGGTCTCCACCGTGAAGCGGAGCTCCTTGGTGTCCTTGGTGACCTTGATCGGGGCGATGCGGATCGTGTCGGGCGCGCCGACCAGCTGGGCGACGGCTTCGCCTTCGAACGGACGCGTGACCTCGAAGTTGGTGACCATCAGGCCTGGGGTGCCGACCTCCATCGCCGTGAGCGGGATGGCGTTGGCGGCGACGAAAGGCGCTTCGGTGGTCAGGACGGCGAACGGCGAGGCGTTGTAAACCCGTCCTTTGCCCGCGTCGGCTTCGCCCTGGACCACGAATTTCCAAGGCTTGGTATCGACGTTGGCGTTGGCGCTGAGCTG
>JBILXR010000138.1:0-5295 GCA_044378215.1 Opitutales bacterium
CGCGCAGGCCGGCTGGCATGGGCGGAAGGTCTCCTTGGTCGAGCATCGCGAGGACGCCGCCGATGAGCTTGGCGGCGACGTCCGGCGGACATATCGAGCGGATGCTTTCGATGTCGGCCAGGCTGCCTTCCTCCGCGCCATGGGCGAGACGCCTGCCGAGACGTTCGGCCAAGGCTTCGCGGAACAGCGCCGAACCGAGGAGTTCCGGCGCGCTGCGCAGATAGGCAAGCGCGGAGGCGCGTTCGCGAGATGAACCGAGGTGCGCTTCAAGGGCCCACCAGGCAAGAAGGGCGATGCGCCCGGATGGATCGGGTTCGCCGAGGGCGGCGGCCAGCAGGGGCAAGGCTTCCGTCGGCATGCGCTTCGCCGAAGCGAGGATCTGCGCCCGGACTTCAAGATGGGTTTCCTGCTTCGCCGCGTCGATCTGCGCGACGGATGGCGCGGTCTTGCGTTCGCCGAGCATCTTCCAGCTCCATCTGCGGACATACGGGTCGGCATGCGTGACGGGCGGTTCGCCGGCTTCGCCGAGCAGGTCCAGCGCCCAGAGCGCTTCGAGCGCCTGCGGGCCGTCGAGCATCGTGCGCAGGACGGGGCTCGCGTCCTTGAGCTGGCGCCACCCGATCTCGAGGACGGCCTGCTTGCGGAACCACTCGTTGCGGTGCGCGAGCAGGGCGACGAGATCGGCGGTCGGCGCGGTCGAGAGGTCGAAGGGCTTGAGTCCGACCTTCACGCCTTCCGGCCGGATGCGATAGAGTCTTCCACGCTGCTTGTCCCAGTCGTCGACGGGATTCACGTGGCTGAGGCGGGTGTCATACCAGTCCGCGATCGTGACGGCTCCGTCCGGCCCGACGCCGGTCCAGACGGGACGGAACCAACGGTCGCTGCTGGCGATGAGGTCGGCTTCGTCCTCGGTGCGGAAGGTCGCGCCTTGGGGGATGCGGCGGCTGACGTAGGCTTTGTTGGCGAGCGAGTTCGCGGCGAGGATCTTGCCCTCATATTCCGCCCCGAGCAGCCCGCCTTCGTAGATCACGAAGGCCTGCGGGAAGCGACGTTTGTCCCCGGTGTTGGCCATGTGTTCGAACCAGCCATAGGCATGGGGGTTGGTGAGCGGGCCATGCTTGCCCCAGTTCTTCACGCCATAGGAGCCGAATTCATAATGCATCCCGCGGGTGTCGCCATGGTTCGTGCCTGAGAAGACCCGACCCCGCCCGTCGATATCCAGGCTGTAGGTGTTGCCGCCTCCTTCGGCGTAGATTTCGAAGCGTTTCTTCGTGGGATGGAAGCGCCAGACGCATTGGCCGGACCAGCGCGTGCGCTGACCCCCGGGGACGCCGACGTGGCCGGTCGTGGTGCTGCCGTTCACGCCGTAGAGCCAGCCGTCGACGTTGAACTGGAGGCTCGTGGCGGTGCTGTGGGTGTCCTCGAGGCCGAAGCCCGCGAGCTCCACCTTGGGATCGCCGACGGGCAGGCCGTCGTGGAGCGCGTAGCTGAGGAGATAGGGAGGATTCAGCACCCAGAGCCGTCCGTCGCCGGCCACCGCGGCGGTGGTGATGTTGAGGCCCTTGAGGACGTCGGTCTGTTTGTCGTAGCCCCCGTCTCCGTCGGTGTCCACAAGGACGCTGACGACATCCGCGCCTTTGTCACCGCTGGGCGGAGGGAGCGGCACCTTGTCGAACTGCGCGCGGAGGTGCTGGTCATAGCTGACGACTTTGATGCCGGCAGGGAAGGGGTATTGGCGGAACTGCACCACCCAGAGACGCCCCTGGGAGTCCCAGCTTCCGTGGATGGGCTGGGTGATGGCGGGCTCCGTGGCGAGCGTGTCGACGGTGAGTCCGTTGCGCAGCGTGAATTTCCGCAAGGCCTCGGTCGGCGTCGACGGCGGGGTGTCGTCGGCCTGCACCCCGCGACCCTTGAACGCCTTCGCCATCTCGAGCACCTGCGCGTTGTTCGTCGGCGGCGCCTCGGCCGCGGCCAGCCCGCAGGCAAGGAAGAGGAGGCCGGCCGACGAGCGCATGCTTATTTCAGCGTCAGGGTGACGCGTCGCAGGTCCATCACGCCCTTGCCGGGGATGGCCGTGGCGCGGAGCCGGAGTTCGCCCTTGCCGGGTTCGAGGCGGATTTCGCCGAGGGTCATGGCCTTGAAATCGCGCATGACCGATTCGCCGTCCGGCCGGGCGATGGTGTCCTGCTCGTGCTTGAGCGGGCTGTCGAAGGCTTCGGTGACCTTGCCCTTGAGCAGCGTGCCTTCGAAGGAGAGTTCGAGCGTCGCCCCGACGTCCGCCGCGGAGCACGCGTAGTCGAGGGTCACGATATAGGTCCCGGCGTTGACGACTTCGATGTTCCAGACGGCGGCATCGGTCGGCTTCGTCCAGTTGACGAAGTACGAAGAGTTCGGCGCCTTGCTGCTGCGGCGCATCTCGCCCCGCGGTTCGCCGTCGCGGGCCGGCAGCATGGTGATCGGGAACTCGCGATAGCCGACGGAGATCGGACGCGGGTCGACGGCGTTGCCCGGACCGTTCGCGCCCTTGGCCTTGCCTTTGCCGCCGGCCGGCGCGGCGATACCCATCTCCTTGCGCCAGGCGGCCAATGCGGCGGTGAGTTCCTGGGCGAGTCCAGGTTGTTCGGACTGGATCGGCGTGGTCTGCCCGGGATCGGCTGCCATGTCGAAGAGGTTGCCGGCGCTGTCCAGACGATGGGTCTCGGTGCGCACGCTGATGTTGCTGCCCCAGGTCTGGAAAATCTGCCGAGGCGCCCAATCGGCATCATGGCCTCGCTTGAGCAGCGGCGAAAGGTCCCGGCCGTCGAGGGGCTTGTCGCCGGCTCGCTTCACGCCGGCGAGGGCATGCAGCGTCGGGGCGAGGTCGATGGCGCCGGCGATGGGCTTCACCTGCGTGCCGGCGTCGATCCGCCCGGGCCAGCGGATGAAGAGCGGGGAGCGGACGCCGCCTTCGTCGGTGGTGCCCTTGGTGCCCTTCATGCCGCCGGTCCAGCGATGTCCGTTCGGGCCGTTGTCGGAGAAATAGACGACGATGGTGTCGTTCTCGAGGTTCAGCTCCCGGAGCTTGGCGAGGATGCGTCCGACGTTGCGGTCCTGGTTCTCGACCATCGCGAGGGCGCAGCGCGTCTCATCGGCTTTCTCCGCCTTGGCCTGCGTGGCGGTCTGGGTGATCGGCTTGTCCTTGAAGCGTGCCCAGTCCTCCTTCGGGGCCGACCACGGCGAGTGCGGCGTGGTGAAGGGCACGTAGCAGAGGAAGGGCTTGCCCTTATTGCGTTCGATGAACTGCAGGGCCTTGTCGGTGAGGACGTCCACGATGTAGCCTTGCGACTTCTTCATGACGCCGTTGTGTTCGAGCGGCGCGTCGAAGTATTCGCCCCAATGTCCGGAGGTGTAGCCCCAGAAGGTGTCGAAGCCCCGGGCGAGCGGATGGTAGGGCCACTGGCTTCCGTTGTGCCACTTGCCGAAGATGCCCGTCACGTACCCGGCGGCCTTGAAGGAGTCGGCGAAGGTCTTCTCGTCCGGGTTCATGCGCTCCTGGCCGGTGGAGACGCCGTAGACGCCGAGGCGGCGGTGGTAACGTCCGGTCAGGAACTCCGACCGGGTGGGGGAGCACACCGGCTGGACGAAGAAGCGGTCGAAGTGCGCGCCGCCCTTGGCGATCGCGTCGATGTTCGGCGTGGCGACCTGGCGGTTGCCGTTGAACGAATAGTCGCCCCAGCCGGCGTCGTCGGCCAGCAGCACGACCACGTTGGGCTGCGTCGCGGCCGTGAGCCGGCAGACGACCAGGAGCAGGCAGGCGAGGACGCGGGGCATGCGGGGTTACTTGGCGGGGAGGTAGCCGAGTGAGACGAGGAAGGCATCGGTCGCCGCCAGGGTCTCGGCATACTTGGCCTTGTTGAAGAAGCCGTGCGGCTGGCCTTCATAGCCGACGAGCTCGCAGCGGTTGCCGGCGGCCTTCATGACTTCGGTGAATTTCTCGACGGTCGTGTAAGGCACGGTCGTGTCGGCCTTGCCGTGGAAGATGATCGTGGGCGGCGTGCCTTTCTTCACGTGATGCAGCGGCGAGATCTCGGTCGGTTCGCAGCCGAACTTGGCCTTATCCAAGCCGGCCCCGAAGCCTTTGAGGTCCAGTCCGGGGAACGGCGCCATGACGGTCCCGGGATTGTACAGCACGAGCGCATCCGGCACGCAGGAGACGGATTTGTCGTCGGGACCGTTGTCGAGTCCCGGCAACGTCGCCGTCGCGGCCGCGAGGTGTCCGCCGGCGGAGCCCCCGCCGACGGCGATCCGTTGCGGGTCGATGCCCAGACGCTTGGCGTTCGCCCGCACCCAACGTACGCAGGCTTTGGCGTCGGAGACGCAGTCGGCCGGCTTGGCATCTTGACGGGTCTTGACGCGATAGTCGGCGACGATCGCGATCATGCCGCGGCCGGCCAGGTGACGACTCTGTGGTTCGAACTGCGTCGGCGAACCGCCGGTCCAGCCGCCGCCGAAGAAGAACACGATCGCGGGCAGCGGTTGTTCCGTGGTCTTTTGCCGAGGTTCGAAGATCCAGACCTTGAGCTCCGTATCGCCGATCTTGCGATAGGTTTCGGACTTCGTGCCCTCGATGACGGGCGGGTAGCCGCCGGCTTTCTTCTTGGAGGTTTTATCCTGGGCGCCCGCGGTCAGCGCGACGCAAAGGGAGAGCAGGGCGAGGGCGAGGCGCATGGGGGTAAGCCCAAGATGGAGGATGGAAGATGGGGGATAAAGGATGAAAGTTCGAGGTAGGGTCAGCACTGCGTGCTGACCTAGTTGCCTTCATTCCATTCCCAGGTCCCCGGTCTCGGCCATCAGGCCCCGGGTTTGGGTGTTCAGCATCAGGTACAGGTCCGGGCCTGTTTGGATGTCTCTCACCTTTGCACTTTTGCACGCGGCCACGCCGCGTTTGCACCTTTGCACATTGTGTCCCGCACCCGCACCCGTACCCGAAGACCCGTATCTGATACCCGATCAGCCGAGACCTGAGACCCGAAGATGATTTACAGCGCTCAATGGGAAACCGGAGACCGGGATGGTTGCTGCGGTCATGATTCATCCTCAGGTCCCAGGTCTCGGCCGTCAGGCCCCGGGTTCGGGTATTCAGCACCAGGTACAGGTACAGGCCTGTTTGGATGTCTCTCACCTTTGCACTTTTGCACGCGGCCACGCCGCGTTTGCACCTTTGCACATTGTGTCCCGCACCCGCACCCGCACCCGTACCCGTACCCGAAGACCCGTATCTGATACCCGATCAGCCGAGACCTGAGACCCGAAGAT
>JBILXR010000015.1:0-19355 GCA_044378215.1 Opitutales bacterium
TTGGCGAAGGCCTCGGCGGACTTGGCCATCGGAATGGTGCGCTCCACCTGCATGGACTTCAGGTTCACGATCGTGAGCACGCAGTATTGGGCGTTGCCGGCGCCGTGGCCTGGTTTGATGTCGTTGTCGTGTTCGACCACGTAGGCGCGGTCGCCCACGAGCGCCAGGTCGGCGTCGTGCGCGCCTTTGACCTGGTCGGCGCTGACCTTGACCATCCCGGCCATCACCTTGTCGCCCGCTTGTTTGGCGTCCCAGCCCTCCTTCAGCAAGGGGCCGCCGGAAGCGATGGAGGCGGATAAGGCCAGGCAGGCCATCAACGTTGAGCGGAGGAAGGCGTTCATGGGATGCTTTCTGTTCTTAGCGCGAGCGGAAGACGTCGCTGGTCAGGCACTCCACGACTAGCCCGCGGAGGCCGAGGCCTTGCTGCTTCACCTTGTCGTAGATGCGGTCGATCGCGAACTCGTCGGCCGGCTCCATCAGACGTCCGGTGCCGTAGGCGAGGAACTGACGGATGAGGTGACGGGTGAACTGTTCGTTGCGCTTGTCGTGCAGGATGTCGCGGAAGCCGGCGAAATCCTGATAGGTCTCGCCTGAGGCGAACTCGCCAGTGGTGTCGATCTTCGGCGCCGGGCCTTTCTTCGGTTTGGGGTAGGTGGCGCGCGTGCGTCCGATCGGGTCGAAGGCCTCCAGGCTGAAGCCGTAGGGGTCAATCTTGCGATGGCACTCCGCGCAGGCGCGGTCGGTGCTGTGCTTGGCGAGGCGCTGCCGGATGGTGGTGGTTCCGCTGACGTCGGGTTCGATCGCGGGCACGACGTCCGGAGGAGGCGGCGGCTTCACGCCGAGGATGTTCTCGCTGATCCACGCTCCGCGGGTGACGGGAGAAGTCTCGACGCCGTTGGCGCTGACCGTCAGCACGGCCGCCATGCCGAGCAGGCCTCCGCGGTGCGGGTTGCCCTTCACGCTGACCTTCTGGAAGCCGTCGGCGAGGCGGAGCGTCGTCTGCTCGGGCAGGCCGTACAGCTTGGCCAGCTTCTTGTCGACGAAGGTATGGTCCGCCTGGAGGAACTGGTTCACGGGACGGTCCTCCTTGAGCATCTCGCGGAAGAACAGCCGAGCCTCGGTCTTCATGGACGTAGGCAGGTCCTCGGCGTAGTAGGCCCGGTTTGTCTCGCGGGGCGGCGGCATGCCGCCGAGCTCGCGCAGGTTGAGCCAGCTGTCGAGGAAGCCGTTGATGAAACCATCGACGCGTCCGTCCGCGAGCATGCGGTCGATCTGCTTCTTCAGCTCCGCATCACTGGTCAGCTTGCCCGCAGCCGCCGAGGCGGACAGGGACTCGTCAGGCGGGGTCGCCCAGAGGGCGTAGGACAGGCGGGTGGCGAGGTCGTGGGGCTGGAGGCGGCGGTCGCCCTCCGCGGTGACTTCGCTAAGGTAGAGGAAAGACGGCGAGCAGAGGATCAGTTTCACCGTGTCGAGCGCCGCCTGACGCGGGGTGGCTTTCTCGGCGAGACGCTTCTCATGCATCTTGCGGATCGTCGCGCGGTCGGCGTCCTGCAGCGGGCGACGGTAGGCCTTGGCCGCGAACGTGAAGAGCTGGTCGAGGGCGCGGTCCGCCTGGAAGCCGTCCTTGCCGAACACCGCGACTTCCTCGGCTCCGCCCATCGGCTCAGCCACCGGGCCTTGGACGACGATCTCGCTGATGCGTATATGCGGGAGCTTGCCCTCGCGAAGGATATGCGAACGGCCGACGCCAGATGAGCCGACCGGCGTCGAGAACTCCTTCTCGTAGCGCTTGTTGATCGTGATCACCGAGGCGCGCGACTCGTAAGGTCCGTTCGGGAAGATGAAGCGCGGGGTCTGGCCGGCCTCGAGCCAGACGCGGAACTTCAGCCGGGTGGGCGTATTGTCGGGCACCACGCTGGTGGCGAGCAGGGGTTCGATGGCTTGCGGGTAATGGATGTGGCCCTTGGTGATATCGCCGGGGACGATGCCGAGGATGAACGGCTCCGAGAAGTCGATGCCGAAGATGGCATGATCGTAATGGGTGTCGCGGTGCAGCGCCGCGGCCTCGACCTCGATGTCGTAGAGTCCGGAGACCGGCACGCCTTGCCGGAAATCCTCGATATGCCCGTAGCCGCCCTGGCGCGTGTCGGTGTTGGGCTGTTCGTAGAGGTTGAGGTAGCGGAAGTTGAAGGCCGCCTTGTGCGAGCCCGTCAGTTCCTCGTATTGGACGAAGTTCTTGTTGAAGCGCCAGGTCTGCGGCGCGGTGGCCGGTTTGCCGAGGCGGGTTTCGACGAGTCGGTTGGCCGAAAGGAAATACTGGTCGACCAGGAAGCCGGAGGTCACGAGCGACTGGCCGATCGTATCCAGATGGCGGGCGGTCTTCTCCTTGGGGAAGTCCGCGGTGAGCCCGAGCGTGTCGACGCGTCGTCCGAAGAGGGCCTCCAGCGTGTTCTCATACTCGCGGTTGGAGAGGCGGCGCAGGACGGTGCGCGAACCGGTGCTCTGCAGCGAAGCCTGGGCCTGGGCCGTACCTTCGCGGAGGGCGCGGATCACGGCGAGGCGTTCCTCGTCGCTAGGCTGGTCCGCCTTCTTCGGCGGCATCTCGCGCAGTGTGAGTTGGTCGATGATGTCGCGGGCCTCGATGACGTCAGGCAGCGTCTTCAGCGGCAGCTTGAACTGATGGAAAGAACGGTCGCCCTTATGGACGTCGGCGTCGTGGCACTCGAGGCAGTAACGGTTCAGGAACTGCTCGACCGACTTCGCGGGAGCGTCGGCGGAGTGACCCGCGCCGGCCGCGATGGTCGCGGACAGGGCCAGCAGGCAGCGAAGGTAGGCCGCGGATCGGGATTCCGTAAGCAAGCTCACGTCGACGGTCGAAGGCGGGAGGCTCAGGCGAAACGGCCCGTGCTGCTGCCGAAGGCTTCCGTTTCGACGCCCATCTTCTGGGCGATGTCGACGTAGAGATTGCAGAGGGGTACCTTGTGCTTCACCTCGCGCGAAACTTCGCGGAAGGTGCCATGCTTGTAACCGCCGCCAGCCAGGAAGATGGGCAGGTCGGTATTACGGTGCGAATTGGCGTCGCCCATGCCGCTGCCGAACAGGACGGTCGTCGAGTCGAGCAGGGTGCCGTCACCGTCCTTGATCTGCGCGAGGCGGCCGACAAACTTGGCGTATTGCGCGATCTGGTAGCGCTCGAGCGAGATGAGGTGGGCGACCGACTCGGGGTCGTTGCCGTGGTGGGAGAGGCCGTGGTAGTCCTTCTTGATGCCGAGGTGCTGGGGCAGGAAGTCGCCGCCGACCTCGAGGGTGGCGATGCGGGTGCTGTCGGTCTGCAGGGCGAGCGCGATCAGCTCATACATCAGCGGCAGGTCGTCGACCGCGTTGCGGTTGGCCGGTTTGCCGAAGGGCGCGGTCGGCTTAGGCAGATGCGTCCAGCGCTGACGCAGTTCGAGGCGCTTCTCGACGTCGCGCACCGAGGTGAAGTATTCGTCGAGCTTGGCCTTGTCCTCTTGGTTGACCTGGCCGGAGAGGCGCTTCGCCTCCTCGCGTACGGAGTCGAGGATGGAAGCCTGGACGCGGTTCTCCTGTTCGCGACGGGTGCGACGCTCAGCGGAGTCGCTGGCGAAGAGCTTGTCGAAGAGTTCGGCCGGATTGGTGACCGGGGGCACGCGGACGCCCGACTTGGTCCAGGCGATCTGACAGCCGCCGTGGATGCCGCCTTCGGAGCCGACGGTGAGGGAAGGGAAGCGGGTCTGGTGGCCGATCTCCTCGGCGAGGAACTGGTCGAGCGAGACGTTGCCGTCGGGACGGTTCTGCGCCTCGGAGTTGAGCACGCCCGAGAGGAACGAGTGCACCGCGAAGTGGCCGCCTTTGACGCCGTGGTCGAGGCCACGAAAGACCGTCATATGCTCGCGCTGCTCCCAGAGCGGCTCGAGCAGGGTGGTCTTCTCGTAGTCCTTGCCGGTGGTGGTCGGGAAGAGCTTCTTGGTCTGGTAGCCGAGCAGGTTGCCGATCGCCACGAAGCGCCGCGCGCCGATGCCGGCGCCTTTGGAGAGCTGCACGGTGGGATTGCCGCTGAGCGCCTTCGCGCTGAGCGAGCACAGGCCGGGGAGGGCCAGGGTGGCTCCGAGGGAGCGGAGGATGAAACGACGACGATGCATGTCAGAAAAAGGTGAGGCCGGGGGAGGGTGCTTATCTTGCGTCAGCCTTGGTTGGCGATGCGAGTCTTTCCTGGTCGGTCTGAGGGGTTCGAGGGGTGTGGCGCCGGGCCCGACGGAACCTGGCGCCGGCTGGCTTGTAAGGTCATATGACACCTTGTCCGGCCATCTGTTCCGCCGAAATCAGCGCGGCCGGGTTGGCTATCGTGACGAAAAGGGCCCGCGGATCCGGCCCAAAGGCTTCGGCCGGTCCGGTTATTTTGATAAGAACTGTTGGCTGGAGACGAGGGCATGGAGGAACGCCCGCAGGGCGAAGTCCTTGTCCTTGGCTTGGCGGAAGATCGCGTCGGCGAGTTCGGCGTCGCTGAAGCCATACGGTCTTCCCAGTCCGTATTCGATCAGCGCTTCCGTGAAGCCGCGGGCGAAGTCCTCATGCCTCTCCGCGAGCCGATCGCGCAGTTCGAAGTAATCCTTGAAGGCGGGTCCTTTGTGCAGGGCTCCGCTCGCGTCGATCGGCCAGTCTTTGCGGCCGCCCAGGGCTTTGGCGTAGAACTCGGTCATGCGCCATTGCCCGGCGGCGTCGAAGTTTTCCAGCCCGAAGCCGATGGGGTCGATCTTCCGGTGGCATTGCCGGCACTGCGGCTCCTCCTGGTGCGCGAGCACGCGCTCACGGGGGCTCAGGGCCTTGTCGCCGAGGCGGCTCAGCTGCGGGATGTTGGGCGGAGCCGGCGGGGGCGGGTCGTGGAGCAGCTTGCGGAGGACCCAGGCGCCGCGTTCGACCGGACTCGTCCGCTCGCCGTTTCCTCCCATCGCCGTGATCGCGGCCATGCCGAGCAGCCCTCCGCGCGGGGAGCGCTCGGATATCTTGACGGGCTGCCAGGCGTCCCCGGCGACGCCGGTGATTCCGTAGTAATCCGCCATCAGGCCGTTCACGATGACCTCGTCGGTCTTGAGGAGCCGTCTCAGGCTCCCGTCGGTGCGGAGCAGATGCGCGAAGTTCGCGAAAACCTCCTCCCGCACGGCCATCTTGGCGCTGTCATCGAAGCGTGGGAACAGGCGGGGGTTGAAGCGGAAGAAGTCGAGACGGTCCAGGCCGAGCCATTGGTGGGTGAAGGAAGTCACGAATTGGCGTGACCGGGGGCTGGTGAGCATGCGGTCGACTTGGGCGGCAAGGACGGCCGGCCTGCCGAGGTCCTGAGTCGCGAGCAACTCCTGGTCGGGCGGGGCGCTCCACAGCAGGTAGGCGAGCCGGGTGGCAAGTTCCTCGTTCGTCAGGCGCCGCGGACCGTCGGCCGAGGAGGGTTCGTTCAGGTAGAGGAAGCTCGGCGAGGCCAGCAGCGCGCCCAAGGATTCTTTCAGCGATTCCGCGTGCGTCAGGCCGGCCGCCTTGCGTCGCTCGTAGAGCGCGGTCACGCGGTCGACCATCGCCGGGTCCGGCCGGGTTCTGCGGACGGCCTTCCGGGCGAACGTCTCGATGATTTCCCGCGCAGGCCTGTCGGAGAACAGTTCGGGCGCCGGTTCGGGCGACTTGCGGGCCTCGATCTCCATCCAGTCAATCCACATGGCGGGCGGGTACCACGTGCCGTGTTTTTCCCGGTAGCGGACGGCGATGGAGACTTCGTTTTCGCGGGAGTTCAGGCGTTTCTCGCGGATGGCGAAGGTGCGGCTGCCGTTGCTCCTGAGGGTGACCGGGATTTCGATGACCTGCGGCTGCGCGAGGCTGCCGGTCACGTGGTGCGCGCTGATCAGGTCGAAGGCGCCGGGCTCGGTCGGGTGGCCTGCCTCGATGAAGTGCCTTCCGGCCGGGGTGTCGGCCCGCGCGGCCATGCGGACGCGCAGGACGTATTCGCCGGCCGGCCAGTCCTTCGGCACGGTGATGCTTTCCTGCGGACGGACGATGAAGACGAAGAGGTAGGAACCGCGGTCCGCGTACGGCAAGGCATGGTACCTCGCGGCGTCCCCGGACGATTGGTCGTACCATTCCTTGAGGCTCTGTCCCTCGAACGCGTCCTTGAAGCCGAAGGCCGTGGGCGGCGGCGCGTCCTTGAGTTCGGCCCAGCGCCGATAAAACCGGGCCGGACTTCTGACGACGTCCTCCTCGGCCCTGATCGCGGCGGCCTTGGCGGCGTTCTCGGGACGATGGGCGACGGCGTCCACGGCGGCCGTCCATTCGAGGTAGGGCCTCACCTTCTGCGTCAGCACCGCCACGCCCTTCCTCAGCTGCGCGGATGCGACCTGCTCCGTCTCGACGCGCAGCCGTAACTTGCGGCCCGCCGCCTCATGGCGGGCGAAGGCGTCGTCGAGGGCGCGCCTTCCTAGCGCCAGGTATTGCTCGACCTGGTCGCCCGACATGTAGAGGGCTGATCCGACCGTGTCGAAGGTGCCGGTGCCGCCGTCGGCGGGCAGCGCATGGACGTCGACCTCGACCCCGAGGAGGTCGCGGATCGTATTCTGATATTCGCGCCGGTTCAGCCGGCGGACGACCGTCTTGCCGCCGGCGTCGCCGAGCGTGCGCCGGGCCGATACGAGCGTCTGCGAAAGGGCTTCCAGGAAGTCGGCCTTGGCGGCCGGCGGCGGCTGTTTCGCGTCGTCCGGCGGCATCTCGCCCGAGTTGACCTGGTTGAGCACCTTCTGCCAACGGTCGGCGTTCTCGACCGAGTCGAGGCCGAAGCTGATGTCATCGAGCCGCAGCTTGCCCTTCTGTTTCTCGGGGCCATGGCAGCCGACGCAGTGTTCCTTGAGGAAGGCGCGGTTGGTCTCGGCCAGCCTGACGGTCGGCGGAGCGTCGGCGGCCAGCAATCCGGCGGCGCCGGCCGCGGCGGCGGCGAGAAGGATCCTCATGGGCTCAGGTCAGCAGTCGCGTGGCGACACCGTTGCTATCGCCGTGACGCTTCGCCTTGATGCCGTTGCCGTGCAGCAGGGTCAGCCAGACGTCGCAGAGCGGCGTATCCTTAGGCATCACCAGGTGCTGGCCCAGCTTGATGCCCGAGCCGCCGCCGGCGATGACCGTCGGGCAGTTGTTGAGGAAGTGGACGGAGCTGATGTTGCTTCCGTACACGACCGTCGAGTGATCCAGGAGCGAGCTGCCGTCCGCTTCCTTGGCGGATTTCAGGCGGTCAAGCAGCCTCGCGAGAAGTTCGCTCTGGGCGGCGTCTTTCCTCTGGGAGAAGGTCATGCGGTCCCCTTGGGAGCGCTCGTAGTGGCTGAGGTCATGGCCGGTGTAGGGCACGTCGATGCTGCGCAGGAGGCTGTCGACAGGCTGGCGGTATGTCAGGACCCGGGTGGAGTCGGTGCGCAGGGCGGCCACGATGATGTCATACATCGCGCTGATTTCCTCTTTGCCCGACAGGCCGGGCGGCGGTTCCCGCATCTCGGGTTTCGGCTTCGGGATGCCGAGCCATTGCTCATCCTTGCTGAGCTTGGTCTCGATGTCCCTGATGCTCTGCTCATATTCATCCAGTTTCTCGGCGTCGGCCTTCGAAAGGCGGGCGCGGGTGCGGCGGAGGTCGTCGCGGAGGGCGTCGAGCACGCTGCGTCGCTCCGCAAGGAGGGCTTGGCGGCGGGCGAGCGGAAGGTCTTCGGCGGAAAACAGGCGGTGGAATGCGGCGACAGGGTCGTCGAGGCCCGCGAGCGGCCGGCCCTTTTCATCCCAGGCCAGCGAAAGTCCGGGGCCGTGGCCCTGTTCCGAGGCCTTGGGGGTCCCCAGTTGCAGCGACCTGAAGCGTGTTGACTTCCCGAGGTGTTCCGCGGCCACCTGGTCGACGGAGATGCTGTTGCAGAAACTCCGGCCAGGCTCGGCGTAGCGGTTGGCTCCGGTCAGCCAGAAGGTGCTTCCCCAGTGGGCTTCGTTGCTGAATTTATTCGAGCAGCCCTGCACGACGGAGAGACCGTCCCTGTGACGCGCCAACGGGGCCAGGCCGGGCGGGAGGACGAGGTCCCGGCCGGTCTTCGCCTGATCGGGGAACCATGTCTCCTTGGTCACGCCCCATCCGAATCCCAGGAAGACCATCCGTTTGGGCCGGGGCGTGCTCGGGATGCTGGCGGCGAAACGCCTGAAATCCAGCGACTCCAGGAACGGCAAGGCGACCAACGCCGTGCTGCTGCGCAGGAAGTGTCGACGGGTGGAATTCTCCGGTGGGATTTTCATTCGAGGAAGATCAACTCATTGGCGTTGAGCAGGGCCCGGCAGAAGGCGGTCTTTCCGTGTTTGGCGATGAGCTGCTCGGCGCCACCGCGTTCCTTGGGCGATGGGGCGCGGCGGAAGGCCAGCCGGTAGGCCTCGGCAATGGAATCCTTCCCGGTCAGCCGGGCGGCGAGGGCTTCGGCCATATCCAGGGTGAAACTATGGTTGAAAAGCGTCAGGCTCTGCAATGGCGAGGTGGTGTTGGCGCGCTTGGGTGCGGCGAAGGCGATGTCCGGCAGATCGTAGTCGCTGAGGATGTCGACCACGCTGGCGCGGGCGTTCTGGTGATAGACCGCGCGGCGATACGTCTCAGGTCCGTGCTTCTCAAGCGGGACGTAGGTCGAGACGTTGTTCACGTAGTAATCGTAAAGGCGGAAGCCCGGGCCGCCGGCGGGTTCGAGGCGTAGCTTGCCACTGACGGCGAGCAGCGTGTCGCGGATCTCCTCGGCCTGCAGGCGACGTGGCGGGAACCGCCAGAGCAGGCGCGCATCCTTGTCGGTCTTGGCGCCGTCGATGCGATGCGCGGAGGACTGCAGATAAGTGCGCGAGAGCATGATCTCGCGGTGCAGAGGCTTGAGCTTCCAGTCGTGGGCGAGCAGTCGGCTCGCCAGGAATTCGAGCAGCTCCGGGTGGGTGGGCTGGCTGCCGAGGAAGCCGAAGTCGCTCGGGGTGTCGACGAGTCCGGTGCCGAAGTGCCCTTGCCAGACGCGGTTCGCGAGCACGCGGGGCGGCAGGGGATTGTCACGGGTGATCCAGTCGGCCAAGGCGGTGCGACGGGCGTCATCAGGTGCGTCGGCGGGCAGGACGAAGGGCTTCGTCACCTGGTCGAGGACGCCGAGGCTCGAGGCCGTCACGGCCTGGGCCGGCTTCATGGGGTCACCTCCGCGGTGCACGAAGGTCGGCTCCGGCTTGGTGACGTGCGTACCGACCCACATCTGCCGGAGCGGCGGGATGGCGGCGATCGCGGCGTCGAGCCGGGCGAGTTCCTTCGTGACGGCGGCGAGGGCCTTGGCGGCTTCCGGCGTCGTGGCCTCGCGGCGGAAGCGGGCGCTCGCGTGGGCGGGAGTGAACGGCTGGCGGTCGTCGGAATCGGCCACGCGGCGCCAGCTCACGCCGTCGACCGAGGTTTCGATGAAGTATTCGCAGGGTGTGGAGCCGCGGGTCGGGTCGTCCTTCACCGTGCCCTTGGCGTTGCGGAAGACCAGCCGGTCGATCGTCTCCGTCCGGGCGAAGGTGAGCGTCAGCACGCTGGGACTGCCGATGAACCACTGCGCGCCGGTATCGCCGTCGATCGTCAGCGCCGCGGAGTAGGCTTCGGGAAAATCGCGGGCGGTCGCGTTCTTCGCGCCCTCGGCCTTGCCTCCGGCGGAACGGAGGGCCACGTTGCGGGCCGTGGGTTCGGCGCTCCAGGCCTCGACTTCAGAGAGCTTGGCGCCTACGGCGGTGAAGGGGCTGGAGGCCTGCGCGGTCATCGTCATTCGGACGAAGCGGGCAGGGTGGGCTTCGAAGCGTTCTTCGGTGCCGTAGATGTCGACCTTGGGCCGCTTGGGCTTGAGGTTCTTGCTCAGCGCGAGCGCTTTGGCCTCGATCTCCTTCTTGAGCTTATCCTGTTCGGCCTGCGCCTTGGCGCGGGCGGCGGCCAAGGGTCTCATCAGGGTGTCGTAGGCCCGCTTCTCTTCCGGCGTCACGACCGGGCGTCGGCCGTGCACCGTGCCTTCGAACGCCGCGCGCAGCCGGTAGTAGTCCTCGGTCTGAATGGGGTCGAACTTGTGGTGGTGGCAGCGGGCGCAGTTGATCGTCAGTCCGAGGAAGGCGCCGCTCGCGGCGGTGATCATGTCGTCGACCGTCGCGGCGCGGATGTTCTTTTTCGCGACTGGGTCCTGGTTGCCCACGTCGTCATAAGGCCCGGCGACGAGGAAGGCGCTGCCGACCTCGACCTCGGGCCGGCCTTTGCCGAGGACGTCGCCGGCGAGGTGTTCGCGGATGAACTGGTCGAAGGGCTTGTCCTCGTTCAGCGACCGGATGACGTAGTCGCGGAAGGGCCAGAGGTCATCGATGACGAAGTTGCGCTCGAAGCCGTTGCTCTCGCCGAAGCGTACCACGTCGAGCCAGCGTCGGCCCCACTGTTCGCCGTAGCGCGGCGAGGCGAGCAGGCGGTCGACCAGCGCCTCGGTCGCGGCCTGCGGGTCCTTGGCGTGGGCGGCGACGAAGGCGTCCTGTTCCTCCGGCGTGGGCGGCAGACCCGTGAGATCGTAGGTCATGCGCGTGACCAGTGCTTTCGGTCCGGCGGGCGGATTGAAATCGAGGCTGTTCGCGGCCAGTTTCTCGCCGATGAAGCCGTCGAGGGTGGCATGCTTGAAGGTCTTGGCCAACGGTTGGAGCGACCACCAGGACTTATCGGCGCGCTTCGCTTCGCCGGTGGCCTGCGTGCGCGGGTCCGGTGCGCCCATGCGGATCCAAGTCGTCAGGTCGGCCAGGACGGCGTCGGGTAGCTTGGGCTTCTTCGGCGGCATCTCCATGTCCGGCTCCGTGTGCAGGACCGTGCGGAGGAGGAGGCTCTCGTCGGGCTTGCCGGGGATGATGACGGCCTTGCCGGAGTCGCCGCCTTTCTCCCATCCAGCCTTGGAGTCGAGGTAAAGGCCGCCCTTCAGTTTCTTGGCCTTCGCGCTGTGGCACTCGTAGCAGTTCTCCGCGAGCACCGGGCGGATCTTCTGTTCGAAGAAAGCGATGCCGGCCGGATCATCGGCGGCGGTGGCGGCGGCGGAGAGCAGGAGGGCGGCGAGGAGTGTGAACGCGCGTTTCATTTCTGCGGTCTTGGCATGTTGGCGTCGGTTTCTTTGCGCCAGGCATCGAGTTGGGCGCGGAGGTCTTTCACCCGGTCAGGTTGCCGGGCGGCGAGGTCGGTCTTTTCGCTGGGATCATTGACGACGTCGAACAATTCCACGCCGTCGTCTTCGATCCAGTGGATGAGTTTCCAGTCGCCGACGCGCACGCTGCTGCCCGGGCCGCTGCCATGGTTTCCGTAGTGCGGGAAGTGCCAGAAGAGGGCCTCATGCACGGGCTTGGTTTCGCCTTTGAGCAGACTGACGAAGCTGACGCCATCTTTGTGCAGGTCCGGTCTTGAGGGAAAGCCGCAGAGTTCCAAGACGGTAGGCAGGATGTCGGTGTTCATTACCGGCACGTCGCAGGTGCTGCCGGGCTTGATCACGCCGGGCCATTTCACGATCCACGGCTCGCGCACGCCGCCTTCGTAGAGCCAGCCTTTGCCGCCGCGCAGGGGACGGTTGCTCGTGACGTTGTGGCCGCCGTTGTCGCTCGTGAAAAGAACCAGCGTGTCGTCGGCGATGCCGAGTTCGTCGAGCTTCGCCATCAACCGGCCGACGTTCGAGTCCATGGTCTCGATCATCGCGGCGTAGGTGGGGTTCACCTGCGCTTGCGGCATTTTGGCCTGGATGCCGCCATGGGCGCGGTTGTCCTCGGTGAAACCGGGTGCCTTCGGCACGGTTGGCAGACCGAGGCGGGCGGCTTTCGCCTCGTATTTCTTCACGAGTTCGGGCTTCGCCATGATGGGCGTATGCACGTCGTAGAAAGGAAGGTAGAGGAAGAAGGGCTGCTCTGGTTTGCGCATTTCGATCAGCTTCATCGCTTCGCTGGTGAGGCGGTCGCAGAGGTGCTCGCCTTCTTTTCCGCCGGTGACAACACCGGGCACACCTCGCGAGTGATAGCTGCCACGTTTTTGGGGCTTCGGCACCGCTTCGTTGAGCTTGTTGCCGTAAGGCCAGAAGAAGCTCGGCGGCAGTCCGCCCGCGTGCCCAGCGATGTTGACCTGAAAGCCCTGGTCCTCGGGGTAGTAGCCGAGATCGCCAAGATGCCATTTCCCAACGTGCCACGTCGCATAGCCCGCATCGCGCAGCACCTCGGCCATGGTCACTTCCTCGAGCGGTAGTTCCATCCTCATCTGTGCCGGCAGCAGTTTGCCACTCTTGCCATTGCTCGGGATGTAATCCGTGATCTTGAGGCGGGCCGGATGCCTTCCGGTCATGATGGCGGCGCGTGAAGGCGAGCAATACGGACTGCTCGAATACGCCTGCGTGAAGCGCATTCCCAGGGCGGCGAGTTTATCGAGATTGGGTGATTCGTGGAAGGTGCTGCCGTAGCACGACAAGTCCGCCCAGCCGAGGTCATCGGCGAGGATCACGATGACGTTAGGTTTCTGCTTCCGGCCGTCCGCTGCGTTGAGCGTGGCGGTCACCGCCAGTTGCAGGGCTAACAGCAAGGCGTAGACGGCAATGCTTCTCATGCGAGGATGGGCTTGATCAGGTGACCGTGGACGTCGGTGAGGCGGCGGTTGGCGCCGTTGTGATAATAGGTGAGCTTCTCGTGGTCCAGGCCGAGGAGGTGCAGCACCGTCGCGTAGAAGTCGTAGCAGGTCGCGACATCGGTGACGCTGCGTCGGCCCATCTCGTCGGTCGCGCCGTAGGAGACGCCGCCTTTGACGCCGGCGCCCATCATCCAGGTGGTGTAGGCGTCGGGATTATGGTCGCGGCCCGAGGTGCCGACCTGGTGGGTGGGCATGCGGCCGAACTCGGTGCACCAGATGATGAGGACGTCGTCGAGCATCCCGCGCTGCTTGAGGTCGGTGAGGAGCGCGGCCGTGGGCTGGTCGAAGATCGGGCAGTGGCGGTCGTAGTCGGACTTGAGCGTCTTGTGCGCGTCCCAGTTGAGGAAGCCGTCGACCGCGCTCGCGCGGGAGGCGCAATAGAGGCTGACATAGCGGACGCCTTGTTCGAGCAGGCGGCGGCTGAGCAGGCAGTTCTTGGCGTAGGCGGCCTTGAGCGGATTGGCGTCGGCGGTGCCGTAGAGGGCGTGGACGTGCGCCGGCTCGCGGGAGAGGTCGCTGACCTCCGGCGCGGAGAGCTGCATCTTGGCAGCGAGTTCGTAGGCGGCGATGCGGGCGCGGAGTTCGTCGTTGCCGGCTCGTTCGGCCGCGTGCTCGGCGTTGAGCGTCTGCAGGAAGTCGCGGGTGTCCCGGTCGGCCTCGTCGGTGATGCCTTCGGGTCGGGCGAGGTTGCGGAGGGGCTGCTGGGCCGCGAGGCTGACGCCTTGGTGGCGGGCGGGCAGGAAGCCGTTGCCCCAGTTGGCCTTGCCGTTGGGCGGTTCGCCGCGGACGTCTTGGACGGAGACGTAGGTCGGCAGGTTCTGGTTGAGCGAACCCAGCGCGTGGCTGACCCACGTGCCGGCGCTCGGGAAGCCGTCGCGGGTGAAGCAGGTGTTCATCGCCACGCAGCCCGGCCCGTGCGTGTTGCTGCGCGACGTCATCGAGTGGATGAACGCGATGTCGTCGACGTGCTTCGCCATGTGCGGCAGGTTCGACGTGATCATCTTGCCGCTCTTGCCGGCGGGCTTGAAGTCCCACGGCGACTTCATCAGGTTGCCGTTCTTGCCCTGGAAGGTCACCTCGGCCGGACCGGGCAGGGGAGTGCCGTCGTATTTGATGAGTTCAGGCTTATAGTCCCAGAGGTCGACATGCGAAGCCGCGCCAGGGCAGAAGATCTGCAGGACCTGCTTGGCCTTCGGGGCGAAGTGGGCGCCGGGCGGCACGGCCGCGCCGAGGTCGGACATCAGCAGGCGCGACAAAGCCAGCCCCGTCATGCCAGTGGTCATCTGGCCGAGGAAGCGGCGGCGGGTCAGCTCGAGCGGGTCGGACATGGGGGTATCACGATTATACCCTCACTATGACGCCTTACTACTCCCTATGTTCCAAGGGGTGGCACTATCGTCTCATTCAGGCCAGCAGGGGTTTCAGGACCTTGGCGGGGTTGACCCCGGTGAGGCGGACGTCGAGACCCTGGGACCTGACGGTCAGCCTTTCATGGTTCAGTCCCATCTGGTGGAGGAGCGTCGCGTGGATGTCGCGGACATGGACGGGGTCCTTGGCCGCGCCGAAGCCGAACTCGTCGGTCTCGCCGTAGGTCATGCCCGGGCGGAAGCCGCCGCCGGCGAACCACATGGTGAAAGCGTCGATGTGATGGTTACGTCCGGTGAACTCGCGGACTTCGCCCATCGGGGTACGGCCGAACTCGCCTCCCCAGACGACGATGGTGTCGTCGAGCAGGCCGCGGGACTTGAGGTCCTTGACCAGCGCCGCGCAGGCCTGGTCGATGTCCTTGGCCTTCATGGGCAGATGCTGCTGCAGGTTCTCGGTGACGCCGCCGTGGTGGTCCCAGTTGGTGTCGTAGAGCTGGACGAAGCGCACGCCGCGTTCGACGAGACGTCGGGCGAGGAGGCAATTGCGGGCGAAGCTGGCTTCGGAGGGTTCCTTGATGCCGTAGAGGTCGAGGGTCGCCTTGCTTTCGCCACGCAGGTCGATGACCGCCGGCGCGCTGGTCTGCATGCGGTAGGCCATCTCGTAGGCGTTGAGACGCGCCGAGATCTCGTCGTCTCCGGTCTTCTCCAAACGGCCGCGGTTCAGTTCGCGCACCGCGTCGATGACCTTGCGTTGTTCCTCCGAGGCCACGCCTTGCGGGTTGGTCAGGTTGAGGATGGGTTCGCCATGGGCGCGCAGGGGGACTCCCTGGTAGGTGCTCGGGAGCATGCCGCTGCCCCAGAGCGAGGCCCCGCCGCGCGGGCCGCGGGGGCCGCTCTGCAGGACGACGAAACCCGGGAGGTCGGCGCATTCGCTGCCGAGTCCGTAGGTCATCCAAGCGCCCATGCTCGGGCGGCCGAAGAGGCCGCTGCCCGTGTTCATGAACAGCTTGGCCGGCGCGTGGTTGAAGAGGTCGGTCTTGCAGCTCTTGACGAAGCACAGCTCGTCGGCGATCGACGCCGTGTGCGGGAGCATGTCGCTCACCCAGGCGCCGCTCGCGCCGTGCTGCTTGAAATTCTTGTCGTGGCCGAGGAGGTTGACGCGGTGGCTCGAGCCCATGAAGGCGAAGCGCTTGCCTTCGATGAAACTGGCCGGGATGGGCTGGCCGTTGAGTTCGTTGAGCTTCGGCTTGTGGTCGAAGAACTCCAGCTGGCTGGGGCCGCCGGCCATGAAGAGGTAGATGATGCTCTTGGCCTTGGGCTTGTGATGCGGCGTCTTGGGGGCAAGCGGATCGGCCGAAGCCGCGGGCTTGTCCTGGGCGAGCAGCGAGGAAAGGGCGATCGAGCCGAGGCCGACGCCGCAGTCGCGGAAGAAGTGGCGTCGGGTACGGTCCCGCAGGCGGAGAAGTTCAGTCACGGGTGATGGTCTCGTCGAGGTTGAGGAGGGCGCGTGCGGCCGAGAGGGGCTCGAGCGGTCTGAGGACGGCGAGTTCGTCGGGCTCCGGCTGGCGGGAGGTGCAGCGTACGAAGGCGGAGGCGAGGCCTTCCTTCTTGATCACGCCGGCGAGCGCCTGCGCGGCTTCGAAGAAAGCCGGGTCGTTGAGCAGCGTCAGGGCCTGCAGCGGGGTGTTGCTGCGGTTGCGACGGGTGCACGACGCCAGGCCGTCCGGGGCATCGAACACCGCGAAGGCCGGCGGCGGGGTCACGCGATACGTGAAGGTGTAGAGTCCGCGACGGGTACGGTCCTCGCCCTTGCTCGTGTTCCAGACGCGCTTCACCTGTCCGAGGGACATCACGCCGTCGGGGATAGGCGGGTAGACCGGCGGGCCGCCGACCTTGTGGGTCAGGATGCCGCTGGCGACCAACGCGGAGTCACGGACGAGTTCGGCGTCGAGGCGCAGGCGGGTCTGCCGGGCGAGCAGGCGATTATCAGGGTCCTTGGCGTGGAGGTCGGCTCGGTTCGCGGAGTCGCGACGATAGGCGCGCGTGTGGACGATCGTGCGGTGCAGGGCCTTGAGGCTCCAGCCGCGTTCGACGAACTCCACCGCCAGCCAGTCGAGCAGCTCAGGATGGGAGGGCGTCGTGCCTTGCGAGCCGAAGTCGTTGTCGGTCTCGACGATGCCCCGGCCGAAGTAGGCCTGCCAGACGCGGTTCGCGATGACGCGGGCGGTCAGCGGATTGTCCTTGGAGGCGATCCAGCGGGCCAGGTCGAGGCGGTCGACGGGCCCTTGGTCGGTCTTGAAGGTGTGTAGCACTCCGAGGACTCCGGGTGTGACCTCCTCGGCGGGACGGGTGAAGTCGCCGGCGGTCAGCAGGTGCGTCTTGCGTGGCTCGGCGCGCTCTTTGAGCACGAGCGTCGTCGGAGCCGCGTCGCGCAGGTCGGCGGCGTCCTTGGCTTTCTTCATCAGTGCTTTGAATTCCTTGTCCGCGACGCCGGGCCCGGCGGCGAAGAGGAGGGCGCGTTCGGTGACGCTGCGTTTCGCGGCGGTTTTGCGGAGGGCGGCCTTCGCCGGTCCCGGCAGCTTGGCCGAGGTCGCCTTGGTCAGTCCGGCTTCCCACGTCTGCAGGGTGGCTTTGTTTTGGTCGAGCCAGGTCGCCAGCGCCTTGTCGGCCTCGAGCGCGGCGGCGGACAGCTTGGCTTCGTCGCGGGACGGATCCGCGACCTTCATCGCCGGCTCGTCCTGGTTGTTGAAGAACGCGAACATCCGGTAGAACTCCTTCTGCGTCACCGGATCGAACTTATGGTCGTGGCATTGGGCGCAGCCGACGGTTAGGCCGAGCCAGACGGTGCCCGTGGTGCCGACGCGGTCGAAGACGCTGTCGATGCGGAACTGCTCCACGTCGATGCCGCCTTCTTGGTTGATCGGTGTGTTGCGATGGAAGCCGGTCGCGACGCGCTGCGCTTCGCCGGCGTCCGGGAGGAGGTCGCCTGCGAGCTGTTCGATCGTGAAGCGGTCGAAGGGCAGGTCGGCGTTGAGCGCGCCCACGACCCAGTCGCGGTATTTCCAAATACTGCGCGGGGCGTCGATCGAGTAGCCATTGCTGTCGGCGTAGCGGGCCTGGTCGAGCCACCAGCGGCCCCAGCGTTCGCCGTAGGCGGGCGAGGCGAGCAGGCGTTCGACGGCGGCGGCATAGGCCGCCTCCGGGTCCTTGGCGCGGGCCTGAGCGAAGGCCGTAAGTTCGGCCGGCGTCGGCGGCAGGCCGGTGAGGTCGAGTGAGAGTCGACGCAGCAGTTTATCCGGCGAGGCTTCGGGCGAGGCGGTCAGGCCCGCCTCCTTGAGTCCCAGGTCGATGAGCGCGTCGATCGCGGCGGGACCTTTCTCCTTCAGCGTCGGGCGGACCGGGGCGGTGAAAGCCCAGTGGGGTTCGTAAGGGGCGCCTTCTTCGATCCAACGGCGGAGGGTCGCCAGTTGCTTCGCCGTCAGCTTCGGCTTATGCGCCTCGGGCGGAGGCATGACTTCCTCCGGATCCTGGGAAAGCAGCCGTTTCCAGAGTTCGGATTTCGCCGGGTCGCCGGGGATGATGGCCCGGACGCCATCGTTGTCGGCCACGGCGCCCTCGCGGGTATCGAGGCGGAGGTCGGCCTTGCGGTGCTTCGCGTCGAAGCCGTGACAGGAGAAGCACTGTTCGGAAAGGATCGGGCGGATCTCCCGGTTGAAGGAGACCTTGGCGTCCGCCGGGGAGGACCAGACGAGCGCGAGCGCGAGCAACAGGGCGGGGCGGGCCATTGACCCGAATCAAGCCGTCCTCAGGGATTTTGCAACCCCCGGCGAGACTCAGGCCAGAAGCTCGCGGACCACCCGGGCGGGCTGGTTATTGGTCAGGGTCAAGGCGGCGCCGTTGCGCTTGTAGACGAGCTTATCGTGTTCGAAGCCGAAGCAGTCCAGCATGGTGGCGTGCCAGTCGTAATGGTTCACGACGTCCTTCACGGCCTTGTGGCCCCACTCGTCGGTCTCACCGTAGGTCAGTCCGCCCTTGAAACCGCCGCCGGCGACCCACTGGCTGAAGCCGTAGGTGTTGTGATCGCGGCCCCACTTGGCCTCGCCGGCGTCGTTCTGGAGCACCGGCAGGCGGCCCATCTCGCCGCCGCAGTGCACGATGGTGCTGTCGAGGAGGCCGCGCTGTTTGAGGTCGGCCACCAGCGCCGCGCTCGGGCGGTCGGTAGCGGCGCAGAGGGTCGGGAGGGCCGACTTGATCGAGCCGTGGCTGTCCCAGCTCTGGCCTTGGTTGAGTACCTGCACGTAGCGCACGCCGCGTTCGACGAGGCGTCGGGCGATCAGGCAGCGTCGGGCGTAGTCGTCGCACTCCTTGCGTCCGACGCCGTAGAGCTCAAGGATGTGCTTCGGCTCGGACGAGATGTCGAAGGCCTCCTTGGCGGCCAGCTGCATGCGGCCGGCGAGTTCGTAGCTCTGGATGCGGGCCTGGAGGTCGCTCTCGCCCGGATGATTGGCGGCGTGCGCGGCGTTCATCGCGCGGAGGAGCTCCATCTGGCGTTCCTGCGGCTTGCCTTGAAGGGCGGCCGGCGGGTCGAGGTTGAGGATGTGCGGTGCGGTGGCGCGGACGAACGTTCCCTGATAGATCGACGGCAGCCAGCCGTTGGACCAGTGCTGGTTGGCGAACGTCGGGAGGCCGTTCGGGTGGCCCATGACGACATAGGCCGGCAGGTCCTTGGTCTCGCTGCCGAGCGCGTAGGTCGCCCAGGCGCCCATGGTCGGATTGCCGGAGGTGATGCGTCCCGTCTGCATGGCGAGCATGGCCTGCAGGTGGTTGTTCACGCCCGATTTCATCGAGCGGATCAGGCAGATATCGTCGGCGACCGTGCCGAGATGGGGGAGGAGCTCGCTGAGCTCCATCCCGCACTTGCCGTGGCGGGAGAACTTCCAGAACGACCCCAGCACTTTGGCCGAGGCCTGCGCGACGTTGTCGTATTTGATGTCGCCGGGGAATTTCTGGCCATGCCACTTGGTGAGCATCGGCTTGTGGTCGTAGAGATCCATCTGCGACGGACCGCCCATCATGAAGAGCGAGATCATCGCCTTGGCCTTGGCGGGACGGGGCGGCTGCTTGGGCAGGAGGTCGAAGGTCTCGTTGCCGAGGAGCGGCTTCATCGGGGCCGCGAGGAGGCCGTCCTGACGCAGCAGGGTGGCCAGGCCGAGCATGCCGAGACCGAAGCCGCCGGCTTCGAGGAAGTGGCGGCGGGAGCAGAGACC
>JBILXR010000016.1:0-19287 GCA_044378215.1 Opitutales bacterium
GCGCTTGTGCTTGTTCATCTTCAGACGACGCTTCTTCTTGAGGCTTCCCATGGGTGATAGTGAATCGCAACTTGGCGACCCGATGGCCGACAGTAAAGCCGAAACTAACCCGAAATAACGGTCTCCACCACCCATACCCCAGGCCCCCAGACCCGCACAGCGTCCGCGTGCAGGCCGGCTTGGTCGAAACCGTCCTCGACCCAGGCGAAACAGGCGCTGCCGCTGCCGGTCATCTGCCAGTCCGACCCGGTCACGCGACGGAAAGAGGCCAGGCCGGCCGGCAGGGCTACATACTTAGAGAAGACAGGGGCCGCGAGGTCGTTACCCAGTTTCACGGGATCAGCGGCCGGCCGAGCAAGCCAGGACGCGAGCTCGGCTTCGGCCTGCGCGGCCGGACGATACTTTCCGGCTTGGGCGAGCAGACCATAGGCCTCGGGCGTCGGCACACCGAAGGGCGGCTTCACGAGGACGACCTTACGTCCCGTCAAAGCGGCGCGGGCGGCGGGCGGCAGGATTTCCAGCCGCTCTCCCCTACCCCGCATCACCGCAGCCTGCCCACGCACGAAGAAAGGACAGTCGGAACCGACTTCCACCGCGAGCGCTTCAAGCACCTCGGGGCCGAGGGGGTCGCCCGACGCACGATCGAACAGACGCAACGCCGCGGCGGCGTCGGCGCTGCCGCCCCCGAGGCCGGCGCCATGCGGCACGCGCTTGGTGAGATGGAAGTGTCCGGTCGGCGCGGCGGGACGGCGGCTGGCGTAAGCGGCCGCGGCCTTGAGCACGAGGTTCGTGCCATCGACCGGCAACGCGGCGTCATCGCACGTGAGACCGAGCGGTCGGCCGACGTCGAGCGTCAGGGTGTCGGCGAGCGCGATCGGCGCCACGAGGCTGACGAGTTCATGGAAGCCGTCGGCCCGCCGGCCGGTGATGGCCAGCGAGAGGTTCAGCTTCGCTTGGGCGGCTTCGACGAGCACGCCGCACGATGCTCCGACGAGCCCGGGGAGGCGAGGCGAATCAGCGGCTCAGGCGCGCGGGTGCGACTTGCGATGGACCTCACGCAGCTTGGCGACGCTGAGGTGCGTGTAGATCTGCGTGGTCGAAAGCGAGGCGTGGCCGAGCTGCTCCTGCACGAGGCGGAGGTCGGCGCCGTTGGAGAGCAGGTGCGTCGCGCAGGCGTGGCGTAGCTTGTGCGGGGTGAGGTCCGCGGGCAGGCCGGCGACCGCGAGCTTGCGCTTCAGCATCAGTTGCACCGCGCGCGGATTGAGCCGGCCGCCGCGAGCGGCGAGCAGCAACGGTTCGCCGCGCGCCGGCGCGCCGCGCAGCGCGAGATAAGCCTTCACGGCGCTGACGGCCGAGTCGCCGACGGGCACGACGCGTTCCTTAGACCCCTTGCCCATGAGGCGCACGAGTCCGGAACCGAGGTCGAGATCACCGCCGTCGATACCGCACAGTTCGGAGACGCGGAGGCCACCGCCGTAGAGCAGTTCGAGGATGGCCATATCACGCGCGACTTCCTGCGGATCGTCTTTTTCGGAATCTTCCGCGGCGTCCATCAACGAGTCGGTCTGCGCCTCGGTCAGGAATTTCGGCAAAGACTTCGGCAGCTTGGGCAGCACGAGGCCCGCGGCGGGCGTCGTGGTGATGCCGCCGCGCTCGCGGAGGTCGGCGAGGAAAGCGCGGAGGGCCGAGACCTGGTTATGCACCGAGCGACGGTGGTGCGTGCCTTGGCGCTCGATGACGAAGTCGCGCAGGTTGCGCGCGGTCAGCTTGGACCAATCGCCGTCCCAGCCGCCGTTGGACTTCATCCAGAGCGCGAAGCCTTTGAGCGAACGCCCGTAGGTCAGGCACGAACGCGCCGCCAGGCGACGACCGGCGAGCTGACGCGTCAGGAAATCAGAGACCTGGGCCGAGCCCGGCCAATCCGTCGGTTCCCCGTCGTCTGGCTGGACGGGGCGACGCTTCACGGCTGCGGCTGCTTGCCGTGGACGGCGCGCACCGTGATGCCGATGCCGCCGCGGACGCCGAAAGCACCGGTGACTTCGCACCAGATCGGGTCGATCGCCGCGACGAGGTCGTCGAGGATCTTGTTGGTCAGGTGTTCGTGGAACATGCCCTGCTGGCGGTAGCTCCAGTAGTAAAGCTTGAGGGACTTCGACTCCACGATGCGCGGGCCCGGCACGTAGCGGATCGTGATCTTGGCGAAGTCGGGCTGGCCGGTCGCCGGGCACAGGCAGGTGAACTCCTCCGTCGTGAGTTCGACGGTGTAGTTCCGGCCCGCGTTGCGGTTCGGGAAGGTCTCCAGCGTCTGCTGGGGCTTGTTCTGGGTGTTCCCGAGGTGGGAGAGTCCGGTGAGGTCCTGAGGCTGAGTGGCCATACGGACAGGCAACCTATCCCGACGAAAGAGACAAGCGTCGAACGGCGAAAAGCCGCCCCCAGCCCAAACTGCTTGCCACCTTCGTCTCCTGCGGTTGCCTCGATGCACCCACGCCGCATGCACGTCCGGGCCATCGCCATCCTCGGAGCCACCGGCTCCATCGGCACGACCACCCTGAGCGTCGTCCGGGCCCACCCGTCCCGTTTGCGCATCGCCGGACTGGCCGCCCATTCGCGTTGGCGCGAACTCGTCGGCCCGGCCAAGGAATTCGCCGTCGCCGTCGTGGCGCTGGCCGATCCGGCCGCCGCCGCGGAGGCCCGCGCCTCGGGAGCCTTCCCCGCCGGCACCCGCATCCTCGAAGGCACCGCCGGCCTGACCGAAGTCGCGTGCCTTCCCGAAGTCTCGATGGTCGTCTCCGCCGTCGTCGGCACCGCCGGCCTGGCGCCCACGCTCGCGGCGCTCAAGGCCAAGAAGGACGTCGCCCTCGCGAGCAAGGAACTCCTCGTCCTCGCCGGCAAGTTCGTCACCGAAGCCGCCCGCGTCTCCGGCGCGCGCCTGCTGCCGGTCGACAGCGAGCACAACGCGATCCATCAGCTCCTGCGCGACAAGCCCAAGGCCGACATCGCGCGTCTCGTCCTCACGGCCTCGGGCGGCGCTTTCCGCGATAAGCCTCTCGCCGATCTCCGTCACGTCACGCTCGACCAGGCGCTCAAGCATCCGAACTGGAGCATGGGCCCGAAGGTCACGATCGATTCCGCCACGATGGCGAACAAAGGCCTCGAGGTGATCGAAGCGCGCTGGCTCTTCGACGTCCCCGCCGACCGCATCGACGTCGTCGTGCACCCGCAGAGCATCATCCACTCCTTGGTCACGCTCGCCGACGGCAGCCTCCAGGCGCTGCTCTCGCCGCCCTCGATGGCCTACCCCATCCAGGATTGCCTGCTCTTCCCGGAGCGCCTGCCCTGCCCCGCCCCGCGCCTCGATCTCGCCCAAGCCCTCACGCTGGGGATGACGCCGCCGGATCCGGCCCGCTATCCTTGCCTCGGCCTGGCCCGCGCGGCCGCCACCACCGGCGGCACCGCCCCGGCGGTCTTCAACGCGGCCAATGAGGTCGCCGTGGCCGCCTTCGTGGCCGGGAAACTGCCCTTCACGGGCATCGCCGAGCTCGTCGGACATACCCTGGCGGCGGTTTCGGCCCGCGAACCGGTCTCTTTGGACGATGTCCTCGCCGCCGACGCTGAGACGCGCGTCGTCGCGTCCAGGCTCGCCCCGGGCCTCGGCCTTTGAAATAACCCCTTTCCCTCCCCTTTACATGGACAACCTTTCTTTCGGCGACCTCCTCGGCTCCCTCTGGGGCCTCGCCCTCGTCGCCATCTTCTTCGGCGGCTCGATCTTCGTGCATGAGCTCGGCCACTTCCTCGCCGCCCGCAAGCGCGGCCTGAAGATCGAACGCTTCTCGATCGGCTTCGGCCCGCGGCTCTTCGGCTGGACCGGCAAGGACGGCGTCGACTACCGCGTGTCGATCATCCCCCTGGGCGGCTACGTCGCCCTGCCCCAGCTCGCCGACATGGAAGGCATCGAAGGTGCGAACAGCGAAGAGGCCGAGAAGCTCCCGAAGATCTCCTACGCCGACAAGATGATCGTCTCGGTCATGGGCGCGGTCTTCAACGTCATCTTCGCCTTCGCCCTCGCCTGCGTGCTCTGGGTCACCGGCGTCCCGGTCGCCTCCGGCAGCAATTCCACGGTCATCGGCTACGTCCCCGAGCAGGTCGTGACGAGCTCCGGACACCTCGCCGAACTCGGCCTGGGCAACACCGTCCCGGGCCCGGCCTTCAAGGCCGGCCTGCGTTCGGGCGACAAGGTCCTCTCGGTCGACGACGCCACGGTCACGAACTTCAACCAGATCAGCGAGGCCGTCATGCTCGGCAATCGCAAGGACTCGCAAGGCAACCCCACCGCGACGTTCAAGATCGAACGCGGCGGCGAGACGATGGAGGTCGTGGTGCAGCCCACCCGCCTGGAGGTCAACGCGCAGTCCGGCGACAAGGTCCGCGTGGCCGGACTCCAGCCGCGCACCGCCGTCATCGTCGGCACGCCCGCGCCGGGCTCGCCCGCCGAGAAGGCCGGCCTCAAGGCCGGCGACCGCATCCTGTCCATCGACGGTCAGCCGCTCAACAACACCGTCGAGTTCCGCGAACTCCTCCGCAAGGGCGGCGCCAAGCCCCGTACGCTCCTGATCGAACAGGCCGACGGCGTCTCCGCCAAGGTCGTCATCACCCCGCAGATGACGACGACCGTCAACCCGGTCAGCATCATCGCCTACGGTGAAGATCGCCGCCACTCGCTCATCCTCGTCCCCGCGACGCGCGACCTCCTGACCAATGATTCCGAGGCGGTCCGCGACCAGCTGATGGTGCTCGGCATCTCACCCGACGACCCCGCCCTCGCGGAGACGCTCAAGATCGGCACGATCATCGACAAGGTCGATGGCCGCGACCAGATTGTCTCGGTCCGTTCGCTGGATGGCCTCGTGCAGGCCGTCGGTCGTACGCCGCGCGACCTGACCCTCTACTGGAAGCGCGCCAACGGCGAAGCCGGCAACCTCACGCTCAAGAAGGCCCAGTCCGTCGACAAGCAGCCCGTCCAGCACGCCCAGATCGGCACGTATTTCGTGACCCAGACGGAACTGGCCTACCGCAACCCTTGGGAGACCTGCACGGGGATCGTGAAGTCCACTTTCACGACGCTCGGTCGTCTCTTCGACCGCGGGTCCGACATCCAGGTCAAGCAGCTCGCTTCGGTGATCTCGATCACGAAGACCTACTACAATCTCTCCGAAGACATCCGTCGCGTGCTCTGGTTCACGGTGCTGATCAACCTGAACCTAGCCGTGCTCAACCTGCTGCCGATCCCGGTCCTCGACGGCGGCCACATGCTCATCGCCACGATCCAGCGCTTCACCAAGGGCGTACTGAGCAATAAGGCGGTCATCATCCTGCAGTACACCTTCATGGCCCTCCTGCTCTCGCTGATGGCCTACATCATCCTGCACGACGTCCGCCGTTGCTCCGGCGACAGCGAGCTCCAGCTCAAGCAGCAGCTCCTGGAACGCCACGTCTATAAACCGCAGGACTTCAGCGTGAAGAAGTGAGCCGAGCCTGAGGCTCGGCAGGGGTAGTGGCAGGGTTTGGGGCAGTAATCGACCTAGCCCTTACCTACTCCTACCCCTTGCGTTACGTTTGCACTGGGGAACTTATGCGCCTATTTCAGGACTATACCCCCATGGAAAAGCCCCTCCCCGGAAACTCCCGCCGCAACTTCCTCGGCAGCCTCGGCGCCGCTTTCGCCGCGCTCAGCGTCCCCGCAGCCCTGTCCGCCGCCGATGCCGCCCAGGCCGAAGCGAAGGCCCTGCCGCGCAAGAAGATCACCGACCCGTACATCTACAAGTTCGCCATCGGCAAGTTCGAGGCGTGGTCCATCAGCGACGGCTACGGTACGTTCAAGAACTGCGTCACGAAGAAGATGTTCCCGAAGACCGAGACGGCCGCGATGACCAAGGCCCTCGTGGACCAAGGCGAACGCCCGGACGACGTGACCCTTTACATCAACATCCTGCTCCTGCGGAAGGACAAGGAAGTGATCCTCATCGACTCCGGCTTCGGACCGGTGGAACGCGACACGTGGGGCTGGCTCGCCCAGGCGATGGCCACGCCGGAGGTGGACATCAAGCCGGAGCAGGTCACGCACGCGCTGCTCAGCCACTCGCACATCGACCATATCGGCGGCTTCGCCAGCAAGAACCGCATCCTCTTCCCCAACGCGGCCCTGCACGTGCTGCGGACCGAAGTCGATTTCTGGCGCGGCAAGGAACCGGACTTCTCGAAATCGCACCGCACCGACGACATCAAGGGGATGATCAAGAACGTCCGCGGCTCGTTCGACACGCTGCAGCCCAACCTGGTCCTGCACCAGGACGGCGACCAGATCCTCGACGGCGCGATCACGATCCTGGCCGCCCCGGGCCATACCGACGGCCATGCGATCTACCGCATCAAATCCGACGGTCAGTCGCTGCTCCACCTCTCCGACCTCGCCCATAACCACGTGCTCATGCTCGAGGACCCGAGCTGGTTCATCGACTTCGACCACGATCCGGCGACGGCCATCGCCACCCGCAAGAAGGTCTTCGCGGAGATCGCGGCCACCAAGGAACGCGCCTACGGCTTCCACCTCCCCTGGCCCGGCCTGGGCGTGGTCGCCCCCAACGGCCGCAAGGGTTACCAGTGGATTCCTTCCACCTGGCGCTGGGATTTCTGACGCTCGTTGACCTCTGCGGGCAAAGGGGTTGAGTTGACCCCATGCCCTCGGACACCCGTCCCTCCCGCCACCGCATGGTCCGCCGCCTCACCCGCGTCGTGAACGTCGGCGGCGTGGGCGTGGGCGGCAACAATCCGATCCGGGTGCAGTCGATGACGACCTCCGACACGGAGGACGTCGCGGCGACCGTCGCGCAGGCGATCCGTCTCGCCGAAGCGGGCAGCGAGATCATCCGCATCACGGCCCCGAACAAGGCCGCGGCGGCCGCGCTTAAGGAGATCCGTCAGAAGTTCCGCGCCGCGGGCTTCACGCAGCCGCTGGTCGCCGACATCCACTTCCTGCCGTCCGCGGCGATGGAGGCGGTCGAACACGTGGAGAAGATCCGCGTGAACCCGGGCAACTACGCCGACAAGAAGAAGTTCGCGGTGCTCGAATACACCGACGCCGCCTACGCCGAGGAACTCGAGCGCCTGCACGCGGCCTTCACGCCGCTGGTCCTCCGCGCCAAGGAGCTCGGACGCTCCCTCCGCATCGGCACCAACCACGGCTCGCTTTCGGATCGCATCATGAACCGCTTCGGCGACTCGCCGAACGGGATGGTGGAGTCCGCCCTCGAGTTCATCCGTATCGCGGAATCCCACGGCTTCAGGGACATGGTGCTGTCGATGAAGTCCTCGAACCCGAAGGTGATGGTCGAGGCCTACCGCCTCGCGGCCGCCCGCATGACGGAACTCGGCATGGACTACCCTCTCCACCTCGGCGTGACCGAGGCGGGTGAAGGCGAAGACGCCCGCATCAAGTCCGCCATCGGCATCGGCTCGCTGCTCGCCGACGGCCTGGGCGACACGATCCGCGTCTCGCTGACGGAAGACCCCTGGTTCGAAATCCCGGTCTGTCGCGAAATCGTCCGCCGCGCTGAAATCTTGGCCGAACTGGGTGCCGTTTCGTCCGTCCATCTTCCCGCCGACCCGGCTGATCCGTTCTCCTTCACCCGCCGGGCGACGGAGAGCATCGAGCTGTCGAAGAAGTGCCTCGCCGGCTCCGCCGAAACGCCGCGCGTGATCGTTCGCAGCGTCGCCGGCCTCGCCGATTGGCAGGCCGCAGCGAAGGAGATTCTCGACGTCCATGCCGCCCAGCGCGAAGTCCGCGCCGAAGGCTTGCTCCTGCGCCTCGACGACCCTGCTCACGCCGCCGGCCTCCGCTCGCTGCGTAAGGCCCTCGGACAAGCCGTCCCCGCCCTCTTCGTCGAGACCAGCCTCGCCCCGGCCGACTTCCCCTTCGAAGGCACGGGCAGCCGCCTGGTGGTCGTGAAGGCCTTCTCCGCCGACGATGGCGCCTCGGTCAAAGCCTGGGGCGAAGCGGTCACGCAGCACGACGCGGTCTTGGCGGTCGACGTCGACGGCCCGACGGTCACCGTACTCGCCCAGGAACTCGCCGCGATCCCCGCCAGCCGCCTCATCCTCACGTCCACGCAGCCACAGGATGGCCTGCACGCCACCGGCACATACCGCGAGCTTGTCCGCTGCGCGGCAGCGGCGAAGCTCAAGGCCCCGCTGTGGATCCGCACCACCGTCGCGAACGCCACACTGATCGACCCTGGCTTCCAATCCCGCCTCCTCGAGGCCTCGATCCACGCCGGCGGCCTCTTGGTCGACGGCTACGGCGACTTCCTTTCGTGCGAGACGCCGACCACGACCGCGAAGTCGCTGACGCTGGCCTACGACATCCTGCAAGGCGCACGCATGCGCCAGACGAAGACCGAGTACGTCGCCTGCCCGAGCTGCGGCCGCACGCTCTTCGACATCCAGTCGACGACCTTGCAGATCAAAGAGCGCACCGGTCACCTGAAGTCCGTCACCATCGCCGTCATGGGCTGCATCGTGAACGGCCCCGGCGAGATGGCCGACGCCGACTTCGGTTACGTCGGCGGCGCGCCCGGCAAGATCAACCTCTACGTCGGCAAGACCCCCATCAAGTTCAACATCCCGCAGGAAGAAGCCGTCGAACGCCTCGTCGACCTCATCAAGGAAAAGGGCCGCTGGGTGGAGGCATAATGAGGCAGGGGCAGCACCGCGTGCTGCCCACCTAGCTGCATTGGCAGGGTTGAGCGCGTCACGACATAGCTGCCTCTAAAGGTAGGGTTGAGCGACCTCGCTCGACCGCGGCTGACCAAGGGTGGTCAGCCCTACCTGGCCGCCGCAGGGCGGCCCTAGGACAGCACGTGGTGCTGCCCCTACCTTTACTTCACCTCCGCAGTCAGCACCTCAATCAACGGCTGCGGATCGGACAGGCCGTGGGGATGATGGTCGCCGCCAGTCTTAGGGAATGCCTTCACGCGCCCGCCATTGTCCTGCCAGAGCTTGATGACGTGCGCGGCGTTGTCCTCGAAGGGCACTGTCTTGTCGGAGGTACCGTGGCACGAGATGAGAAACACACCGGCCTTGATGGCAGGCAGGAGTCCTTCGGCTGCCTGTAGCGACTTGGCCTTGGCTTCGTCGTCGTTCGCATAGCCGAACTCGGTCTTATACAACGCCCAGTCCTTGGCGCTACCCTTGCTCTGGTGCGTCAGAGCGACGCCACCTGGCCAAGAACGGATATCGCACACGCCGTTGTCGAGATAGAGCACGCTGACGCGATTGGGATGCAGACGAGCCCAGGCGTTCACGTAAAGTCCGCCGCGAGAAATGCCGAGGAGCGCGGGCTTGGCGGAGAAGCCGCGCTTGCCGTGGAATTCTTCGTAGGCCTTTTCCCAAGTCGCCATCGAGCGAGCGGAGCCGAACTGATTGCTCACGCCGACATAGACCACGTGCCAGCCCTGAGCGACGAGGCCGTCCTCGAGGGTCTTCAGGTGGCCACCGAACTCGCCGACCCAAAGCCAGGGCTTACCAGGCGCCGCTTTCTCCGGGACCTTCACCGTCACGGCCTTGCCGTCGATGGTGAGCTTTTCGACCGTGGCGGCCGAAGCGATGGCGCAAAAGGCCAATCCGAGCAGAGCGAGGAGGATGCGGGGCATGACCGCACCCTAGCCGCTACAGCAGGGCGGGCAAGGTTGGAGCAAATCACAAGAGACAGGGACAGGGGCCGGGACAGGCTTCGATACCTAGACGCAGTGGCAGGTTCAGGAAAGAACCTGCAGCCTAGGCTACATTCGTCAGATTCCTCTCCCGGCAACTACCCCTAAGCATTTAAACCTGTCCCAGTCCCTACCCCTATCCCTTGAATTCAGTGCTTCTTGCCTCCCTGCCCTAACTCACCCTATCTCTTCCTCCTATCCACTTATGAAACCCGTACTTCTGGTGATCCGCGACGGTTGGGGCGAAAACCACGACCCTAAGCACGACAAGTTCAACGCCGTGAAGCTGGCGAACATCCCGGTCTCCCGCGGCCTGACCAAGGATTGGCCCCGCACCGAGATCATGGCCCACGGCCTCGATGTCGGCCTGCCGGTCGGCATCATGGGTAATTCCGAAGTCGGCCACCAGAACATCGGCGCCGGCCGCATCGTCGACCAGGAGATCGTCCGCATCGACAAGGGCCTCACCGATCCGGCCGCCATGCGCCAGATCAAGGCCTTCCGCGGCCTGGTCGAGAACGTCAAAGCCACCGGCGGTGCGGTCCACCTGATGGGCCTCTGCTCCGAAGCCGGCGTCCACTCCACCCTCCCCCACCTCTACGCCCTCCTCCGCCTGCTGAAGGAAGAAGGCCTCACCAAGGTCTACGTCCATGCCTTCATGGACGGACGCGACAGCCCGCCCACCTCGGGCCTCGGCTACCTCAAGCAGCTCGAAGCCGAGCTCGTGAAGATCGGTATCGGCAAGGTCGCCAGCGTCGCCGGCCGTTTCTGGGCTATGGACCGCGACAACCGCTGGGAACGCGTGAAGACCGCTTACGACGCCCTCACCGGCGCCCCCGCCCCCGAAGCCGCCTCGGCCGCCGAAGCGGTGCAGGCTTATTACGACAAGCCGACCGACGCGAACACCGTCGGTGACGAGTTCGTCCCGGCCACCCGCATCAAGGGCACGGCCTTCATCCAGGACGGCGACTCGGTGCTGTTCTTCAACTTCCGCGGCGACCGCCCCCGCGAGATCACCCGCGCCTTCATCGATCCCGAATTCAAGGGCTGGGCCCGCGCGAAGCTGCTCAAGATCTTCTACGCTACCCTCACGAACTACGAGAAGGGCCTCTGCCCCAACGTGGTCTTCGACAAGCCCGCCAAGATGGTGAACATCCTCGGCGAGTGGGTCGCCAAGCAGGGCATCCCGCAGTATCGCACGGCCGAGACCGAGAAGTTCCCGCACGTGACCTTCTTCTTCAACGACTACCGCGAAGAAGCCTTCGCCGGCGAAGAGCGCGGCATGGCCCAGAGCCCGAAGGAAGTCTCGACCTATAACCAGAAGCCGGAGATGTCGGCGGCGCACGTCACCGAGATGGCCAAGGCCGCGATCCTTTCCGGCAAGTACGGCCTCATCGTCGTCAACTACGCCAACCCGGACATGGTCGGCCACACCGGTGACCTCGCCGCGGTCTGCAAGGCCTGCGAAGCGGTCGACAGCGGCCTCGGCGTCCTCCTCGCCGCCATCGACCAGGTCGGGGGCAAGGCCCTCGTCACGGCCGACCACGGCAATGCCGACCAGATGTGGGAGCCTGAAGAAAACTGCGCCCACACGCGCCACACCCTCAGCCCCGTCGAGGTCGTCCTCTACGGGGCCGGCTGCAAGTCGCTCAAGACCCGCCCCACCGGCCGCCTAGCCGACGTCGCCCCGACCCTGCTCGCCCTCATGGGCCTGCCGAAGCCGGCGGAGATGACCGGCGAGTCATTGATCGCTGGGTAACTGCAAACACACCTCGGGTGGCAGGTGGCAGCCCCAGGTGACGGGTGGCAGGCCAAAACCTCCGGACTTCGGTTCGGGGGTTTTCTTTTGGCATCTCCCCGCCACCGGCCACCCGAGGCCGCCACCTGCCACCTGAAACGACTTCTCAGGACAGCACGTGGTGCTGTCCCTACCTGCTCAATCCCGTCGCGAAACTGATGCCGAGGGAATCGGCGACGGCGCGGACGATCTCGACCTCGGCGGGCTCGGCGCGTCCGTCGTGCAGCATGGCGGCGCCGATGGCGCGGACGAACTGACGGCGGGCTGGTACGTTCTGTCCAGCGATGACGGCCAAGGCTTCATCGACCTTGGCAAGATCGACCTGCGGCGACGGCACCATGGTCGGAGGCAGACCAGACATCCCGAGCACGCCGGCGCCGAGCACATAGGCCCGGCCCTGCGCCGCGGGATCCTCACCAGAAGTCTGCACTACTGCGGAAAGAACGAGTCCGCAGGCGGCGGCGACATCGCCCGGGCGGCTGGGCTGATTCTTCTCGGTCGAAAGATAACGGCGCATCGACGCCTGGATGAGCAGGACGATCAGTCCGTCTTCGGCTTCGTAGCCAGCACGCTCCAGTGCCGTGCGGAAGGCCGCGACCTGCGCCGGGGAGAGCTGACGCAAGGCCGGCATGGAAAGATCGAGCAAGGCCACGCGTGAGCCGGCCGGAACGGCGCGGAGCAAGGCGTCGAGGCGACGGGCCTCCCTGACCACTTCACCGCCGGCGAGGGGTTCGGCCTGGACCAGTTGGGCGGCACGCTGCGAGGGGTCGCTTCGGAGGATCAAGCCGAGCACGACGGCCATCGCGCTCACCGGGTCTTCGGCAGCCTCGCGCAACGCAGCCGGGATCACGCCGCGGAAGCCGACCGAGTCCTGGATCTGTAGGTCCGTCGGCACCGCCCGCGCCGGAGTCGGCAGCGGCGGAGGCGTCGCGACGGCCCGGCCGCTGAGGCCGGAGACCGGCTCATCATCGGCCGTGACGGCGACCGGGGTGACGTCCGGGATATGTCCGTCGAATGCCGGGTCGACGCGCCGGATACGCTCTCCGATCGGCGGGTGCGAGGAGAAGAGCGACTCGAGGAAACCCGCCGAGCCCGCGAAGAACATATGCTGGGCTTCGAGTTCGGCGGAAGAAGCTTCGCGCTGCGCGCCCGAGAGCCCGGCGACTTTGCGGAGAGCCGAGGCGAAGCCGAGCGGGTTGCGAGTGAACTGGACCGCGGAGGCATCGGCGAGATACTCGCGCTGACGCGAGACCGAGGCCTGGATGATCTTGCCGAAAAGAATGCCACCCGAGCCGATGAGCAGCACCACCATGCCGGCGAGGACCATACCCAACGCGATCGGCGCGGAGTTCTTGCCGCGCACGGAACCAGCAAGGCGGAAGAAGATATAGCCTAGCTGGGCGAGAGCGGTCAGGCCGGCGATCGCCCCGATGATGCGCAGGTTTAGCTTCATGTCCCCGTTGCCGATGTGGCTGAACTCGTGGGCGATGACGCCCTGGAGCTCGTCGCGGGTCAGGTTGCGCAGGGCCCCGCGCGTGACGCCTACCGCGGCATCCTGCGGTGAGTTACCGGCGGCGAAAGCGTTGATGGTCTCGTCGCCGTCGATGACGTAGCACAGCGGCACCGGCAGTCCGGAGGCCAATGCCATCTCCTGGACGACGTTCAGGTAGCGACGCTCGGAGAGGTCCTTGGTGGTCGCTCCGACTAGCCGGCCGCCGAGGCGCTCCGCGATGGCGCCGCCGCCCTTGGAAAGTTCGGCGATGCGGAGCAAGCTGCCCCCGAGGATGACCGTGAGCGCGACGCCCGAGGTCGCCAAGAACAGCTTGGGCTGGAACCATTCGAGTTGGACCTCGCCTTGGCCAAACAAGGCCGGCTCGCCGAGCACCGCCATCACATAGAAAGAGCCGGCGAGCACCACGATCGCCAACACCAGAAGCACGACCAGCTTGGTCGTGCGTCCGCGGGCCTCATCCTGGGCCCGGAAGAAATTCATCGTGCCGGCCATGGGCCGAGTTCAGCGCTTAGAACGAGACCTTCGGGGCGGCCTTCTCGGCCGGATCTTCGATCTTGAAGAACTCGCCGGCCTGGAAGCCGAAGGCGTTCGCGATGAAGATCTGCGGGAAGACTTCGCGGCCGTTGTTATAGAACAAGACGGCGTCGTTGAAGGCCTGACGGGAGAAGGCGATGCGGTTCTCGGTCGAGGAGAGCTCTTCCATCAGACTGCGCATGGTGGCGTCGGCCTTGAGCTGGGGATACTGTTCGCTGACGACCATCAGGCGGCCAAGGGCGCCGCTGAGGCCGGCTTCGGCCTGGCTGAGGTCCCGCATGGCGGCGGGGTCGTTCGGGTTGCCAGCGAAGCGGACGTTGGCTTGGGTGGCCTTGGCGCGGGCCTCGATGACTGCGGTGAGGGTGCCGCTCTCGTGGGCCATGTAGCCCTTGGCAGTCTCGACGAGGTTCGGGATCAGGTCGTAGCGGCGCTTGAGCTGTACGTCGACCTGGGCGAAGGCGTTCTTACAGGCATTTCGCAGCGCGACGAGGCTGTTGTAGATGCCCACGCCCCAGATCGCCGCGATGACAAGGGCGGCGACGATGACAGCGAGGACGATGAGCAGGATGGTGACGGCTGAGGGCATATTGAGACTCAAGTTACCCGACCCGCCCCACCCTGCAAGTCGGCAGGGGTCGGTCGGGGGATAATTTTGCGCGTCAATTGGAATGACTTACGTCCCGCCCGAGCGGACTTAGGCGGCCTTTTCCAGACGGTCGCAGACTTCGTCGATCAAGAAGGCCGGCGTGGAAGCCCCGGCGGTCACGCCGACGGTGCCGAAACGGGCCAAAGCGGCGAAATCTAGCTCCGCCGCGGTCTCGACGTGGAAGCAAGGCAGGCCCTGGATCTCGACGAGCTTGGCAAGCTTCACGGTATTGGCGGAGTGGCGGCCGCCGATGACGACGATCGCCTGACAGCCCTGCTTCTGCAGTTCGAGGATATCGCCCTGGCGGTCCTTCGTGGCCCCACAGATGGTGTCGAAGATCAGCGCACCCGGGAAGCGGGCCTTCAGTTGCGCGGCGAGCTGGGCGAACTCGTCGGTGAACATCGTCGACTGCGAGACCATGCAGACCTGCGCGCCGAGGTCCGGGAGCGCGGCGATCTCGGCGGGTGAGGTGATGACATGGCCACGGCCTTCGGCATAACCGAGGAGGCCGATGACTTCCGGATGCTTGGGGTCGCCGAAGATGACGGTGGCGAAGCCCTTGCGCGCGTGCAGGCGCACCTTTCCGGCGATGATGCCGACGTCGGGGCAGGTGGCGTCGCGGAATTCCATGCCGAGCGACTTGAGATATTCACGACGCTCGGGCGAGATGCCGTGGGCGCGGACGACCATGACGGCGCCGGCGTCGGTGGCCTTCGAGACCTCGAGCTTGGCCTCGCTGCGATAATCGCCGACCTCGCGGATACCCTCGCCGGTGAGGACTTCCATCATCTGGCGGTTATGGATCAACGGACCGTCGGTGTAGACCGGGTGGCGGCCCTTCTGCGCATACTCGCGGGCGATATCGATGGCGCGTTCGACGCCCCAGCAAAAACCCGCGGACTTGGCTCGGATGACCTTCACGGCTTCAAGGTGCGGGCAAGCCCGCCCGATTCAAGCAAAGTCCGGCCTTACTTGGCCGGGACGCCCCAGACTTCGGCTTCGATGTAGTCGTTCGAAGGTCCGGCGGAGTTGCCCTTGGAGTGGAAGCGGACGTAGCGGCCTTTGACGGCGGCGACCGGGATCACGCGGCCTTCGTTGGACTCGTAGTAGCAGTAGTCCTTGCCCTTGCCGAGGCCGAGTTCGCCTTCGGCGTCGTTGTTGTAGACGGTGGTCACGCCGGTCTTGAAGGAAGCGTCATCAGAGATCTGGACGACGACGTTGAAGTAGACCCGGCGCTCGCGGTGGAAGTGCCAGACGGCGATGGCGCTGATCTCGGCGGACTTGGCGAGGTCGACCTGGACCCAATGATGGCCGCGGGGCAGTTCGACTTCGAAGCCTTCTTCGCCGCCCTTGTCACCATCGGTGACGTAGGAGAAATCGCCAGCGGCGGCTTCACGGGCGGAGGAGGTCACGTTAGCGCCCTTGGCGAGGTTGACGGCGGCGGCCGGGACCTTAGGGAGCTTGCGGGGGGCGGAGGAGACGGGCTCGAGGTTGCTGATCTTGACCGGACGAGGCGTGCCGAGGGCGACCGACTTAGGCAGCTCGAGCGGGAGCTCTTTGTCCTGGGCCAGGACGAAGGCGGGAAGGACGAGCAGGCAGAGGACGAGGGACTTCATGAGTGTGGGGATAAGACAACGGGAAAGCGGGAGGGTTTCAAGACTTCGGGGCTTCCAAAGTGCGGACCCGACGGTGCTTGAGGGGGAAACGCAGGATGACCGTGGTACCGACGTCTGGGGTGCTCTGGATGTCCACCGTGCCGCCATGGGCCCGGAGGATGCGCAGGAGGATGAGCATGCCGATGCCTCCGCCGGAGGCCTTGGTGGTGTAATAGGCATCGAAGATACGCGTCAGCTTATCAGCGGGGATACCCACCCCGGTATCGCGGATCGAAAGCACGACCCATTCGTCGTCGGACGTCAGCTTCACGTGGATGTCGCCGCCGCGGTCCATGGCCTCGAGGGCGTTCTTCATGACGTTGAAGAGCGCCTGCTTGATCTGATTGCGGTCGCCGAGGATGAGCGGAAGCTCGCCCGGGACGTCGAGCGAGACTCGGACGCCCAGCTGCTCCATCTGTTCACGCAAGAGCGTGGTCGCTTCGGCGACGACGCCGACCAAATCGGTGTCAGCGAGGTGCGGCGGCGTCTGGCGGACGGCCCCGAGGAAATCGCGGACGATGCCGTCGAGGCGCTTGATCTCGCCCTGGCAGACCTCGGCGGCCTTGCGGACCTTCTCCGCGGCCGGTGAATCGCCGAGCTTGGCGGCCTCGCGCTGGAGCAGCTGGAGGTGGATGCCGATCGCGTTGAGGGGATTGCCGACCTCATGGGCGACGCCCGCGGCGAGGGAGACGATGGAATCGATGCGCTCGGTTTCGACGCGGTCTTCGGTCTGGACGCGTTCCTTGGTGACGTCGCTGAGGACGGCCACGCGGCGGCTGCGCTCGGCACCCTGCTGCTCGCCGACGCGGGCGAGGTGGAGCGTGAGGAGACGCGGCTCGGGATAACGCACTTCGAGTTCGCGCGTGAGGGCGCCCACGGTCTCGGGCAGTTCGAGGGCCTGCGCGATATCGGGCGACAGGCGGCGGAGTTCAGCGCCCGCGACGTCGTCCGGATTGACGCCGAGGAGGCGGACGGCGGAGGCGTTGGCGTACTCGATGGCACCGTCGTGCGAGAGCACGATCACCCCCTCGCGAAGCGTATCCAGCACCGTCTCCATGAGGTCGCGCTCACGTTCGAGGCGGCGGGCGAGGATGGCGAGGTTCTGGGCGTCGAGGTCGTCGATACGGCCGAGGATGCGATCAAGGGGGCTGAAGCGACGACGGGCCATGGTCAGGGGGCTTTGCGCGCCGCGACGAGGCGGGCGATGGCGGCGATGAGCTGGCGTGCGACGGCGGCCTTGGAGGCCGGACCGATCACCTCGCGGTAACCATCGTGACCGAGCAGGATGAGCTTGTTCTCGTCGGAACCGAAGGCGCCCTCGGGGCCGGCGACGGAATTGGCGGCGATCAGGTCGAGCCCTTTGCGCTCGAGTTTATCGAGGGCGTGGGCCTCGACGTTCTCGGTCTCGGCGGCGAAGCCCACCAGGAACTGGTCGGTGCGGCGTTCTTCGGCGAGGGCCGAGACGATGTCGGGCACCGGCTCGAGTTCGACCGTCATCCCCTGCCCGTCCTTCTTCAGCTTCTGCGGGGCGGTCGCCTTCGGGCGCCAGTCGCTGACGGCGGCGGTCATGATCAGGACGTCACAGGGGCCGAACAAAGCGTCGGCCTGACGGTGCATCTCGGCGGCCGTGACGACCGGGTAGACCATCACGCCCGCGGGTTCCGGCAGGGAGACCGGACCGGCGACGAGATCGACCGACCAGCCGGCCTCTTTCGCGGCCGTGGCCAAGGCGAAGCCCATCTTGCCCGTCGACGGGTTGCTGATGAAGCGAACCGGATCGAAGAACTCGCGGGTCGGGCCGGCGGTGATGAGGCAGCGGAGGGACAAGGGAAAGAAGCGGTTGGGAGACGGCGGTTAGCGGTTGGCGGTTAGGCCAAACACTGGGGATACCTTGGCGGAGGAAAGGGGCGGAAACAATCCATTTAGGGCTAGGGCCAGGGCTAGGACTAGGAAAGACAATGAAAGCAAAGGGAGACCGGAAACCGGAATGAATGCTGCGGATATTAATGCCCCAGCTAATCATCCGGTCTCCGGTTTCCCTTTGATTTGAATGCTCCCGCCACCTGCCACCCCTATCCCTTGCCTTCTCATCCCGTCGTGACCACATTCCCCGCATGGAAATCTTTCTGGCGACGGGTAACGCGCATAAAGCCGAGGAATTCGGCCGCATGTTCGCCAAGGCGCGGCTCGACGTGCGCGTGCGCTCGGCCAAGGACCTCGGCGGCATGCCGTACGTCGAAGAGATCTCCGGCACCTTCAACGGTAACTGCCGCCTGAAGGCCGAAGCCCTGCGCGCCATCGCGCCGCGCAAGGCCTGGGTACTCGCCGATGACAGCGGCCTGTGCTGCGACGCGTTGCAGGGCGGACCGGGCGTCGACTCGGCCGTCTACGCCGGCGTCGGCGCGACCGACGCGCAGAATCGCGCGAAGCTGCTCGAAGCGATGAAGAAGGCTCCGCCCCATAAGCGCGGCGCGCGTTTCGAATGCCATCTCATCCTCCTCGGGCCCAACCAGGAAGTCGGCAAATTCGTCGGCCAGTGCTGGGGCAAGATCCTCGAAGCCGAAGTCGGTACCGAAGGCTTCGGTTACGATTCCCTCTTCGTTCCGGCCAATGAAGAACGCACCTTCGGCGAGCTCAGCCCCGCGAAGAAAGATTCCATCAGCCACCGCGCCAAAGCCTTCCAGCTCATGGCCGCGTGGATGAGGGAGAATGGAGTGGCTTAAGACAAAACACTTAAATCAAAGGGAGACCGGAAACCGGATAATTGGCTGGGGAGCCATTTTCAGGTCTCGGGTCTCGGCCCTCTGGTATCGGGTTCGGCAGTTTAGGCACAGGTACAGGTCCCGGGTCTGACACCCGAACCTGAATACCTGAACCGGATACCCGACGACTGAGACCTGGGACCCGAGAACGTTGTATCTTTGTATTTCCCAACCGCCACCCGCCAACCGCTACTACCTTTTAGAAAAACACCGCTTCCGACAAGGCTTCGGGCGCGCCCATGAAGGCGACGCGCTGCGAGAGCTTGCGGGCGTCGTGGCTGCGCGAGAACGCGATCGTGGCGTGGGAGCAACCTTCGGAGTGCTCCCAGGAGAAGCGGGCGCCGTCGGCGAAGATCCACTCGGCGTCGAGGCAGTCGCCCGCCGGAGGCTTCTCCGTGAGGGTGAAGGTGACGTCGAGATGCGAGCGGGTGAGGCCGGCGCAGTGCGTGAGGCACGAACGCATCCATTCGAGGATGCCGTAAGCCTCGCCGCGCATGCCCGCGTGATGCGAGACCGTGACGGAACGGAGGCCGCGGACGAGTTCGGCCGGTTTGTGCGCGGCGAGATACTGGCCGAGCGCCTGACGCACGGGCAGGCAACGCGCGACGGAGAGAT
>JBILXR010000139.1:0-5129 GCA_044378215.1 Opitutales bacterium
AGGCCTCCAAGCCTTGGAACTCCGACGGCATCATCGGCATCACCCGCTTCCTCAAGCGCCTCTGGCGCCTGGCGGTCGACGAGAACACCGGCAAGGTCTCCCCGAAGATCAGCGCCGATGGCACCGAGTCCGAAGAGCTCGTCCGCGAACTCCATCGCACCATCCAGAAGGTCGAGAAGGACATCGAGACCCTGCAGTTCAATACGGCCATCTCGCAGATGATGATCCTGATGAACGTCGCCGAGAAGTCACCGGCCCTGCGCCGCGCGACCGTCGAGGACTTCGTCCGCCTCGCCGCGCCGTTCGCTCCGCACGTGTGCGAAGAGATCTGGGTCCGCCTCGGTCACAAGGAAACCATCACCGCCGGCGGCTGGCCCAAACTGGACGTGTCCAAACTCGTCGAGACGACCGTCGAGGTCATCTTCCAGGTCAACGGAAAGGTCCGCGCCACCGCCAAGGTCGCCAAGGACATCTCCAAGCACGACCTGCTCGCCCTCGCCAAGGCCAACGCCGACGTGATCAAGTTCACCGACGGCAAGCCCGTCGTGAAGGAGATCGTCGTCCCGGGCAAGCTGGTGAACATCGTCGTCGCCGGCTGAGCGCCGCCCGCTAAGCCAACAAAAAGGGCCCCGTCACGGGGCCCTTTTATTTTGCTGTGACGACGGGTCTCAGACGTCGGCCATCTCGAGCTTCGGCACGAGGATGTGGTGGATGGCGAAGGCCACCACGTAGGCGAAGGCGCAGAAACCGAAGAGCACCGCGTAACCGTTGGCGTTGCTGTCGAGGATACGGCCAGCGACGACCGGGAAGATCATGCCGCCGATGGAACCGACGAAGCCGCCGAGTCCGGAGACGGAAGCCACGGCTTCCTTCGGGAAGGTGTCGGAGATCGTCGCGTAGAGGCTGGCGGACCAAGCCTGGTGGGCGGAAGCGGCGAAGGCGATGAGCAGCACCGCTTCCCACATGCCGAGGCCGCGGACGAAGAAGATCGGCAGCGAACAAAGGGCGAAGATGAGCATCGAGACCTTGCGGACCTTGACGATGTCGTGGCCGCTCTCGGCGAGGCGCTTGACGAGCCAGCCGGCGAAGATGCTGAGGACGGTGACGATGCCGTAAAGGACGACGAGCGGCAGGGCCGAGGCCTTGAGGTCGAGGTGCTGCTCGCGCTTGAAGTAGTCAGGCAGCCAGATCAGGTAGAACCACCAGACCGGGTCGGTGAGGAACTTGGCCATCATGTAGGCCCAGGCCTGACGCTTGCCGAGCAGGCTCAGCCAGGGCACCTTGCGATTCGAAGTGATCTCTTCGTCGTCGAGCTTAGGGGCTTCCTTGAAGAGCGGGATCCAGAAGAAGATCCAGACGATGCCGAGCAAGCCGGCGACGACGAAGGTGGAGCGCCAGCCATAGTTGAGGGCCATCAGCGGGATGACCGCCGGAGCGATGAGGGCGCCGATGTTCGTGCCGGAATTGAAGAGCGCGTTGGCGAAGGCCCGCTCGGAGCGGGGGAACCACTGCGCGACGGTCTTGATGGCCGCGGGGAAATTGCCGCCTTCACCGACCCCAAGGGCGACGCGTGCCCAGCGGAAACCCGAAACCGAGCCGACCAACGCGTGGGCCGCGGCGGCCGCAGACCAGGCGAAGATCGAGACGGCGTAACCGACCTTGACGCCGAAACGGTCGATGAACCAGCCGAAGCCGACCAGACCGAAGGCGTAAGCCGCCTGGAAGGCCGAGTTGACGTAACCGTACTGCTCGTTCGTCCAGCCCAGCTCTGCGTCGAGCATCGGCTTCAGGAGGGCGAGGATCTGCCGGTCGATGTAGTTGATCGTCGTGGCGAAGAACAGAAGGGCCAGAATGACCCATCGGTGCGAGGGGGCTCCGGTGTTTTGGGCAGGGGTCGACATAAAATCGGGGTGGGGCTACCAAATGCCGTTTTCGAGGTAAGTCCACCCCAGAAGTCCTGTTGACGGAAACCTACCCCAAAGCCACCTTTGGCTCGAATATACCCATGACGAAGCCGCGTATCCTCCTCACGACCACTTCCTTCCAGGACACCCCCGGAGAACACCACAAGATGCTCGCCGAAACAGGCTGGGAAGTCGTCACCGCCCGCGGGCCGCTCAATGAAGCCGACACACTGGCGTTGATGGGCCAGTTCGACGGCTACATCTGCGGCGACGACATGATCACCGCGGCGGTGATCGAGAAAGCCCTCCCCCGCCTCAAGGTCGTCTCTAAGTACGGCATCGGCGTGGACAAGATCGACGTGAAGACCCTCACGGCCAAGGGCATCCCCCTGCTCTTCACCCCCGGCGTCAATCACACCACCGTCGCCGAGCACACGTTCCTCCTGCTGCTCGCCATGGAGAAGAACTTCTACTTCCACACCGACTCCACCCGCTCCGGCGGCTGGAAGCGCAAGACGGGCCATGAGCTCCTCGACAAGACGATCGGCATCATCGGCATGGGCCGCATCGGCAAGGAAGTCGCCATCCGCGCCCGCGCCTTCGGCATGAAGGTCGTCGGCTTCGACCTCTACTGGGACGACAAGTTCGCCGCCCAATACGACGTGAAGCGCGCCGCCACGATGGACGAGGTCTTCGGTGTCTCCGACTACCTTTCGCTGCATACGAACCTGACCCCCGAGACGCGCGACCTGATCCGCGCCGAGAACATCGCCAAAATGAAGCAGGGCGTGCTCATCCTTAACTGCGCCCGCGGCGAGATCGTCCACACCGACGACATCGCGGCCGCCCTCAAGTCCGGCCAGGTCGGCGGCTACGGCACCGACGTGCTCGACGAAGAACCGCCGCGCGCCGACCACCCGCTCACCAAGCTGCCGAACTGCGTCGTCACGCCGCACATCGGCTCCCGCACCGCCGAGAGCGTGCAGCGCCAGGCCGTCGCCGCGGTCACCAACCTCATCCGCGCGATGCACGGCGAGAAGCCCCTCGCCCAGATCAACCCCGAAGTCCCGGTGAAGAAGGTCGTCTAATCCGCCACCCGAAACCTTACCCATGAGCGAAGTCTTCCACGTCGTCCCCCGCGCCGCCCACGAGGCGCTCGTCACCGCCGCCTACGTCAAGCGCGGCTTCGGTGCCAAGGAGTCCGCGCAGGCCGCCCAGATGGCCAGCATGGCCACGCACCACGGCATCCGCACGCACAACGCGCTGAAGGCCCTCCACCTCGACGAACTCTTCGGCTCCGGCGCCAAGGTCCCGGGCTGCACGCCCAACGCAACCGTCACCAAGAAGGCCACGCGCTTCGAGGCCGCGGAAGTCTGGGACGCCCACCAGAAGCTCGGCCAGGCCGTCGCCGTCGACGCCATCGAGCGCTGCATCGAGCTCGCCGACAAATACGGCGTGGGCACGGTCTCCGTCGACAACGCCTTCCACTACCTCTGGGGCGGCGGCTACGTGATGGAAGCCGCCAAGCGCGGTTACATCGCCTACACGAACTGCACCGCCACGCTCGCCGAAGTCGTCCCCTTCCAGGGCAAGTTCCCGACGCTCGGCACCAACCCGCACTCGTGGGGTTTCCCCACGACCAAGGAACTCGGTTTCCCGATCGTGATCGACTGGGCCACCTCGGTCATCGCCATGGGCCGCGTCCAGGTGCTCAAGCGCGAAGGCAAGATGCTCCCGCCCGACGCCGCCGTGGACAAGGACGGCAAGGTCACCCTCGACCCGAACGAAGCCGTGTCGCTCATCCCGTTCGGCGCGCACAAGGGCTACGGTCTCTCGCTGATCAATGAGATCGTCGCCGGCTACATCGGCGGCTCGCTCCCGACCATCCGCAGCCGCACGCACGTCCCCGGCGAGAAGCAGGCCTGCGCCTTCTTCTTCCAGGTGATCCACCCCGAGGCCATGAGCTCCGGCGCCTTCGCCCAGGGTCGCACCCAGGGCCAGAACGTCAAGGCCGTGATCGACGACGTCCTCGGCCACGGCAACGAGAAGTGCATGCTGCCCGGCCAGCTCGAGGCGAACTTCGCCGCGCGCAGCCAGAAGGCCGGCGGCCTCCTCTTCTCCAAGGCCGAAGTCGAAGCCTTCAACGAGATCGCGTCCCACATCGGCCATCAGCCGTTCGACCTCGCTGCGTTGCCCACCGGCTAAGCCCTCCTCACTTCTAAACCACAACTCCTCCTACCATGGCTCTCCAGATCAAGTCGGCGAAGGAATGCGCCTTCGACCAAGTCTCCCTCGGTGAAATCATGCTCCGCCTCGACCCGGGCGAAGGCCGCGTGCGTACCACGCGCCAGTTCCAGGTCTGGGAAGGTGGCGGCGAATACAACGTCGCCCGCGGCCTGCGCAAGTGCTTCAACCTCCGCACCTCCGTGTGCACGGCGTTCGTCGACAACGAGGTCGGCCGCCTGCTCGAGGACTTCGTGATGCAGGGCGGCGTGAACACCGACTTCATCAAGTGGCGCGAGGACGACGGCATCGGCCGCACGGTCCGCAACGGCCTCAACTTCACCGAGCGCGGCTTCGGCATCCGCGGCGCCGTGGGCGTCCCGGACCGCGGCAACACCGCCGCCTCGCAGATCAAGCCCGGCGACTTCGACTGGGAACACCTCTTCGGTACGCTCGGCGTCCGCTGGCTCCACACCGGCGGCATCTTCGCGGCCCTCTCCGAGACGACCGCTCAGGCTACCATCGAGGCGGTCAAGATCGCCAAGAAGCACGGCACGATCGTCTCTTACGACCTGAACTACCGCCCTTCCCTCTGGAAGACCATCGGCGGCCTCAAGAAGGCCCAGGAAGTGAACCGCGAAATCGCCAAGTATGTCGATGTGATGATCGGCAACGAAGAAGACTTCACCGCCTCCCTCGGCTTCGAAGTCAAGGGCGCCGACCACAGCCTCAGCCACATCGAGACCCAGGCGTTCAAGGACATGATCGCCGAAGCCGTGAAGCAGTTCCCGAACTTCAAGGTCGCCGCGACCACGCTCCGCCGTGTGATCACCGCCACGAAGAACGACTGGAGCGCCATCTGCTGGCACGACGGGAAATTCTACGACAGCATCCAGTTCCCGGAACTCGAGATCCTCGACCGCGTCGGCGGCGGCGACAGCTTCGCCTCGGGCCTGGTCTTCGGCTTCCTTGAGCACAACGACGCCCAGAAGGCCGTGAACT
>JBILXR010000140.1:0-5115 GCA_044378215.1 Opitutales bacterium
GGCTTGTCCGTGCCGGCGCGCACGGCGCGGAGCACGTCGAGCAGGCCGTCGTAGGTCATGCCGCCTTCGAGGGCGCGCTGGGCCGCGAGCTGGTTGGTCAGGCCGTCGGCGAGCGGGTCGGAGAAGGGCACGCCCACTTCGAGCACGTCCGCGCCGTTCTTCGCCAGGGAGAGCAGCACGGCCTTGGACGTCTCGACGTCGGGGTCGCCGGCGCAGACGTAGCTCACGAAGGCCGGGCGGCCTTCGGCTTGGCAGCGGGCGAACGTCTGGGCTAAGCGATCCATGCGCGGAAGGAAGCCGGGTTTGGTCCGGAGGGCAAGGCGAAGGCGAACGCCGTCCGCTTTCCCGGGTTGCCAATCCGGGGCGCGTCCGCACCTTGGAGGCGTCGGCCCAAGTGGTGGAACGGTATACACATCAGACTTAAAATCTGCCGCCGAAAGGCTTACCGGTTCGAGTCCGGTCTTGGGTACGACAAAACGGAACAGGCCGCACGGGAGGTGCGGCCTGCTTTCCCGTTGCCGGGACAAATAAGTCCAGAGTCCTAGCTACGGGACTCTGGGGTCGGGTACGGAGAGTATTAATCCTGATTCCGTTAGTCGCCCTCGCGACTGATGCGTCCTTTATAAGGGAGGCTCTTACCTGAGTGAAATTGACTGAGGGAGTTGTGCCGGTCCCGGGGGTGATGTCAACGGATTCCTCGAAAAACCCTGATAATATGACAGAAAGCCCGTTTGGAGGCCGATAAAGCCGTCCAAGCGGGGGTGCGGGCGGTCAGCGACGGAGGCTGAACGGCGTGAAATCGGTGTCGGTGTCGAAGGCGTCGACGCCCTCGGCGGCCTTCAGCTTCGCGCAGACGACGGTCGTCACGGGGGTCATGATCGCTTCGACGAGCACCTTAAAGAGCCAGTTGGCGCACATGACCGCGAGCAAGGTCGCCGGGCTCCAGATGCCGAGGAAGGCGAGCGGGTAGAAGATCAGGCTGTCGACGCCCTGGCCGATGACCGTCGAGCCGATGAAGCGCGCCCACGGATGTTTGCCGCCCATGCGCACTTTCATCTTCGCGAGCACGTACGAGTTGAGGAAGTCGCCGACGCAGAAGGCGATGATCGAACCGATGGCGATGCGCCAGCCGCCGCCGAAGCACGTCTCGAGCGCGGGCTGCAGCTGCGCGCTGAATGGTTCGTTGGGGCTCGCCGGCATCGCGAGCACCACCCACGTCATGACCGTGGCGAAGAGCATCGCCGCGAAGCCAGACCAGATCACGCGACGCGCCAGGGCGTAGCCGTAGACCTCGGTGAGGATGTCGCCGAAGATATAAGAGAGCGGGAAGAACAGGTTGCCCGCGCCGAAGTCGGTCGGTCCGAAGAACGGCAGGTCGAGCTGCACGACCTTGGCCGGGCCGATGAGGTTGGAGCAGAGCAGCACCGCGACGAACGCGCCGAGGATCAGGTCGTAGTAACGGAAGCTTCGGTTCATCGGCGGTTAGGATGAGGGGAAGCGGTCCGGACGCCAGCGGACCGGCGGGATAATCAGCGGCCGAGGGCGGCCTTGAGGAAGGGCTCGAAGATGTCGGCCTGGCGGTGGAAGCCGAGGTCGCTCGCGTGCGAGCCGTCCGTGGCGCCGTCGCTGTCGTCGCCGTAGAGAAGATCGCCGGGCACGTAGGACAGGCCCTTCACGCCTTCCTTCACGAGCTGCTCATAGGCGGTCTTGAGCGCGGCGTGGTTGGCGTCGTGGTGCTGGCGTAGTGAGGCCTTGAGCCACGAATCGGTATTGCGGCGGTCTTCCACGAGGATGATCGGAGTCTCGGGGCGGGCGGCGCGGAGCTGCTTCACGAGCGGTACGCACTTCTCGGTGACGGCCGCCGCGTTCATGTTCGGCAGACAGTCGATGACATAGGCGGCGGCGTCGATGCGCACGAGGAAGTCGCCGACGGCCTGGTCCATGCGGCCGTTACCGGAGAAGCCGAGGTTCACGACCGGCACGTCGAAGCGGCGGCCGAGGATGGCCGTGTGGACCATGCCCGGACGACTGGCGCAGGCGCCATGCGTGATCGAGGTGCCGTAGAAGACCACCGGCTTCGCCCGCGGCTTGAGGCCGACGAACTGCTTACCTTCGGGTACGCCGACGTGGAGGAACTCGACGCCGTTGTAGAGTGGCAGGTAGAGCGCATATTCGCGTTCGCCCGGGTCGAGGCCGTCCGCCAGGCGGAGTTTCATCTCCTGCGCGCCAGGGCGCGCGACCTGGACCCAGCGCCACTTGCCATCCTGGTCGCGGGCGTAGAGGTCGAGGCCGCTCACGCCCGTGGCGGGCATGTACGCCATCGCGAGCTGTGGCTTGGTGACTTTATAATGAGCGAAGATCGTGGTGGCGTCGGTGCGGAAGCGGAACATCAGTCCGGCGCTGTCGCGGCTTAGCCCCCAGACCGCGGGCGTGACCTTGCCGTCGGCCTCGGCGGGCAGGCGGTCAAAGTAGCTCTTGCGCTCAGCGTCGGGAAAGGCGCGGCCTTCAAGGTCGGTCGCGCGGACGTCGTGCCACGAGACTTTCTCGTCGGGCCGGATCGCGAAACGGTCGACGGACTTCGGCGCGGCTTTGGCGGCGGGCTTGGTCGTCTGGGCCGGGAGCGCGGCGCCCAGGCAGAGGAGGGTGAGCAGGAGGGCGGAGGCGTTAGGCATGAGGAAGGTCAGAGGGCCGAACCGACGGACATCGCCAGCGCGCGGATCTCGGCGAGCGGCTTCTCGTAGGCGGTCAGCGCGGCCACGTAGGCGTCGCGGGCTTCGTCGGCGCGGCGCAAGGTCGCCTCGGCGGAGCCTTGCGTGCGGTCGAGCGCGATGGCGGCCTTGGCTTCCTGGGCCTCGGCGGTCGCGAGCGCGGCGGCGGTGCCGCGAATCTGTTCCTGGAGGAAAAGGAGCTGGTTGAGGTCGACGGCGGGCAGGCCACGGAGCAGGGCGAGCTGGCTGCGCAGTGATTCCAGGCTGCGATTGAGCCGAGCGACGCGTTCGTTCTCCCGCGTGAGGTTGGCCTGCGAGCGGCGGATCGTCGCCTCGGCCTTCTCGCGCTCCTCGAGCGCCCGCTTGTATTCGTCGAAGAGCAGCTTCGTCCGCGGATAGTTGGCGGAGGACATCAGGCGGGCGACGCCGTCCTTCGTGGGGTAAGGCATCTGGTAGCGACGGTTGTCGATCCGGAGGATGTAACGATCGCCAGGTTGATCGTAGAGGATCGGCAGCGTCTGCGGGGCTTCCGGCGCAGGCGCGGTCGCCGTCGCGGTCAGGGCGGACAGAAGCGCGAGCAGGGCGGGGAAGGCCTTCACGTGGTCTTTTCTAATCCGCCGGTCAGGGCCAGTCAAACCGCCTTCTGCGGGGACGCGCGGCGGCGGCTCGCGACGTGCGCGGTGATGAGGCGGTCGACGTCGCCACGGAGGGCGCGGCCGGACTCGTCGGCCAGCCAAAGTTTCAGCAGGCCGGCGTAGAAGCAGAAGGTCTCTTGCGCGGACAGGCGCGGATCGAGGCCGGGAGGGGTCAGCTTCGCCTGCTTGGCCGCCGCGTAGAGGGCGGTCGTGTCCGCGAGGAACTGGTCGCCGGCCGTCATCAGGTCCTGGCGGACTCCGGCGAAGGCCCCGATGTACTCGCATTTCCAGAGCATCACTTCGTAGGTCTCCTGGGCGGCTTTCTCTTCGGCCAGGCGATGCAGCGCCGAGCGCAGGCCGAGTTCGAGCCGCCGCAGGGGGTCTCCCGCCGGCTCGTCCGGGAAGCGGAGCAGGACCCCGGTCTGCTGCCGGACGGCCATGAACAGATCCGCCTTGTCGCGGAAGTGCCAGTAGACCGCCCCGCGGGTCACGCCCGCCTCTTTGGCGACCTCTTCCAGCGACGTATTCGTGACCCCGTGGCGGCTGAACACCTCGCGGGCGCAGACGACGATTCGGTCACGGGTCTGAGCCGCTTCGGCTTTGGTCTTGCGAGCCATGTCGGGGTGTCTAGATTTACATACATGTCTGTATGTAAACCCCTTGCTGTCGAGCGCCTTCTGCTCGGAGCCGCCTTGCTGGCCTTGGTCGGTTGCCGCCAGGAGAGCGCCCCGCCGGCCCCCGGCCCGCTCCCCGTCGCCATCATCACCGTCGCTCCGTCCGACCTCGCCCAGCAGGCCGTCGCCCCGGCGCAGGTGGAAGGTGTGCGCGAGGTGGAAGTCCGGGCGCGCGTGACCGGCATCCTCCAGACCGTCGATTACGCCGAAGGCGCCAAGGTGAAGGCGGGCGATCTCCTTTTCCGGATCGATCCGGCGCCGTATGCCGCCGCCCACGCGCTGGCGCGCGCGCAGTTGGCGCAGGAAGCCGCTCGCGCGGAGCAGGCCACCGCCGAGGCCGCCCGTCAGGCCGCGCTGTTCAAGCAGAAGGCCGCGAGCCGCAAGGAAGCCGATGACGCCCAGGCGCAGGCCGCCGCCGCCGTCGGCGCCCGCGAAGCCGCCGCGGCCCGCGCTGAACTCGCCAAGCTCGATCTGGATTACTGCGAAGTCTGTTCGCCCATCGCCGGCGTGGCCGGCCGTCGTCTCCGCACCGAGGGCACCCTCGTCAATCCGATCGGCCCGGACGGCCTGCTCACCACCGTCGTCCGCGCCGACGAGGTCTGGGCGCGCTTCGGACTGGCGGAAGCGGATTTCCATCGTCTCTTCCCGGCCGGCGCCGCGGGCGCCGCGGGCGCCGACGTCGCGCTCCTCCTTCCGGACGGCACGACGCATCCCGTGCGCGGCAAGGTCGACTTCGCCGCCACCCAGGTCGACACCCGCATGGGTACCGTCCAGCTGCGGGCGCGTTTCGCCAATGCGGACGACGCGCTCCTCGCCGGCCAGTTCGTGCGCGTGCGCGTGACCGGCGGCAAGGCCAAGGACGCCTTCCTCGTGCCTCAGCAGGCCTTGGTGCAGGCTCCGTCGGGCCGTTCCGTCTTCGTCATCGGCGCGGGCGACCGCGCCGAAGCGCGGACCGTGACCTTGGGCGAGACCCAGGGCGCGGACATCGTCATCCTCGCCGGCCTGCGCGCCGGTGACCGCGTCATCCTCAACCAGCTGCACAAGCTGCGCCCGGGCGCCCCGGTCGTCGTCGCCCCGACCAAGAAGTAAATGGGCTGG
>JBILXR010000141.1:0-5090 GCA_044378215.1 Opitutales bacterium
CAAAGCGAAGCGCGTCGTCCAGCTCTTCATGGCCGGCGCCGCCAGCCACGTCGACATGTGGGACTACAAGCCGCTCCTCGAGAAGAAGCACGGCGAGAAGTGGGACCCGGGCGAAGCGGTCGAACTCTTCCAGAGCAGCCCCGGCTCGACCTTCGCCTCACCGTGGAAGTTCAAGCGCTACGGCCAATCGGGCAAGATGCTCAGCGATATCGTCGCGCCTATCGGCGAGGTCGTGGATGACATCGCCTTCGTGCATGATATCGTTGGCCGCTCCGGCGTGCACAGCCAGGCCACCTTGCTGCAGTCGACCGGCTTCCTCATCCCGGGCTATCCGAGCATGGGCGCCTGGGTCAGTTACGGACTTGGTTCGCTCAACGACAACCTGCCGACCTTCGTGGTCCTGCCCGACATCCGTGGCCTGCCGTCCAACGGCCAGAAGAACTGGGACTCCGCCTTCCTCCCCGGCCAGAACCAGGCCACGCAGGTGCGCGTCAACGCTCCCAAGCCGATCGATAACCTTGCCCCGCCTCCGGCTGATTACATCACGCCATCAGGCGAGACCGCGGGCTTGGAACTCCTCGGCAAGCTCAACCGCGCCCACGCCGACTCTCACCCTGGCGACCCTCGCCTCGAAGCCCGGATCCGTAGCTACGAGCTTGCCGCCAAGATGCAGCTCGCCGCGCCCGTCGCCCTCGACCTGTCCAAGGAGTCCGAGAAGACGCTGGCCCGCTACGGCATCGATAACTCGACCAAGGCCTGGCCCAAGGAGATCAACGTCGCCGAGGAGCAGGACGCCTTCGGACGTAAATGTCTGACCGCCCGCCGCCTGCTCGAGCGCGGCGTCCGCTTCGTGCAGATCTGGTCCGGCAACGACAACGGCTTCCCCCGACGCAACTGGGATTCCCATGAAGACATCGCCCGTGACCACGCCCCGCTCTCGCTCGGCATGGCCAAAGGCACCGCAGCGCTCATCCAGGACCTCAAGGACCGGGGCATGTTCGAGGACACTCTGATCCTCTGGACCACCGAGTTCGGCCGCATGCCCTGCGCCCAGGGCGGCAAGGGACGTGATCACAACCCCTTCGTCTTCACCAACTGGCTCGCCGGCGGCGGCATCAAGGGCGGCGTCACCCACGGGCAGAGCGACGAATGGGGCTACAAGCCCGCCGACCGCAAACAGTTCACCCAAGGTTACGACATCCACGCCACCGTCCTGCACCTCCTCGGGCTCGACCACGAAAAGCTGACCTTCCGTCATAACGGTGCCAACCGCCGCCTCACGGACGTACACGGGCACGTTATCAAGGAGATCATCGCTTGAATGAGGTAGGGACAGCTCCATGTGCTGTCCTTTCAGCACCCGACGGGTGACTGTTAGTAAGAATTATGTGACCTTTCAGGCTCTTGGCGGACTTACCTTATCGAGATGTCTCGCCCCGACTTCGACCAAGCTCGCTTCATCGCGGCGCTGACCCGGCACCAGCCGGCTTTGGCGGCGTTCTGTCACGCCCAGCTGGCCAGCCCACAGGACGCCCAGGAGGCCCTCCAGACGACCTGCGTGAAGCTCTGGGACAAGGCGGCCGAGTGGGACCCCGAGACCGAGTTTCTCCCCTGGGCCTTCGCGGTAGCCCGGTTCACGATCCTTTCGCACATCCGGGACCGCATGCGCGACCGGCTGATCTTCGACGAAGATGTGGTGGCGGCCATGGCGGAGGATACGGAGACGGTGGCCGCGGAGTTCGAGGAAAGGCGCCAGGCCCTCGGCAACTGCCTCGAGAAACTCCCCACCGAGCAGCGCGACATCCTGCAAGCCCACTACCTCACCGGCCGCAACGTCCGCGAGATCGCCGAGGCGACGCAACGCAGCGAGAGCGGGATCAAGATGATCCTGCTTCGCCTGCGCGAACAACTTTCCGACTGCATCCAACGCCAGATCCACCCTTCCGCATGAACCTCGAAGACCCCTCCCCGTCCCCTCGCACGCTGGAGCATCGCTTGCTGCGTCTCCTGCAAGCCGTGCGCGACACGCAGCACACCTCCGCCCGAGCGGAACTCAACATGTTGCTACGCGACAACCCCGAAGCCCGTCCGATCATGGCACGGCTCATGGTGGATGAGCAGGCGCTGATCAGCCGGCTGCGCGAAGACGGCATCGTGGAGCTGCTGGAGCCAGCCCCCACGCACAAAACCGCCCCACGCATGAGAGCTCGCTGGTTCGCGTGGCGCCCGCTCACGGCCATGACTGCCGGGGTCGTGTTCGGCCTGTTCGGAGCGTCGGTATTATTGGGCTTTGGGCTTGGCGGCCATCGGACTGAAAAAGTGACGTCACTCTTCGTGGAGAGCTTCGAGGGCGGCCCCGCGCCTTTGGTGACGGGGGTTCCGCAACAACTCAACCAGTGGAGCGGAGACTTCTCCGAGCTCGTCGGCGAACAGCAGGGCGTCAAACCTGCGCACGGGACGAAGATGATCCGCATGCTACGCGCCGACTTCGAGGGCAAGTCGGTCACGAAAATGAATACCTACGGCGACCTCATGAAGATCGTCGACGTACGCGCTTTCACCCGTGAGACCAACGGCGGCGAGGTCGTGCTATCGGCGTCGGCCCTCTTCAATGCAGCGAACTTCCCGGAAGCGGAGCGCTATGACGGCGTGGTCACCCTTTACGCGGTCGATGAAATCGGTTACACCGAAAAAAACCTGCTGAACGACTCGCTGGCCCATAGTTGCAGCGGACCAGGTCTTTCGCTGGATCGTAATCCGGCGACCTGGGAGCCTGCAACGGCACGACTGCAGCTGCCCGCCGGCACCCATTTCGTGGTCGTCAAAGTATCCGTCCGCCGCTGGACAAAGAACAAAGAATCCCTGAGCACTTTGCCGAACCCGGTGAATTTCAGCGGGCACTTCGTGGACGACGTACGCTCCTCGATCCATGTCCGCAAAATAGCGTCTAACCTGCGCGACTGAAACCCGATCCGCCCCACTCCCCACCAAAGATCTTAAATGAAAACCCCATTCATGAACCGCAGGCACTTCATTCAAGCCGTCAGCGGCGCCGCGCTGGCCTTCCCCTGGTTCTCCGGGTTGGCGCTGCAAGGCGCCGACGCCTCCAAGGCTCCTCGACGACTGGTCTGCATCGGGATGGACTTCGGGGTACGCCCGGAATCGTTCTTCCCCACAGGTCAGGGCCCGAATCTGGAACTCACCCCCCTGCTCAAGCCCCTGGCTCGCTGGCAGCGGAAGATGACGGTTTTCTCCCAGCTGGAACACCCAGGCGTGCAGGGCGGCCACTACGGGGTCCACGCCTTCCTCAGCGGCGTCCGTCGCGAACAGGCGGCACAGTACGCCGACGGGTGCGTGACGATCGACCAGATCGCCGAAGAGCAGCTGGGGGGACTGACGCGAGTCCCCTCCCTCTGCCTCGGCGTCGGCCGGGGTGACGACATCTCCTGGACGCGCTCAGGCATCGCGGTCCCGAAGATGGAAGAGCCCGGCGCGGTCTTCGACCTGCTCTTCAAGCCACAGCGCAAAGGCTCCGTGGCCACGCGTCGTTCCGAACTGTCAGAAAACGAGTCCGTACTCTCGCTCATCTCCGAGGACGCCAAGCGGGTTGCGTCGCGTCTGGATCGCTGGGATCGCGAGAAGATGGATGAGTTCATGGGGGCGATGCGCGACTTCCAACGCGCCAACGCCACGAACCAGGCCTGGCTCGACAAGCCGCTGCCCGTCACCGACGGCAAGAGGCCGACCTTAGGCGGCGACGGCTGCATGGACCAGGTCCGGGCGAATTTCGACGTCGCCGCGCTCGCCCTCCAGGCGGACGCTACGCGCATCATCACGCTGAACATCGGCGGCGCGCTGCCGGTGACGAACATCCCGGGCATCAATCGCGGCTACCACGACCTCTCCCACTCGGGCAAGGATCCGGAGAAGCTCCGCCAGCTCCATATCATCGAGTCCGCGCTGATGGCTGAGTTCGACCGTTTCCTCGAAAAGCTTTCGACCATGAAGGATATCGGGGGCAGCTCGTTGCTGGACAATACCACGGTAGTCTTCGGCAGCGGCATGGGCAACGCCAGCGCCCATGCGAACACCAACCTGCCCGTCATCCTCGCGGGCGGCGGCTTCAAGCATGGCCGCCATCTTTTCTTCCCGAAGAACGGTCGCCAGCAGACCCCGCTCTGCGACCTATACGTCACCTTGCTCCAGCAGATGGGCGTCGAACGCCACAAGTTCGGCTCGAACAAAGGCAACCTCAACCAGCTGCTGGTCTGACATGCGAGTCCTGCTGGCATCTCTCGCCCTGTCCTCCGGCGTGCTCCTTGCGGCCGGACCGGCTTCACCGCCCCAGGCGTTTCTCTCCAAATACTGCTTGGACTGTCACGATGGTGACACGCAAAAGGGGGAGCGACGACTAGACGATCTATCGGTCAACGTCGGGACGGACCGGGCCGCCGCGGAACGCTGGCAGGAAGTCCTGCACCAGCTCCAGCTAGGCGAGATGCCGCCGCCGAAGAAGAAACAGCCGAGCAATGATGAACGCCGCGCCCTGCTCGCCTGGATCGAGGGGCAGCTTGACGTCGCTCAGACCGCCGCCCGATCCCGGGCGGGCAGCGCGGTCCACCGCCGACTGAACAAGGCGGAATACCTGCACACGGTCCAGGACCTCTTCGGCTTCACCGGCGAGTTCGACCCCACCATCGGCTTCCCGGGCGACGAGGAGCTGGAAGGCTTCCGCGGTATCGGCTCCGCGCTTCGCACTTCCCGGCACCATCTGGAAAAATACCTGAAGGCCGCCGACGCGGTGCTTGATCAGGCTTACGATCTCGCCGACGTGAAGGGAAAGCCCGCCCCCACCCAGTGGAAGGACCGGGCGGAAGACCTCCGCACCCTCAATATGGCCTTCGGCCTCAACGTCGTCAGCAAGGAGAAAGCCAAAGGGGCCGCATATATCAGCCTCAGCAGCGGCCTCCGCAACCAGGAGCTCATCTTCGACAGCAAACTCTTCCTCAGCGGACTCCGTGAAACCGGGGTCAAGCACTCCGGCTGGTATGACATCGAGGCGCAGGCTACCGCAGCCAACCGTCGCCACT
>JBILXR010000017.1:0-18626 GCA_044378215.1 Opitutales bacterium
TCGGCGGAGACGTCTTCGCGGCGGACGAAGCGGGCATTGTTGGCGACGACCTGCATCGCGAGCTGGCGGGCCAGTTCGGCGACTTCCGGGTTAGCGGCGGCGGCCTGGGTCTTGAGGCCCAGCTCGAGGAGGACGGCGATCTTGGCGCCGGTGTGGACGTACGCGGAGACGCGACCCACGCCGGTGGCTTCGAACTTCAGGACGCGGGAGACCTTGAGGTTCTCGCCGATCTTGAGCACCTGATCGTTCAGGTAATCGTTCACCTTGCGGGACTTGTCGGCGTGGTAAGGCTGCTCGAGGAGACCATCGGCGCCGTTGGCGGCGGCCTGGCCCACGAGCTCCTTGGCGAGCGCGATGAAGTTCTCGTTCTTGGCGACGAAGTCCGTCTCGCAGTTCAGTTCGAGGAGGGTCGCGGCGCGTCCGTCGGCGGAGACGTTGACGGCGAGGATGCCCTCGCTCGCCTTACGGTCGGCCTTCTTGTTGCGGGTGGCGACACCCTTGATGCGGAGGATCTCGACGGCCTTCTCCATGTCGCCGGCGGCCTCGGTGAGGGCCTTCTTGCAATCCATCAGACCCGCGCCGGTACGCTGGCGCAGATCGTTGACCGTCTGGGCGGTGATAGCGGACATGGTCGGATTACTTGGACTTACGAGGAGCCGGGCGCTTGGCCGGAACGGCGCCTTCGACGGCTTCCGAACCTTCGTTGGCCTTCAGGAGCTCTTCCGAGATCTGCACTTCGGGCTGCACGGACTCGCCGGCATCCTGACGAGAGACCGGGGTGACGGTCTTGCGGTCCTGGGACACGGCCTTGCGGCGGGAGAGACCGTTCTGGACGGCTTGGGTGAGGACTTCGACGACCAAGCGGATGGACTTGGCGGCGTCGTCATTGCCCGGGACGGGGAACTTGAGGAGGGTCGGGTCGGAGTTCGAGTCGCAGAGGCCGATCACGGGGATGCCGAGACGGACGGCTTCGTTGACGGCGATCTCTTCGAGCTTGGTGTCGACGACGATCATCGCGGACGGGAGTTCGCGGTATTCGAGGAGGCCTTCGAAGTTACGGGCCATACGCGACATCTCGCGCTTCACGGCGGCGGCTTCCTTCTTGTGCATCTTGGCGAGGGAACCGTCCTGCTCCATGCGGAGATAGGTGCGGTACTTGTCGAGCGAGCGCTTGATGGTCGCGAAGTTGGTCAGCGTGCCGCCGAGCCAGCGGTTCACGGCGAAGGGCATGCCGGTCGACTTGGCGGCCTGGCGGACGACTTCCTGCGCCTGGGGCTTGGTCGCGACGAAGAGCACCTCCTTGCCCTTGGCGGCGGTGTCTTCGATGAAGGCGGCGGCGGCGGCGAGGCACGCGTGCGTCTTCTCGAGGTCGATGATCGACACGCCGTTGCGGTGGTCGAAGATGTACGGACGGCTGCGGGGATTCCAGCGACGGGTCTGGTGTCCGAAGTGGACGCCGGCATCGAGGAGGTCTTTGACTGTGATGTTCATGGTATTTTTGGGCTCCGTATCCCTTTTCCTGCCGAAGGAGGGGACATTGGATCAGGTATGACTGACTGGGTTTTTGGTTTTATGTCCGAGGCGATCGGCGGTCGCTTCAAACGGTGGAAAGTGGGTTCAAACACCCCTGCCCGCCCGGGGCAAGCGGGAAAATCAACCGAAAGGGGCTCCTTTGGAACTGACAGGACCCGTGCCCGTTCGCAGGGTCGGCGCAACGCGATGTCTTGGGCCTACCGGATACTCTTCCCGCTGCTGCTAATCCCGGCCCTCCCCTACTATTTCTGGCGGATGCTCCGTCGCGGGGGCTATGGCACGGGTTTCAGCCAAAGACTCGGCTTCTTCCCCTCCCCGGGCCCGAAGACCCCTGGAAAACGCCGTTTCTGGCTCCAAGCGGTCTCCGTCGGGGAAATCGAGGCCATCGGCCCCTTGCTCCGCCAGCTAGAGGCCACCGGCGAGGCGGAGATCATCCTGACCACCACCACGAGCACGGGCTACCGTCTGGCTAAGGAGAGGTACGCCGAAGTGGCCCAATCCATCGGCATCTTCCCGGCCGACCTCTGGCCCTGCAGCGCCCTCGCCTGGAGTCGCATCCGACCCGACGTGGTCATCTTGGTCGAAGGCGAGCTTTGGCCGGAGCATCTCGCCCAGGCCCGCGCCCGGGGTGTGCCCGCCTATCTGATCAACGGTCGCATCTCCGACAAATCCTTCGCGCGTCACCAACGCTTCCGGAAACTTTCCCATTACGTCCTCGGACACTTCCGGCAGATCGCCGCGGGCAGCGAGGAAGACGCCCGCCGCTTCCGGGTGCTCGGCTTCGACTCGACGATCACGGGCAACATCAAGTTCGACGTCGCCAGCGATGCGCCGATGTCCGCCGAAGAACGCGCGCGACTCCGCGCCGACCTCGGCTTCGGCGCCGACCCGAGCACGGTCGTGCTCCTCGGCTCGTCCACCTGGAAGGGCGAAGAGACCGCGCTCATCAGGATCATCCGCGGACTGCGCGCGGCCGGCACGGATGTTCGCCTGCTGCTCGTCCCGCGTCACTCCGAACGCCGCACCGAAGTCGCCGCGGAAGTCAGCGCCAGCGGTCTCGACTGGCACCAGCGTTCTTCCGGCGGGCCCGTCGCTCCGGCCGGCACGATCGTGCATCTGGCTGATACCACCGGCGAACTGCGTCGCCTCACCCGCGCTGCCGACCTCGCCTTCTGCGGCAAGAGCCTTGCTCCGCACGAGGGCGGCCAGACGCCCATCGAATGCGCCGCCGCCGGCGTCGCCCTCGTCTACGGGCCGCGCATGACGAATTTCCGCGATATCTGCCGCGGGCTCGAGAAAGCCAAGGCGGCCTCCCGGACCGAAGATGCGGCCGGCCTGGAGGTCAGGGTCGCCTCGCTGTGCGCGGACGAAAACGTCCGACGCGAGATGGGCCGTAACGGCGCCGCCTGGCACCAAAGTAATCGCGGGGCGACCGAACGGACCCTCGCGCTGCTGCGGGGACGCTGATCAGGCGACGCGGAAAGCCTCGCGCAGACGGCGGGCCTCATCGCGCAGTTCGCCGCCGAGAATGATCTCACGCGCCCGCTTGGCGCCGGCGGTGGGGTCAGCCGCCTGGCCCGCGACCCAGAGGGCCGTGCCCGCGCTGAGACAAAGGGTATCCATCAAGCCGTCGGAGACGCCGCCCACGAGCAGGTCGCTGAACATCGCGACGTTCTCCTCGGGCGTGCCGCCGCGCAAGTCGGCGACCGCGCAGGTCTGGAAACCGAAATCGCCGGGCAGCCAGACCGCGTCGACCGACGCGAGTTCGCCGCAGCCACGCACGCGGACTTCGCCGGCCGTGGTGATCTCGTCCATGCCGCCGCCCGCGCGGGAGTGCGTGACGAGACCGCGCTTGACGCCGAGCTCACCGAGGGTCGCCGCGATCGGCTCGACCCAGCGCTCGTCGTAGACACCGACGACCATGTAGGCCGGGCGGGCCGGATTGATGAGCGGGCCGAGGACGTTGAAGACGGTCTTGGTCCCGCTTTCGGCGAGCTGCTTGCGTACGCCGAGCACGGCCTTGAACGCCGGATGGAAGGCCGGCGCGTAGAGGTAGCAGAAGTTCGCCTCGCGTAGGCCGCGCGACAGCTGTTCATCAGAGGCATCGAGCACGACACCCAGTCCGGCGAGGAAATCCGCGCTGCCGGATTTCGAAGTGATCGAGCGATTTCCGTGTTTGAGCACCGGCACGCCCGCCGCGGCGACGATGAGCGCGCTGGCGGAGGAAATATTGAAACTGCCGGAGCGGTCGCCGCCCGTGCCCACGATGTCGATCGACTTAGCCGGCCAGTCACCGAAGTCGGTGCGGCGGGCGAGGTCGCGGTAGGTGCGGGCGAAACCCGTGACCTCCGCGGCCGTCTCCCCCTTGCGCGCCAGGGCGAGCAGGAAGGCCGCCTTGTCCGCATCAGTGACCGTGGCGGCGGCCATCGCCAAAGCGGCGGCGGCGGCCTCCGCGGGGGCGAGGTCGCGACCGGCCGACAAAGCGGCGGTCAGGTCAGAAAGGGCCAAGGCCATGCCGGATTAGCCACGCTCGGGGCGTTCGGGACAAGGCATTTTCGCCACAAGGGGTTTGCAACGGGGGGAAAGCACCCAATGATGGACCCTATGGACGATGGCGACCAACCCCAGGGCGACTTCGACGGTTCCGGCAACGCCTCTTGGGGCGAGGCCGACTGGTCCGGCTACCTGCAGCGCAACGACCTCGAGGTCGGCCGCTTCCTCGCCTACTACAACGAGGTCAAGAAACTGCCCGATCGTCTGGACATCAGCGCCCGCCGGATGGGCTGGGAGAACGCCGACTGGGCGCCCGGCGACGGCCCCGAAGAGGTGAACGACGACGAAGACGAAGGACCTGATCTCCCCTACTGCATCCACCAGCACCCGGTCTACGTCGTGGCGCGCGCCTTGTCGCTGCAGCTGACGCAGTCCTTCCGCCGCCTGAACGTCGACGCGGGCCCGCAGCTCACCGCGCTCGAGGCGACCAACATCATGCACTCCTTCTGGGACGGGCAGCATCAGATGATCATGGCGATCAACGCCACCGACACCGGCGACCTGCCCCTCGCGCTCGTGCACATGAAGCGCGCCCTAGGGGCCATCAATTATTCGATCGGCCTCACGGCCGGACTGCCCGCGGGCGTCCGCCTCTCCTCGGCCGAAGCGGCGCATGACCTCGAAGCCACGTTGTTCGACCTCCGCGAAGTGTGCCTGCGCGTGATGGCCGACTGCCGTTGGGACGGAAAGAAGAAGTAGGTCAGGCCTCGCCGGCCTTGCCCGACTTGTCCTTCGCCATGAACTGGATGAGTCGGTCGCTGAATTCTTTGGCGGAATCGTGACCCATGCCGCGCAGGGCCTGGACGGAAGCGGCCACCTCGACGAGGCGGGCCATGTCGCGGCCCGGACGCACCGGGATCGTCATGTGCGGCACCTTGCGGCCGAGGATCTCGAACGTCTCGACCTCCAGGCCGGAACGCTCCTCGTCCATGCCGGGCTGCCAGAGCACGAAAGTCACGACGAGGTCGACGCGCTTCTCGCGACGCACCGAACGGACGCCGAAGATCGAAGCGACGTTGATGATGCCGATGCCACGGCACTCCATGTAACCGCGGTTCAGGTCCTTGGCGGTGCCCTGCAGTTCGCGGTCGCCGATGAGCGTCACGATGACGTAGTCGTCGGCGACGAGGGAATGGCCGCGCTCGATGAGGGCGAGGGCGCACTCGCTCTTGCCGACGCCGGAGGCGCCGCGCATGAGCACGCCGACGCCCTTGATGTCCACGAGCGTCGCGTGGATGTTGGTGCGCGGGGCGAACTTCTCCTCCAGCAGCACGGTCGCCTCGGCGGAGAAGTCCTTGGACTTGAGCTGGGTGCGGATGAGCGGGACGCGATGGCGGTCGGCGATGCGCAACAGGAGCTCGTCCACTTCGAGGCCGCGGGAGATCACCACGGCCGGTATCTTCTTGGAGAAGACGTCGTCGAGGAGCTTCTCCCGGACATCCGCAGACTGGTCGCTCAGATAGGCCATCTCACCCGCGCCGAAGAGCTGCAGGCGCTTGAAGGCGAACTCCTTGAAATAACCGGTCACGGCGAGCGCCGGACGATTGAGCGACTTCTCGGCGATCATGTTGTCGAGACCCTCGGCGCCGGCGAGGAGCTCCATCTGGAGCATATCCTGGAAGGACGAGAGGAACTCACGCACCGAGACGGATTCGGGGCGGGTATCGGGAGCGGGGTCAGACATGGACGTCAGAGTTTGAAACCTTCGCCCAGATAATGGCGGCGGCTTTCGGGATTGTCCACGATTTCGGCGGGCGTCCCGGAGACCAGCACCCTGCCCTGGTGGATCAGGTAGGCCCGGTCGACGATGGAGAGGGTCTCGCGGACGTTATGGTCCGTGATGAGGATGCCGATGCCGCGGGCCTTCAGCTTGCGGATGATGGATTGCACTTCGGCGACCGAGATCGGGTCGACGCCGCTGAACGGCTCGTCCATCAGGAGGAAGCGCGGGCGCGTGGCCAGGGCCCGGGCGATCTCCAGGCGACGTCTTTCGCCGCCGGAAAGGGTGAAGGCCGGCTGGCGGGCGAGTTTCTCGAGGCCGAGTTCGGTGAGCTGTTCCGCGGTCCGCTCCTTACGCTCACGTTCGTTCAGGTCGAGGGTCTCGACGACGGCCATGACGTTCTCCCAGACGGTGAGCTTGCGGAAGACCGAAGCTTCCTGCGGCAGGTAACCGACGCCGGCGCGGGCGCGACGCCACATGGGCTCGGCCGTGATGTTCTGGCCGTCAAGGAAGACGCGGCCATGCGTCGAAGGGATCAGCCCGACGACCATGTAGAAAGTGGTGGTCTTGCCGGCGCCGTTCGGGCCGAGCAGGCCGACGATCTCGCCTCCCTGCAGGAACAAGCTGACGTCCTGGACGGCCACCTTGGCGTCGTAATGCTTGGCCAAGGCCTGCGCCCGGATGACGCCCTTCTCGCTCGTTGCGGCCATGCGGATAAGAGGAAGCGGTCAGCGTCCCTTGTCGAGGCTTTTGACCTCCGGCAACGTGAAGTCGCGGCCGAGGAAGATCTTCGGGCGCACCACCTGACCGGGGTTGAGGTCGTCGGGCGCCGACTCCATCCGCCAGGACTTGGTCTTATGGTCATACGTGACCTCCTTCGCCGGGACGCCTTCATTGCCGTTCTTATCGAGGATGCGGGCGTCGCCGAGGAGCCGCGCCGTGCCTAGTTCGGGACTCATCTCCAGCGTGCGTCCCTTCGCGCTGGCGCCGCCGGCGATGACGCCCACGTTGCCGCGGCCGACCACCCGGCGGGCCACGAGGCGTCCGGACTTGTCCGGCGAGGCGAGCCCTTCGAGCAGGTCGCAGGTGGCGTCCGTTGCTTCCGAATCGATCGCGACGGCGCCGCGGAGGAAGAATTTCGTCAAGGCCGGGGTATGGAGCACCTCGTGCGCATCGGCGACGAAGGCGACTTCCTGACCGACGCCCTGCGAGACGAAGAGCCGCGGGCGCGTCGGACCGACGCCTCCCGACAGGGTCAGCAGCCGCGGCTGGCCGACGAGCGCGTCCTGCGCGAAGATCTCTTCGATCTGGACCGCCGGGGTGAGGTCCAGCCGCTCGCCGAAGCAACGGAGACCTGGCTGGGCGTAACGGACCTGGCCCGACAGGATGACCTTGTTGAGCGCATACTCGCCCCGCTTCTTCGGGACGGGCAAAGCAAAGGCGACCATCTGGTCGGAAGAAGTGACGACCTGACCGGCGACATAACGGACCGAACCGAGCAGCTCGGCCTGCATGGCCCCGTCTTCGGTCACGACCACGACCTGATCGGCCTCGGCGAGGCCGGGGACGCCGCCGTTCTCTTCGGGCGGCAGGCGCAAGGCGGCGCGCACGCCGGGACCCGAACGGATCTCGATGCGGTCCTTGAGCGCATCGGTGCGGATCGAGAAACCCGCCGCCTCAAGGCCACGCTTCTCACGCAGACGCGGCATCTCGGCCAGGTCGACCACCTTGGACTTGCGATCCCAACGGGCCCGACCGGCGGTGAATTCAGAACCTTCGAGACGTCCCCTCACATCGCCCTCGGCTTCGAGTTGTCCGCTGCCGGCCTTCGCCTCGATGGCCACCAAGCGGCGCGCGGCGAGCCGGGTATCGGCCGAGACATAGGTCGCTTCATCCTGTACTTCGATGCGGGTCAGGCCGGCGGCAAGGTCGCGACGAAGCGTGACACGCGCGCCGGTCAGGTCAGCCGGAGCCTCCTTTTTGCGACGGAGCTGGAGGCGGACCGGCTGGCCGTCGCCGGCGTAAAGTTCGGTCAGTCCGAGCTTCGGCTGATGGCGGAGACGCTGGGCGGAACCCTTGGCCTCAGGTTCTTCGATCTCCACATGCCCGACGAGTTCGGCGGAATCTTCCTTCGGCTCGAAAGTCGCGCGGTCTCCGCGCAGGGTCTGCTCGCCGACGACGCGGACGACGCGTCCGGTGGCGACGAGCGAGCGCACCTCGGCGTCACCGCCCGGCCCGTCGCTGACCAGGCATTCGAGGCGTTCGCAGGTCGTGCGTTCGCCGGCCCGCTCCGCGACCACGCCGCCGGTGAAGACCATGAGCGTGCCGCCGGCCGTGGGCGAAGCATCGAGGCGCAGCCCGCGGAGACGCAGGCGGCGGGCCGCCGGCTTGGTGAGGTCGAGTTCCGCGACCACGTCGGCCAAGATCGCGAAGGAATCGCCCTGAGCAGTGGAACGCCAGCTCCAGCCTTTGCCGGCGAGGTCGAAACTCGGCGAGGTCGCCCGGACTTGGTCGGCGCCCTCCGCGGCGCGCGCGGCCGGGGTCATCACGCCGGAAGGACTCACGAACCGGGCCAGCGGGCGGCCGTCCCGGAAAGAGCGGAGGGTGATGTCATCCATGTCCCACTGCCCTTCCTTCGCGGCCGGACGCATCTGCTTGGCCGCGGCCTCCCAGATCTTCTCGGCCTTGGCGTCCTCGGAGAAACCGGCGAACACGCCGCCAGTCACCTGCTGGAAGGAAAGATCCTTCGGCTGCGCCAGGGCACCTGCGGCCAGGCAAAGGCAGAGGATGGCGGCGCGCATGACGTTATGACAGCAGGCCGGGAACGCTTATCAAGCGATTACGCCTTAGGCGCCCGGGGAAACGGGGCGGTCGCGACGAAGGCCGGCATCTCGGCCGAGGCCAAGGTCTCGCCGACGGCCAGCGGAAAGCCCGCGAGGAATTCTCCGACGGGGAGCATCTTGCCGCCGGGGCGCTGCAACTGGAGAAGGACGAGTCCGCCCTGCCCGCAGGCGACACGGACGCCCGAACGGTCGGCGGAGAGGATCTGGCCCGGCGCACCCGAAGCCGCCGAATCTTCGCCGCGCGCGGCGCCGACTTTGATCGTGACGCCACGATGTTCGAAGGTCGAACCCGGCCAGCCTTCGAGCGCGAGCACGCGCTGTCCGAGCACGGCGGCCGGCTGGCGGAAGTCCAGCGGCGCGTCCGCCCGGTTCAGGCGTCGCGCATAGGTGACGAGAACTTCGTCCTGCGGGACAGGCTTGGAAACACCCTCGAGGATCGAAGGCAAAGCCGCGGCCGCGAGTTCGCCGGCGAGCACGCCAAGGCGCGCGCGCAAGGCGGCCCGCGCTTCGCCGGGCGAAGGGCGCAGGCTCCGCGAGGCGTGGATGGGGCCGGCGTCGAGCTTGAGGACGACCTGCTGGAGCGAGACGCCCGTCTCCGCGAGGCCCAGGGCGAGCGCGCCTTCGACGGGCGTCGCGCCCCGCAAGGCCGGCAGGAGCGAGCCATGGAAATTGACGAAGCCCAGCCGCGTCGCGGCGAGGAAATCGGTCTTCAACAACTGGCCGTAAGCCATCACCACGCCGAGATCGGCGCCGAGCGCGGCGAGCTGCGTCGCGTCTTCCGGGCCGAGTTTCTCGGGCTGACGGAGCGGCAGACCGGCGGCCTTCGCCCATGCGGCGACGGGGTTCGGACGGACTTCCTGGCCGCGTCCGGCGGGTCGGTCCGGCTGGGTGTAGACGGCCACGACCTCGGTGTCGGGCAAGGCGCGGGCCGCGGCGAACGCCGGGAGCGCGATCTCATCCGAACCGAGCAGGACCAGTCTCCGCGGCATGCGTTACTTGCGGGCCTGGCGCGCGGCGCGGCCTTTCAGCGAACGCGGCTTATCCCAGCGGGTATAGGATTTCTTGCGGACCGGACCGACCTTGCTGCGCGGATTCTTGGACTTACCTAGGCGCGGGCCGGACGGGCCGATGGCCTTCTTCGGCTCGGCCGAGACGACGGCCTTGCCGGGGACCTTGGCGGACGGCTTGCGGGCCTCGCCTTCTTCGGCCGGCATCGCTCCGCCCATGGCGCCGGGACCCCCTTGACGGCGGCCGGTCTGCTTGGGTTTGCCGACGATGTCCAGGAAGAGCGGGACGCCGGCGAGGTCGAAGCTCTCGTGCACGCCCTTCACGAGGAAGCGCTGGTAAGCGTCCTCGAGGCGTTCCTCGGAATTGCAGAAGAGGCGGAAGCGGATGGGACGCTTGGAGACCTGCGTCACGTAGTAGCACTTGAAGCGCTTACCCGAGACCATGCGGGGCGGGCGCTTGATCATCAGGTCCTGGACGACGCGGTTGAGGCGGCCGGTCGAGATGGCCGTGCCGGCGCGCACGAAGACGCCTTCGGCGGCGTCCAGCATGTCCTCGGCGCGGAGGCCGGTCTGAGCGGACACGAAGAGGATGGGCGGATCAGGCAGGAAGAAGAGTTCGCGACGGATGGCCGAACGGAACTTCGCGCGGAACTCTTCCTCGTCCTCGAAGCCGTCGATATTCTTCTCGCGGAAAGCCTTCTTCGCGAGGTCCCACTTGTTGACCACCAGCACGATGCCGCAACCCAGCAGAGCGAGTTCGCCGGCGAGCTGCTTGTCGATGCGGGTCACGCCCTGGCCGGCGTCGAGCACGAGGAAGACCACGTCGGTCTCGGCGAGGATCTCGTCGGCGCGGCTCTGCGAGAAGAAGTCCAGCGTGTCGCGCTTGTTGGCGGTACGGCGGCCGGCGGTGTCGACGAGCGAGAACTTGGCCTGGGAGCCGTCGGCCTTGGTGCGGGAAAGACGGGAGCGGACGGGGTCGCGGGTGGTGCCGGCGACCTCGCTGACGATGAGACGCGAGCCGCCGAGCAGGCGGTTGCCGAGCGAGCTCTTGCCGACGTTCGGGCGGCCGGCGAGGGCCAGGCGGATCGGACGCGGGCCTTCTTCGCGCGGCGTCTCGGGCTCAGGCCCGAGGTGCTTGATGATGAGCGCCTGCAGCTGCGGGATGCCGCGGCCGTGTTCGGCGGAGATCAGCAGAGGTTCGCCGAAACCGAGGGCGAAGAACTCGGACATCAGTCCGTCGCGCTCTTCGGTGTCGGCCTTGTTGGCGACGACGATCACCTTCTTGCCGGCCTGACGGAGCTTGACGGAGACCTCGAGGTCGAGCGCCGCGCAACCTTCGGAGGCGTCGACGACGAGGAGTACGAGCGAGGCGGCGGCCAAGGCGAAGTCCACCTGCTCTTCGACGGCGTCGGCGACTACCTTAGGCGTGAGCTCGGCGCGGTACAGGCCGATGCCGCCGGTGTCCATCAGCGTGTAGCGGCCTTCGAACACGTCGGACGTGATGAGGTCGCGCGTGACGCCGGGCTGGTCGTGCACGATCGAGATGCGCCGGCCGACCAAGCGGTTGAAAAGGCGGCTCTTCCCGACGTTGGGACGGCCCACGATGGCTACCGCGCGGGAAAGTTCAGTGTTCCGTTCCATGAAGGGACAGTCAGGGCTACCCGCCCGCCTAGCAAGCAAGGATGCTCAGCGACCCGGGAGGCTGTCCAGGAAGCGGGCGATCCGCTCGCCGGCCTCGTGGATGCGCTCGTAGCTGGTCGAGAACGACGCACGGCAGAAACCGGCGCCGGCCGCGCCGAAGGCGGTGCCGGGGACCATCGCGACCTTCTGCTGCTCGAGGAGCTTCTGGGCGAAGGTCATGGAGTCCATGCCGGTCGAGGTGATGTCCGGGAAGGCGTAGAAGGCGCCGCGCGGGAGATGGCACTTCAGGCCGAGCTCGTTGAAGCGGCGGACGATGAAGTCGCGGCGTTCGCGGTATTTGTCCCGCATGTGCAGCATCGAATCGCGGCCATTGCGGAGCGCCTCGACGGCGGCCTCCTGGCTCATGATCGGGGCGCACATGATGCCGTATTGGTGCACCTTGAGCATGCCGTCGATGACGGCGGCGGGACCGCAGGCGTAGCCGATGCGGAAGCCGGTCATCGCGAAAGCCTTCGAGAAACCGTGCAGGAAGACCGTACGTTCGCGCATGCCGGGCAGCGAGGCGATCGAGACGTGGTCGCCTTCGAACGTGAGCTCGGAGTAGATCTCGTCGGAAGCGACCAGCAGGTCCTTCTCGATGGCGAACTTGGCGATGGCCTCGAGCTTGGCGCGGTCGGCGGTGCCGCCGGTGGGATTGGTCGGGAAGTTGAGGACGAGCAGCTTGCAACCGGGCTGCCAGGCGGCGCGCAGGGCGGCCGGGTCGAGCGCGAACTGGTCGGCGGCGACGGTGCGGATCGGGATGGCCTCGGCGTGGCAGAGCGTGACGCTGGGAGCGTAGCTCACGTAGCAGGGCTCGTGGTAGAGGACCTTATCGCCGGGGTTCAACACGGCGCGCAGGAGGATGTCGAGGGCTTCGGAGACGCCGATGGTGCCGAGGATTTCGGTCTCGGGGTCGTATTCCGGTCCGTAGTTACGGGCGACGTAGCGGGAGATCTCTTCGCGGAACTGCTGGGTGCCGCGGTTATCCGTATAGGACGTGCGGCCCTTCTCCAGGGAAGCGATCGCGGCCTCGCGGATGTGGTAAGGCGTGACGAAGTCCGGCTCGCCGATGCCGAGCGATACCGCGTCCTTCATCTTGGAGACGATGGCGAAGAAGTCGCGGATACCCGACTTGGGCAAGGTCGCGACATGCCGCGCCACGAAACGTCCGGAGGAATCCATGGTCAGGCGTGGTTCAGGGGCTGACCGAAGGACGGTCGCGGCCGGAGCCGTCGGACGTGACGACGAAGCCGTCCTTCTTGTAGGCGCGGAGGAAGAAGTGGGTGGACGTGCCTTGGACGCCGTCGATGCGGGCCAGGCGCTCATGGACGAAGCCGGCGACCTTATAGAGATTGTCCGCGGTGACGACGACCAGCAGGTCGTAGCCGCCCGACATCAGGTAGCAGCTCTCGACCTGCTCGAAGGCAGAGATGCGCTCGGCGATGGCGTCGAAACCGCCGACGCCTTCGGTGCGCACTTTGATCTCGATGACGGCGCGGACACGATGCTCGGACTCGAAACCGGGATTCAGCACCGGACGCATGCCCAAGAGGACGCCCTGCTGACGCAAGGCCGCCAGCTCGCGGTCCACGGCTTCGGCGCCGAGGCCGAGGATGCGGCCGATCTGGGCGGTATCGAGGGCTTCCCCGTCGAGGATGAGCTTGAGTACGGAGTTCATGGCGGAAATCAGGAAGCCGGGAGCGCGCGACGGGCGCGGACCGCGGCGGCGAGGCCGTCGAGGACGGGTACGGTCTGCTCGAAGGAGATACAGGCGTCGGTGATGCTGCAGCCGTAGGCCGAAGCTTCCTTGCCCTTCCAATCCTGACGACCTTCGGCGAGGTGGCTTTCGATCATCACGCCGGCGATGACGCGCGAACCCGCGGCGACCTGCGCGGCGATATCGGCGGCGACGAGCGGCTGGCGGCGATGGTCCTTGGAACTGTTGCCGTGCGAGCAATCGATGACGAGGCGCGTCGAGAGACCGGCCTTCTGGATGCGGGCGGCGGCGTCGGTCACGAACTCGGCGCCATAATTAGGTCCGGTGCGCGAACCGCCGCGCAGGATCACGTGCGCGTCCGGATTACCCGAGGTCTGGAAGATGGCGACGACGCCGTCCTTGGTGACGGAGGGGAACCAGTGAGAGGAACGGGCGGAGAGACAGGCGTCGACGGCGACCTGGACCGAGCCGTCGGTGCCGTTCTTGAAGCCGACGGGCATCGACAAGCCGGAGGCCAGCTCACGATGGATCTGACTTTCCGTGGTACGCGCGCCGATGGCGCCGTAAGCGACGAGGTCGGCCACGTACTGCGGCGTGATCGGGTCGAGGAATTCGGTCGCGGCGGGCAGGCCGGCTTCCGCGATCTGCGCGAGAAGACCGCGGGCGATGCGCAGCCCTTCGTTGATGCGGAAGGAGCCGTCGACCTGCGGATCGTTGATGAGACCCTTCCAGCCGACCGTGGTGCGGGGCTTCTCGAAATAGACGCGCATGACGACCAGCAGCTCGCCGGCATGCTTCTTCGCTTCCTTCTGCAGCAAGGCGGCGTACTCCAAGGCGGCCTTGGTATCGTGGACGGAACACGGGCCGACGATGACCATCAGACGGTCGTCCTGGCCGGAGATGACCTTGGCGGCGTCCCGGCGGGCGCTGGCCACGACCTCGGCGGCGCGCTCCGAGACCGGCAGTTCGGCGAGCACGAGGGCGGGAGACAGCAGGGGGTGCTGGCTGCGGATGCGTAGGTCGTCCGTATTCTGAGTCATCGGTAGGCGGGCTTTCCCGAGGGGAAAAGAGGGCAAATGAAGGGCTACCGGGGGCGGGTGTCAATGACGCGTCCCGTGTTGACGCGAGGGGCTTTCAGTATCAAAAGTGTCTCAAATCGGCATGCCAAAGCAACCCAACCCAGAATCCGCCGTCCAATCCGGAGCCTTCAAGGCGTTCATCGCCGAAAAGGGACTCCGGGCTACGCGTCAGCGGATGGCGGTCTTCGAGGCGGCCCGGACGATCCAAGGACACTACACCGCCGAGGACCTGCTGAAGAAAGCTCGCTCGCTCGACCGCAGCGTCTCCCGCGCGACGATCTACCGCGCCCTACCCCTCCTGGTCGGCAGCAACGTCATCCGCGAGATGGACGTCGGCCGCGACCAGAAATACTACCTCGCCGAAGCCGGCAGCGCCACGTTCCGCGCCCAGCTGATCTGCGAGAACTGCGACTCGATCGTCGAAGTCGACGCGCCGTTCATGGAATGGTACGGCAAGGCCGTGGCCGCCAAGCACGGCATGCGCCCCATCTCCCAGAAACTCCAGGTCACCGCCGCCTGCCTCAACGACCGTTGCCCGCGCCGCAAGCCCGGCCGCTCATGATCACCTACCCGACCGCCTCCGTCTTCCCTCCCCTGCCCCTCGGCGGGACGCCCCTCTCCGCGCTGCAGCAGGAAGTCATCGCGCTGAAGAAGGCCAAGGACGCCCTCATCCTCGCGCACAATTACCAGTGCGAGGACATCCAAGGCGTGGCGGACTACGTCGGCGATTCCCTCGGCCTCGCCTACAAGGCCGCCGAAGCCAAGCAGTCCACCATCGTCTTCTGCGGCGTGCACTTCATGGCCGAGACGGCCAAGATCGTGAACCCCACGCGCCGCGTGCTGCTGCCTGACCTCGCCGCCGGCTGCTCGCTCGCCGATTCCTGTCCGGCGGAGAAACTCGCCGCCGCCAAGGCCAAAGACCCTTCCCTCTACGTCGTCGCGTACATCAATTGCAGCGCCGCCGTGAAGGCGCTCTGCGACGTCATCGTCACCAGCGGCAACGCCTCCAAGATCGTCAGCCGCGTGCCCGCCGACCGGAACATCCTCTTCGTCCCCGACCAGAACCTTGGCCGCTGGGTCTCCGGCAAGACCGGCCGCGCGATGCAGCTCTGGCCCGGCAATTGCTACGCGCACGTCCAGTTCACGCCGGGCGCCCTGCTCCGCACCAAAGCGGCCCACCCGGGCGCGCCGGTCGTGGCGCACCCCGAGTGCACCGAAGCCGTCCGCGACCTGGCCGACATGGTCTGCTCGACCGAGCTGATGGTCGGCTGGTGCAAGGAGCAGACCGCGAATACCATCATCATTACGACGGAATCTGGGATGATCCATCGGCTCCGCAAAGAAGTGCCCGGCAAGACGTTCGTCGCCGCGCCCACCGACCGTTGCTCCTGCAATGATTGCAAGTTCATGAAGATGAACACGCTGACGAAGGTGCGCGACTGCCTGCGCGATGGCACGCCGGAGATTTTCCTGCCCGAAAAAGTGCGGGCGGCGGCCGAGGTGCCGCTGCGTCGCATGCTCGACTGGAGCAAGTGAAGGCAAGACCGAGGGGCGCGTGATAGGGTGAAAAACTTTTTTACCAGAGTTTGACAATTAGGAATATTATAAAACAATGGATGCAACGGAAATGACATTGGGATTGTCGCAGACAAACCACGGTCGCTCCGCCCCAGCTCATCCTCTTATGAAAATCGACCTCGACCCCTCCGCCTTCACCTCCAAGGACGCCTACGTCCGCGCCGCCCTGTCCAAGGCCCGCGACCTGGCCGTGCAGGCCTGGGAAGACGAGCACAGCGAACGCCAGTCGCTCATCGAGCGCGAAGTCGCCGGTCTCTCGAAGCCCGAGCTCGCCAAGCGCCTGATCAAGCTCCTTTCCCGTCCTAACCGCGCCCGCGCCCAGATCTCGGACAGCATGCGCAACAAGGCCCAGGCGATGCGCCGCAAGGGCGCGCCGGTCCGCGAGATCGCGGCCGAACTCGGCATCTCGATCCCGTCGGTCTACAATATCACCAAGGACTGAACTTGCCCGCGGGGGCCGTTTCGCCGAACGTGTCGGCGATGAAGGAATGGACCCGCGGCGACCCGGCGAAAGGCCCTACGCAGGCGCCTTTGGCGCGCGGCGGCAAACTGAACGCGGACACGCTGATCGGCGCCTATCGCGCTGGCATCTTTCCGTGGTACTCCGCCGGCCAGCCGGTGAAATGGTGGTGCCCCGACCCTCGCTTCGTGATGCGACCGGGCGACTTCCGGCTGACCGACAGCCTCCGCAAGACGATGCGTAAGCCGGGCTGGACGGTCACCTTCGACCGCTCCTTCGAGACGGTCATGCGCCGTTGCTCGGAAGTCCCCCGCCCCGGCCAGGACGGCACCTGGATCACCGAGGAGATGATCGCTGCTTACTGCGAGCTACACCGCCGAGGCATCGCCCACAGCGTCGAAGTGAGCTGGCAGGGCGAACTGGTCGGCGGACTGTACGGCGTGGCCCTCGGCCGGCTCTTCCACGGCGAGTCGATGTTCCACCTCAAAGCCGACGCCTCGAAGGTCGGCTTTGCGACCCTCGTCGCCCGGCTCGTCGCGGCCGGTTACGTCCTCATCGACTGCCAGGTGCCGACGGCGCACCTCGCAAGCCTCGGCGCCTTCGCGGTCGATCGGGACGAGTTCCTGGCCGCCGTACAGATCTTCCGCGACCAGCCGCCTCCGGGCGACGCCTTCGTCACTCCGGCTTCGGACGCGACTTGAGCAAGGCCCGGGCCTCGCGCTCATAGACGCGCTCGACGATCACGCACAGCTGCTGCAAGGACCGGCCGTCGGTGTAGACGGCGATGCCCGCCTGCATGTAGGCCTGCTCGCGCTTCTTCATCAGTTCGCGGATACGCGCCTCGGGATCTTCGCCCTTGAGCAAGGGTCGCCGGGAGTTGCCCGCGGTCCGGCGCAGGATGGTGTCCACCGAAGCGAACAAGGTGACGACGATGCCCTTGGAACGCACGAGTTCGCCCATGCCGGGCGGCACGACCAACCCGCCCCCGCACGCGATGACGCCGCCGCAATCCGGCAGCATGGTCTCGACGACCTGGCGCTCGAGTCCGCGGAAATGCTCCTCGCCGTGCTGGGCGAAGATGTCGGCGATCGTCGCGCCGGCGAGTTTCTCGACCAGTTCGTCGGTGTCGTAGAAACGACGGCGCCAACGCTTGGCCAGCTGCCGTCCGAGCGCGGACTTCCCCGTGCCCATGAATCCGGCGAGGATCAGGTTCGGCGAGTTGTCCTTGTTGGCCACGGGCGACATGCGACCATAGCAAGGCTCCGCCCGCCCCTCGGCAAGCGACAAGCGTCGGGAGGATTACTTGGCGGGCAAGGCGTCCAACGCGGCCTTCGCCTTCGGCGCCAGGCGTTCGGAGAGCCCCTGCGCGGCCTCGGTCAAGGCGGCGCGGTCGGCTTCGACGAACAGCCGGGGCACGGCGGCCCAGGCGGCTTCGGTGAGTTCGTTGGCGGGTCCTTTGAGCAACGGCAGCAGCGACGCCTTGAGGGCGGCACGGATCTTCAGGTTCTTGGAAGCGCGGACGGCGATGATCCGTATCCAGGCGGCCTTGGACGCGAGCGAGGTACCGGCGGGCTCCGTCGGCGCATGCTTGGTAGCCAGCGAGACGGGGAGGCGCAGGATCTCGTCCTCGACCTCTTGGACCTGCGAGCGTTGCGAGAGCCTGCCCAGACGCTCCCAGAGGATCGGCGCGGCGGCGGTCGCGGTCACGCGTCGGAGCAGACGGTTCGCACGCTGGGCGGTGGCGAAGTCCTCGTGCTTCGTGAGCGCGACGAGTTCTTCGACGGTCAGGGGATATTCCTTCGACGAGCGACGCTGGTCGAGCACGCGCTCGAGGTGGGCGAGCTTGGTCTCGGGCGTGGTGCCTTCGGGGTTCTCATAAGTATTCGGCTGCTTGGGATTGAGCGGCAGGCGCGGCTTCGAGCTCGGATCGAACAGCAGGATCTGCTGCAGGGCCGCCTGCCCTTCCGGATTCTCGAGGGTCTTCGCCGCGGTCCGGACGCGCTCGAACCAGGCCGTGGCTTCCGGCGAGGCGTTCGTGAACCCGCGCGAGCGGTCGAGGATCGCCTGCTGGGCGGCGAGCCGCTTCTCCGGGACCGCGAGGTCGGCGAAGATGGCGTCGTTCGGGACGTCGGCGGCGAACACGCCGGCGAAGAAGAAGAGCAGGAGGCATCGATACATCATGGGGATGAGGTTAAATATCAGGCGGCGGGGAGGAGTTCGGTCAGCGAGCGGCGATGCCACGGTCCGAGGACCCACATGGCGAAGGCGGCGCCGAGGAAAGCGCAGAGCATGTCCGCCTGGGTGTCCCAGACGAAACCTTGGGAGCCGAGGAAAGCGTCGGCGGCCTGGCCGAGCAGGATCGCCGAGCCCCATTCGAAGATCTCGTAGGCCGCGCTGAAAGCCCCGGCGAAGCAGACGCCGGCCCAGGCGGTCAGACCTACGGCGCCGGCCGCCGG
>JBILXR010000142.1:0-5076 GCA_044378215.1 Opitutales bacterium
TGACCTCGACGCGGGCGTTCTGCTCGTCGAACTTCTGGTACTTGGCCCACCACTTCCAGGGCACGGAGTCGGTCAGCTCGGCCATCTCCTGCTGCATGGCGCGGAGGTAATTGAGGACCCATTTGATCTTCTCCTCCTCGGTCATGCTGGCGGTTTCGACGCCGATGCGTTTGTTGAGCGCCTGCTGCATCTGGAAGATTTCTTCGAGCTTGTCGGACATGGGTTCGATTAGGGCGGGAAGGGCGCCCCGGGGCAATCCCGGAAGCGCCGCCCGGCTGGTCCGGGGGCTGAATTGCTCTTTGCAGGGAAGGGCGGACTATGCCTACCTGTCCTCGTGTCCGCCACCAGCCTCCTCACCTCCCTCCGTAAGCCCGAAGTCCTCGCCCCGGCCGGCGAATGGGACTGCGTCCGCGCGGCGGTCGAGAACGGCGCCGACGCGGTATTCTTCGGCATCGGTCGCTTCAACGCCCGCGTCCGGGCCAAGAACTTCGAAGAGGCCGACCTGCCTGAGCTCATGGCCTACCTGCACGGCCGCGGGGTCAAGGGCTACGTGACCTTCAACACGCTGATCTTCCCCGACGAACTGGCCGAAGCCGCGCGCACGCTCCGTTCGATCGTCGCGGCGGGCGTCGATGCCGCCATCGTCCAGGACCCCGGTATCTGCCGCCTCATCCGCCGGATCTCCCCTGACTTCCCGATCCATGCTTCGACGCAGATGACGGTCACGAGCGCGGCAGGCGTCGATTACGCTCGTGGACTCGGCGCTTCCTTGGCGGTGCTGGGTCGCGAGGTCTCGATCCTGGAGATGCAGAAGATGCAGACGGAACAGGCCGCCCAAGGCGAGCCGCTTGACCTCGAGGTCTTCGTCCACGGCGCGCTCTGCGTCGCGTATTCCGGCCAGTGCCTGACGAGCGAATCCCTCGGCGGCCGCTCGGCCAATCGCGGCGAATGCGCCCAAGCCTGCCGCCTGCCTTACGAACTCGTGGTCGACGGCGTGGTTCGAGACCTCGGCGACAAGGCTTACCTGCTTTCCCCGCAGGACCTCGCCGGCATCGAAGTCGTCCCCGACCTCATCCGCGCCGGCATCCGTTCGCTTAAGATCGAGGGCCGTCTGAAGTCCCCCGAATACGTGGCCGCGATCACGAAGGCTTACCGTCGTGCGGTCGACGCCGCCTGGGACGCTTTCGCCAAGGGCGCCGACGCCGACCGCGCCGCGCTCCAGGTCCGTCAGGAAGAAGACTACGCGATGCAGATGACCTTCTCGCGCGGCCTGCATACGGGCTGGCTCCGCGGCATCGATAATCAGCAGCTCGTCCATGCCCGCTTCGGCAAGAAGCGCGGCGCCTACCTCGGCACGGTCGTCGACGTCGCCACGAACGGCGTGACGATGCGCCTCGAAGGCCCCCTCAAGCCCGGAGACGGCGTGGTCTTCGACCAAGGCAAGCCGGCCGAACGCGAACAGGGCGGCTTCGTTCACGGACTCGAGCCCGCCCGCGGCGGTCTGACGTTCGTCCGCTTCGGCCGCGAAGACGTCGACTGGTCGTTGGTGAAGACCGGCGCGATCCTTTGGAAGACCAAGGACCAGGAACTCGACAAGCGTCTCCATGATTCCTGGGACCGCGAGAAGGCCAACTTCCGCCGCCCGCTCCACGCCAAGGTCATCGGCCGTCTCGGCCAGCCCCTGCGCGTCGAATTCAACGACGGCGAAGGCCATGTCGTCGCCGGCGAGACCACGATGCCCTGCGCCGCCGCCGAGAAGCGTCCGATGGACGTCACCACGCTCCGCGACCAGCTCGGCCGGCTCGGCGACACGGGTTTCGAGCTGGGCGAACTGCAGGCCGACCTCGAAGGCGCCCTCATCATCCCGGTCAGCGAACTGAACCGCCTCCGCCGCGACCTCGCCGAACAGATCACGAAGCTCCGCAGCCAGCCGCTCCGCTGGACGCTCCTGCCTTACGAGGAAGAAGCCACCAAGGTCGCGGCCTTCGAACCGAAGCGACCGGGCGAAGCCGAAATCGTCGTCGTCATCCGCGAGCCCGAACAGCTCGAGCCCGCCCTTGCGAGCGGCGCCCGGGTGATCTACGCCGAATACGAAGACCCGAAGAAGTTCCGCGCCGCCGTGGCGCGCGTCCGCGCCTACGAACAGGAAGCCGACCGCAAGGTCGAGTTCTGGGCCATGGGGCCGCGCATCCACAAGCAGGGCGAAGGCCGCATCAGCGAGATCGTGCTGTCCTGCGAGGCCGACGGCTATCTGGTCCGTAACCACGAGGATCTGCGAGCGTTCAAGGGCAAGCGCCTCCGCGCCGATTTCTCCCTCAACGTCGCCAACGGGCTCACCGCCGAGTGGCTCATGCGCGAGCACGCCCTCGAAGGCCTGACGGTCTCCTACGACCTCAACTCCGAGCAGGTCGCCGCGCTCTTCCAGTCCGCCCCGCCGGAATGGTTCGAGGTCACCGTCCACCAGCACATGCCGATGTTCCATATGGAGCACTGCGTGTTCTGCACCTTCCTTTCCAAGGGCAAGGATTACCGCGACTGCGGCCGTCCGTGCGAGACGCACCGCGTCAAGCTGCGCGACCGCGTCGGCGCCGAGCACATCCTCAAGGCCGACGCCGGCTGCCGGAACACGCTCTTCAACTCGCGCGCCCAGACTGGCGCCGAATACGTCACCCAATTGCTCGCCTTGGGCGTCCGCCGCTTCCGCGTCGAATTCGTCGATGAGGATGCCGCCACCGTCGCCCGCACGCTCGAGAAGTATCAGGCCTTGCTCAAGGGTGACATCGACGGCACCGCCCTCTGGAATGACCTCAAGGTCCTGAATCAGCTCGGCGTCACGCGCGGGACGATGCGCGTGAGGCTCTGATCATTCCTCGCCGCGGAGGCGGGGAAGCAGTCCGGTGATGCGACGCGAGTCCGAAGCGTTACGGACGGCCATCGCGTAGGCGGTGGGGTCGCCGACGAGGATGACCTGCTTGCGGCCGCGCGTGACGGCGGTGTAGACGAGGTTGCGCGCGAGCATGATGCTGTGCTGGCGGAGCAGGGGAACGACCACGGCCGGGAATTCCGAGCCCTGGGACTTATGGATGCTCACCGCGTACGCGAGGTGGAGGTCGCCCTGTTCGCCGCGTTCGAGCTCCACGCGCGCGCCGTCGAAGTCGATCAGCAGCGTGCCTTCCTCGTTTTGCCCGAGCACCACGCCGAAATCGCCGTTGAAGACGTTCTTGTCGTAGTTGTTGCGGGTCTGGATGACCTTGTCGCCGGGCTGGATGCGGCCGGGCCGCGCGTCGGCGCCGCGCAGGCGTCCTTGGAGCGCCTGGTTGAAGGCCTGGATGCCGCCCGTGCCCTTGTGCATCGGCGCCAGCACCTGGATGTCGCGCAGCGGGTCGAAACGCAGCGCCTTCGGGAGGATGTCGCAGCAGAGCTTCGTGACCATCGCCACGCAGGCCTCGGGGTCGTCGACGCGCACGAAGTGGATGTCCTGGGTGAAGTCCAGTTTCGTCGGGTCTTCGAGCGGCGTGGGCGGGGAGGTGTCGGCGTGCAGGATGCCGTGGGCGACCGTGACGATGCCGCTGCGCGCGCCTTGGCGGAAGACCGTATCGAGACGCGTCACCGCAGCCGCGCCGGAGTCGATGAGGTCGCCGAGCACGTTGCCGGCGCCGACGGACGGGAGCTGGTTGACATCGCCGACGAGGAGCAGGTGGGCCGTGCCGGGCACCGCGCGCAGCAGGGCCGCGGCGAGCTTGGTGTCCAGCATCGAGGACTCGTCGATGATCACGAAGTCCGTCGCCAGCGGGCTTTCCGCGTTGGCGGTGAAGCCGCCTTCCGCGGGGTCGAACTTGAGCAGGCGATGGATCGTCGAGCCCTGGACGCGCGTGGCCTCGGTCATGCGCTTCGCCGCGCGGCCCGTCGGCGCGCCCAGCGCCATGCGCACGCGCTTGGCCCCGAGGATGTCGCAGAGGGCCTTGAGGATGGTCGTCTTACCCGTGCCGGGACCGCCGGTGAGGACGGTGACCTTGTTCTGCAGCGCCATCATCACGCCGGCCGCCTGCGCGGGCGAGAAGGCGAAGCCGGCGCGGGTCTGGGCCCATTCGACGGCCTTCTCGGCGACGATGGTCGGCAGGCCCGAAGGCGTGGCGAGGAAGCGCTGGATCGAGGCGGCGATGGACTTCTCGGCCTTCTCCTGGAGGCGGAGCTGCACGAGGCGGACGCCGCGCGTGGACAGCACGCCGACGGCGTCCTCCTCCATCAGCTTGCGCAGGCGGTCGTGCACGATGGTCTTGTCGACCTCGAGGAGTTCGGTGGCTTTCTCCAGCAGGCCTTCGTCGGGGAAGGCGCTGTGGCCTTCGCCTTCGAGTTCTTCGAGCGTGTGCAGGATGCCGGCGTCGACCCGCTGCGGGCCGGCGGTGGGCAGGCCGAGATTGCGCGCGATCTTGTCCGCGGTCTTGAAGCCGACGCCTTCGACTTCGCGACAGACGCGGTAAGGTTCCGTGGTCAGGACTTTCTTCGCGTCCTGGCCGTAAGCCTTGACGATACGTATGCACAGCGCGTTGGTCACGCCGTAGGTCTGCAGGAAGACCATCACTTCGCGCAGGGCTTTCTGGTCGTCCCACGCGGCCTTGATCGCCTTCGCGCGGCCGGGGCCGATGCCGTCGACTTCGCGGAGGCGGCCTGACTGGTTGGAGATGATGTCGAAGGTGCGGACGCCGAAGCGGGCGACGATCTTATCGGCGTACGTCTTGCCGATGCCTTTGATCAGGCCGCTGCCGAGGTATTTGCGGATGCCGTGGACCGAGGAGGGCAGGCGCGAACTGAAGGTGCGCACGCGCAGTTGCGGGCCATGCGAAGGGTGGCGTTCCCAGTGGCCGCTGACGTCGACCGTCTCGCCGCACTGCAGGCCGGTCATATTGCCGAGGATGATGACCTTCTCGCCGGCTTCCGGCGCGAGCTCCGCGATCGTGAAATGCGTCTCCTCGTCGAGCCACAGGATGCGCTCGACCACGCCCGAAAGGGTGGTTTCGGGTCCGCGCGGCGGTTCGCGTGGCGGCGACATGCGTTGAGCCAATCACCCCCGCGGGG
>JBILXR010000018.1:0-18466 GCA_044378215.1 Opitutales bacterium
CCGGCGGCGGCTTCAAGCCCGGCACCACCTTCGGCGCGACCGACGAACTCGGTTACTACGCCGTCGATAAGCCGCTCACCGTCTACGATTTCTGGGCCACGATCCTCAATCAGCTCGGCATCGACCACGAGAAACTCACCTATCGCTTCGGCGGACGCGATTTCCGCCTGACGGATGTGCATGGCAGCGTCGTCCGCGAGATTGTCGCGTAGACGACCAAGGTTACAGCGGCAGGCGGTTAGCGGTTGGCGGTTAGAACCATCTCAGGTCCCTGGTCTCGGCCGGCGGGTATCAGGTACGGGTTTTAGGGAACGGGTACGGGACCCGAACCTGAACCCGGTGCTGAACACCTGAACCCGGGACCTGACGGCCGAGACCCGAGACCTGAGAATGTTTCCCGCCACCTGCCACCCGGAGCCGCCACCCGCCACCTGAAACGGGATGATTCAGCTATGTCGTGACGCGGTCCCGACCCTACCTACTCTTTCCTCTTTATCCCCCATCCTTCATCTTCCATCTTTCGTTCACCCCACTCCCATGCGCTCCCTCCTCCTGACCGCCGCCCTGCTCTCCGCCACGTTCACCTCCGCAGCCGAAGTCTTCACCGACGGTCCGGCCAAGAAGGTCGGCGAAGATTATAAGTTCACCGAAGGCCCGGCGTGGCATCCGCAGGAGAAGGCGTTTTATTTCTCGGACATCCCGAGCAACAACATGCATCGCTGGACGGCCGAAGGCGGCAGCAAGCTCTTCGTCGACCGCAAGTCCCGCTCCAACGGCATCGTGATCGACCCGCAGGGCCGCCTGATCTTCTGCGAGATCGACAAGCGTGCGATCGTGCGCCGCGCCCAGGACGGCACCGAGACCATCCTCGCTGACAACGTCGCTGGACAGAAGCTCACCGCGCCTAACGACCTCTGGCTCGCCCCGAACGGCGACATCTACTTCACGCTCCCGAAGCTCCGCCCCTCCAAGGCCAAGAAGGATGCCATCCCGGAAGACGTCCTCAACGGTACGCTCTGCCGTATTTCCGCCGACGGCAAGTCGGTGACCAACGTCGGCAAGGCCGTAGGCGTCGAAGCACCCAACGGCGTCGTCGGCACCTCCAGCGGTAAACAGATCTGGTGGACGGACGGCACCGTCTGCAAGACTGCCAAGATCAACGCGGACGGCACGCTCTCCGACCCCAAGGTCGCCGCCAAGGTCGGCAGCGACGGCCTCGCCGTGGATGCCCGCGGACGTCTCTACACCACCGCCAAGGAGGGCCTCGCCATCCATGATGCCGACGCCAACCAGGTCGGCCTCATCCCCGTCCCGGAAAGCCCCTCGAACATGAAGTTCGGCGGCGTCGATGGCACTACGCTCTTCATCACCGCCCGCACAGGCGCCTATCTCGTCAAGTCCAAGACCCCCGGCGAAGGCTTTGGGAAGTAAACGATGTAAGATGAGAGATGGATGATTGAAGATGAGAACCTAAAGGCAATTCAACACCCCGGCTCAACGTCCTCATCACTCAAGTAGCGATCCTTCATCGATTATCATCCATCCTCCATCATTTGCCCCCATCTTTCATCCCTCATCGCCCATCATCCATCTTCGATCTTCGATCGTCCATCCTCATGAACCTCCTCCGCCTCCTGCCCCTCCTCGCCGCGGCTTCCCTTTCCGCCGCCTCCGTCTCGACCTACGCCGGCAACGGCCAGAAGGGTTACTCCGGTGACGGTGGTCCCGCCACGTCCGCCATGATGGACAACCCCTTCGGCGTCGTGCGCGGCCCGGATGGCGCCATCTGGTATTGCGAGTACACCGGCCAGCGCATCCGCCGCGTCGATAAGGACGGCAAGATCACGCTGATCGCCGGCACGGGCAAGACCGGCTACTCCGGCGACGGCGGCCCCGCGACCGCGGCGACGTTCAACCTCCCCCACGAACTCCGCTTCGGCCCGAAGCGCGGCAACCTCTTCGTCGTGGACATGCAGAACCATGCCGTCCGTAAGATCGACGCGAAAACCGGCGTCATCACGACGGTCGTCGGCACGGGCAAGCCGGGCTACGCCGGTGACGGCGGTCCCGCCGACCAGGCCCAGCTGAAGCAACCGCACAGCATCCAGTTCGACGCGCGCGGTGACCTCTTCATCTGCGACATCGGCAACAACGTCATCCGCAAGGTCGACATGAAGACCAAAGTGATCACCACCATCGCCGGCACGGGTAAGCCCGGTGTCACCCCGGACGGCGCCCCGGTGAAAGGCACGCCGCTCAAGGGCCCGCGCTCCATCGACTTCGACGCCGCCGGCAACCTCTGGGTCTGCACCCGCGAGGGCAACCAGGTCTTCAAACTCGACCTCAAAGCCGACAAGATCACGCACATCGCCGGCAACGGCAAGAAGGGCTTCACCGGCAACGGCGGCCCCGCCAAGCTCGCCACCCTCAGCGGCCCGAAGGGCGTCGCCATCGACGCCGTCGGCAACGCCTGGCTCGTCGACACCGAATCCCACTCCATCCGCATGGTCGACGCCAAGACCGGCAACCTCGAACTGATGATCGGCACCGGCCAGAAGCATGATGGCCCCGACGGTGACCCGCTCAAGTGCGGCCTCGCCCGTCCGCACGGTATCTGGGTCGACGCGGATGGCTCCGTCTTCGTCGGCGATTCCGAGAACCACCGCCTGCGCGTCCTGAAGAAGTAAGCCGTGACGCTCACCCGCCGCTCCCTCCTCAAGAACGCCCTGCTCGCCGGGGCTTGGTATGGCGCGGTCGGACGTTCCTTCGCGCAGTCCTCCTCCCCTGAAGTCCTCGGCCAGGGCGACTTCAAGTATCGAATCGTCCCGGGCTGGGGCGTGCTCGACGCGCAGACGCCGGTCAACGACTGCCACGGACTCGCCCGCACGGCCGACGGGCACATCGTGCTGCTGACCAACCACGTCGCCAACAACGTCATCATCTACGACGAACGCGGCAAGCTGGCTCATAAGTGGACCGGACCCAAATTCCCCGGCGCGCACGGACTCTCGCTCGTCCGCACCCCGAAGTCCGAATCCCTCTTCGTCACCGACCTCAACCTCCACACGGTCACGAAGCTCTCCCTCGGCGGCGAAATGCTCGGCGAATGGCGCCTCCCCACCGGCACGGGCAAATACGCCAAGGATTCAGATTACCGTCCCTCGTGGACGCTTCACTGCGCCGATGGAGAATTCTACGTCCTCGATGGCTACGGCAAAGACTACTTCCTGCACTACGCCGCCGACGGATCGTTCAAGCGGCTCCTCGGCGGGCCGGAAGGCGGCATCGTCCACTGGGGCCCGCACGGCGGCATGATCGACACCGCGGCCGACAAGACCGAGACGATGCTCATCGCGATGAGCGACCAGCAACATCTCCTGCGACTCGACCTAAACGGCAAGAAGCTCGGGCAGACCGACCTGCCGGGAGGCAACCCCAGACAGATCCGACGTTTCGGCCAGCATTACGTCGTGGCGCACCTCGCCGACAACTGGCCTAAGGATCGGAACAGCCGTGGCTTCCTCTCCATCCTGGACCGTGACCTCCGCGTGATTTCGAACATCGCCGGCTCCGCGCCCGTCTATGACACCGCCGGAAAACTTCTGCCGATGAAGCATACTTCCGACGTGTTCATGCACCCGCACGACGTCCTCGCGAACCCCGATGGTTCGCTGGTCGTCGCGCAGTTCGCGTCCGGTAAAACCTACCCGCTCAAGCTCGAGCGGATCTGAGCCGGTTCAGTGCTTCCAGTTGAGGCTCAGGCCGAAGGAATCCTGGCTCATCCGCAAGGAGATCGGGAAAGGCGAGTTTCCGGAGACGGTCTCGTCGAACGCGTGGGCGTAGAAGAAGGAGACTTCAGTCGAAGGGGTCGCCTGCCAGGTCGCGCCGAGCGTGGCGTGATGACGGACCACGCCGGGAGCGAGCTGGTTGAAGTAGACTTCCGAGGAGCCGATCGGCTGCGTGGTGTGGTTATAGCCGAGACGCACGAGCAGGGTCGGTGAGACTGCATAGGCCAGGCCGGTCTTGATGACCGTGACGTCCTTCCAGCCGAAGCCGGGGCCATTGGCCGCGCCGAAGGGGGCGACGATGACTCCCGGATTACCGACCGAATTTACTTCGCTATAGTGGATGCGCTCGATGTCAAAGGCCCAGGTGAGCGATGGGACGATCTTGTAGGCGAAACCCAGGGCGTAATTGGACGGGATGTCGAAGCCGCCGCGCTCGGCGAAGAGGCCCGCATACTTGACGAACTTGGTCATCCTCAGACGGGACTGGTAGGTCGCGCCGACCTTCAGCGAGCGGTTGGCCTGCCAGGTCCAACCGAGCCGGGCGCCGCCGCCGACGGAAGTATCATAGCCCGCGTTGGCGATGCCGAAATCTTCGAGTCCCGTGGCCTTGAAGCGCTGGCCGGCCAGGATGGCCGAGACACCGAAGGCATGGCCGCCGTCGTTGCGCCAGCACCAGGTCGGCGCAATGAAGAGCTGCGACATGTCCATCGTCGTCGCCGAGCTGACGACCCCGGGATTGACGTCGAAGAGCGCCGCCTGATAACCCGTGTTCATTCCGCCGTTGCCGAAGATGGCGAGACCGTAGGCGACGCCGTCGGACAGCGTGGTCTTGTAGCCGAAATCCGGGATGATGAAACTGCCGTCCGCGTTACCATCGAAGGTCGTGCCGTTGGCGGTGACGCTGCGATCGGGAGAGAACCAGGTCAGGCCGACCTGATGACTGTCCGCGACATCGACCAAGCCGGCAGGATTAGTCGCCACGACCATCGAGTCCTGGGCGTAGGCGACGCCGGCGCCACCGAGGCCCTTGGCCTTGACGCCATAACCATGGTCGAAATAGCCATCCGTCGCGAGGGCGGTGGAGGCGGTGAGCAGGAGGAGGAACGGGAGACTGTGTCGCATATTAGTCAGGGAGGTTCCCATTAACATTATATCTTCGGTAATGATGTAAAGTATTAAATTAGCCCCCTATTTCTTTGTCCCCTACCCCGACGCAAAATAGACCTCCCCCACCCCCATGCTTAGACTAGTCCTGCTGCTTGCTTGCGTCGCCTGCCATGCCGTCGACCGGCCTCCGAACATTGTGCTGATCTTGGTCGATGACCTCGGTTACGGCGACCTTGGCTGTTTCGGGGCTAAGGATATCCGGACCCCGCACCTCGATCGCCTGGCCGCCCAAGGAACTCGTTTCACGGATTTCTACGTCGCCCAGGCTGTCTGCACGGCGAGCCGCGCGGCGCTCCTGACCGGTTGCTATCCGAACCGCGTCGGGATGCAGGGCGCCCTCAACCACACCAGTCGCTTCGGATTGAACCCGGCCGAATGGACCCTCCCGAAGATGCTCAAGGATCGCGGCTACGCGACCGCCTGCTTCGGCAAGTGGCATCTCGGCACGGTGCCCGAGCTCTCGGCACCGCGGCAAGGGTTCGATGAATTCTTCGGTCTGCCCTACTCCAACGACAACTCCCGCTACCACCCGACCCTGGCAGCCGAGATGCCGCCGCTACCCCTGCTCGACGGAGAGAAGGTCGCCGAACTCGACCCGGACCAATCCGCCTTCACGGCGCGCTTCACCGCCAAGGGGCTCGATTTCATCGAACGCCATAAGGGCCGTCCATTCTTCCTCTACCTGCCGCACGTGATGCCGCACGTGCCGATCTTCGCCTCGACGAAATACAAAGGGCGCTCGGCCCGCGGCCTCTACGGGGACGTCGTGGAAGAACTCGACGATGCGATCGGGACGATCTTGGCCAAGCTGCAGGACGCCGGACTCGAACAGGACACGCTGGTGCTGTTCTTTTCCGACAACGGCGCCTGGATGAGTTACGGCGAACACGCCGGCTCCAACGGACCGCTCCGCGAAGGCAAGCTGACCTGCTTCGAGGGCGGCGTCCGCTCACCCCTCCTCGTCCGTTGGCCGGGCAAGGTCCCCGCCGGACGCGTCAGCGAAACGCCTTTCATGTCGATCGACCTCCTGCCCACGCTGGTAGAAGCGGTCGGCGGAAAATCGCCCACGCTCAAGATCGACGGCCGCTCCGCCTTACCGCTCCTCCGCGGGACCTCAGATACCGCGCCGCACGAGGCGCTGTTCTATTACGCCGGCGAAGAATTTCACGCCGTACGCGCCGGACGTTGGAAACTCCACTTCGACCACCCGTATCTGTCCAACCGAGGTCTTCCCGGCCGAGGCGGCAAACCCTCCGGTCATGGCACTTATGAGCCACTGCCCATCACGGATTCATCCATGGATGCCATCGCCAGCCGACATGGGCAGAAGGTATCGCGCCAAGCTCAGGCGCTTTTCGACCTGACGACCGATGCCGGCGAAACACACGATGTGTCCGCCCAACACCCTGAGATCGTCCGCCGACTGGCGGCCTTAGCCGAGCCGGTCCGCGCGGACTTGGGCGATAAACTCATGGGCGTCGCAGGAGCCGGCCGCCGGCCCGCCGGCCAGTCTCCGGCGAAGTGATTTTTTCGTCGCAGGGGGCCGGCCAGAATCATCATTCCCCGCATGCCTACCCCAAGCCCCGTCCTGACGTATTTGTTCATGGCCGGCCTCGCCTTCGGCGGCCTTGCCCAAGCCGCCGAGACGCTGCGCGTCGAGGTCTCTCGCGATGCCTGGATCTCCTCGTTCCCCACGGAACAAGAAGGCAATAACGGCGGCGCCTCGAAACTGAAGCTCAAGGGCACGCAGGAGTTCTTCCTCATCGATTTCGATCCGACAAAATCCCGCGGCAAGCGGGTGACCAAGGCCACGCTGAACGTCAAACTCGAAGCCGCCTTCCCGCTCGGTCGCACGACCGTCTCGACGATCACCCAAGAATGGGTCGAGGGTAAAGGCTCGGGTTACGCCAAGGAACCCGGTGCCACGAGCTTCCGCTGGGCGCGCAACGGCGAGCAGCGCTGGAACGGCGACGGCAAGGATATCACCGCAGTGACCCTCGGCCTAGGCGGCTCGATCTGGGGCTTCGGCGATCCGACTCCGCCCGACGCCAACCGCTGGCAGGCCATCCCGATCGACCCCGCGGTCGTCCAAGCCCGCCTCGACGGACGCAGCTATGGCTTCCTGGTGATGGATGACGTCGGCAGCGAATACCAACGCGACGGCGACAAGTTCACGTACACGCTCTTCCCGAACCGCTACGTCGCCAGCAAGGACAGCAACCGGAAGTCGGCACCCTACTTCACGCTCTGGCTCGAGGACGGCCCGGCAGCCCCGGCCCCGCAGGCCAAGGCGGATGCCTATCAGGCTCCGAAAGCCCCGGTGACGCTGCCCGCGGTACCGAAGTTCCCGACCGCCGACACTTCGGTGATTGCGACCGACGCCCTTGGTCTGCCGATCCCGGGCCTGCGTCTCTTCGCAGCGAAGGGCGAGGCGGTCACGATGCTGCTTTCGAGCCCTCCCGCCAAGGTCACCATCGACCTGCCTCACCGCCGTTACGACCTGCCCAAGGTCGGTGCGCACATCGACCCGCTCAAAGCCTCACCGAACGGACGTCTCCTCGAATTCCAGATCCCTAAAGACGCCAAGCCCGGCGAACACCGCGGCATACTGCGTCTCGACGGCCAGGATGTGCCGTTCATCGTCCACGTCTGGAACTTCACCCTGCCCGACCAGCTCTCGTTCATCGCCCAGATGAACGGCTACGGGCTGCATGATACTTCCAACGATTGGTTCCGTCTGGCGCACGAACATCGCCTGACGCTGAACATGCTGCCCTACGGCTGGACGGGCCGGGTCAGCGCCGCTCCGAAGCTCAAGGCCGACGGCTCCTTCGACTGGCAGGAATGGGACGAGCGCTTCGGACCTCTCCTTGACGGCTCGGCCTTCGCCGATCTGCCGCGTGGCAAGGTGCCCACGGAGGCGATATATCTTCCGCTCAATGAGAACTGGCCGATGAACCATGAGCAGCACTTCAAGGGCGGCTACTGGATCGAGGACGCGTATGATCCCGCTTATTGGCAGGGCTTCCGCAACGCCGCCGACGGCTTCGCCAAGCATTTCGCCGAGCGCGGCTGGAAGGAGACGATGTTCGAGTTCTACCTGAACAACAAAGTCTACTTCAAGAACGGCAAGAACGGTCAGCCCGGCAACTGGAAGGCCTGCTCGGCTCCGTGGATCTTCGACGAGCCCCAGCACACGCAGGACTTCTGGGCCATCCGTCGTTTCGGCCAGGAGTTCTGGCAGGCCGTGGCGCCCTACCAGGACGTGCGCACCGCCTACCGCATGGACATCTCGCGTCCGGAATGGCAGCGCGACCTGCTGGACGGCGTCTCGAACGTTGACGTCGTCGCCGGCGTGCTCCGCGAATACCCCGCACGCGTCATCGGCCGCAACCGACGCGACGGCAAGCTGACCTACATGTACGGCGGGCCCAGCAAACTCGGACAGCCGCTCGTCATCAACGTCGCCTGGTGCGCCGAGACTTGGGCGCTGGGCGCCGACGGCGTGGTGCCTTGGCAGACGATCGGCAAGAAGGATTCGCTGACCAAGCCCGACGAACTCGCCGTCCTCTACCCCGGACCCGACGGCCCGCTCCCGAGCCTGCGACTCAAAGCATTCCGTGCCGGCCAACAGCTTGCCGAATACCTGACCATCTACTCCCAAGCCTCCGGCCAGGATCGTGATGCCGTCGGCGCCGCCGTACTCGCCCTGCCCGGCCTGCGTGCCGGGACGATCAAGACCTACGATGACGACGCCGGCAGCTCGGCCTTCGGCGACGGCGCCGCCCGCTCCGTCGCCGAACTCCGCCTCCGCCTCGGCGCCTGGCTCGACGCCCAGGCCCCCGCGCCCCGCGCCCGCTGGCACGACCCTCGCCCTAGGGTGATGGACCCCGCCAAGATCGAGCCGCGCAAGGCGCTCAAGCCCTGACGGCCAAGGTTGACGGGGCCTTCGCACGGGAGCAGAGTCTCGCTCCAACCATTCGTCATGCGCCTGCCCGCCCTGTTCCTCGCGTTGTCGGTGCTCACGAACTCCATCGCCCACGCCAGGACGAACGTCATCCTCATCCTGATCGACGACTTCGGCTACGAGTGCGTCACGGCCAACGGCGGCGAAAGCTACCGCACCCCGGTCATGGATAAGCTCGCCGCGACGGGTGTCCGCCTCGAACAAGCGCATGCCCAACCGCTCTGCACGCCGACCCGCGTGGCGCTGATGACCGGCCTGAACAACAAGCGTAACTACACCCGCTTCGCACATCTCGACCCGAAACAACGGACCTTCGGTCATTTCTTCAAGGACGCCGGCTACGCCACCTGCGTGGTCGGCAAATGGCAGCTGGGCAAAGACCTTGAAGGCCCCGCCCTCTTTGGTTTCCAGGAGCACTGCCTCTGGCAGCTCAATCGCCGGCCCGGACGCTACCGCAACCCTGGCCTGGAAATCAACGGGAAGCAGGTCGACTTCAACAAGGACGAGTACGGCCCCGACATCGTCAACGACTATGCCCTCGACTTCATCACACGCCAGAAGGACCAACCGTTCTTCCTCTATTACCCGATGATGCTGACGCACTCGCCCTATGACGCGACGCCTGATAGCCCCGACTACCTGACGTCCAAGTCCGAAGACGGCACGAAGAAGGTCGGCCACTTCCCCGACATGGTGGCCTACACGGACAAGCTCATCGGCAAGCTCGTCGCCAAACTCGAGGAACTGAAGCTCCGCGAAAACACGCTCATCGTCATCATGGGCGACAACGGCACGGGCGGCGGCACGCCCTCGCGCTTCAAAGGTCGCGAAGTTACCGGCGGCAAGGGCAGCAGCCTCGTCTGGGGCACCCACGTCCCCGGCATCGCCAACTGGCCTGGCCAGGTGGCCACCGGCAAGGTCTGCAGCGACATGATCGAGGCCGCCGACATGCTCCCGACGATCTGCGAGGCCGCCCAGGTGCCGCTCCCGACCGACCTCAAACTCGACGGTCGCAGCTTCCTGCCGCAGCTCCGGGGCGAGAAAGGCAATCCGAAGGACGCCCTCTACGTCTGGTATAACCCTTCCGGCGGAGCCAAGGCCCAATACGAGTTCGCGCACGAAGCCCGTTATAAACTTTACGCCGACGGACGCTTCTTCGACACCGTGGCCGACGACCGCGAGAAGTCCCCGCTGAAGGACGCAGAGCTTTCCGCCGAAGCCAAAGCCGCCCGCACGAAGCTCCAGGCTGTGCTCGATGCAAACCAAGGGCCCCGCGACGAATACTTCGTCAAACAAACCGAAGCTTTCGGCGGCGAGGCCGGCGGAAAGAAAGCCAAGGCCGCCAAGAAAGCAGCGGCCGCCGCGCCGAAGGCCGAAGCTGACCCGCGCAGCACCCGGTTCAAGGAGCGGGATGCCGACCACGACGGCAAGATCACCTACGAAGAGTTCCAGGCCAGCATGGCCGACAAGAAAGTCGCCAAGGAACGCTTCGAGTCCCGGGACCTCAACAAGGACGGCAACCTGACCCTCGAGGAGTTCTTGGCTACCTTCCCGAAGACTAAGTAGGCCCGAGCGGATCTGAGGAGTTCTACCCATTCGGCTATTTGCGGGGAAAAGATTCGGAACTTCAGGGCTCCGGGCTTGTCGGCTCTAAAAGTGTCGACACTTTAAGCCCATGGCCTCACCCCAAGCCCAACCATCCCCTCGCGCGCCGCGGAACAATCGCGCGACCACCGTGCACCTGCGTCTCCGCAAGGAGATCGTCAGCGGCCGCTTCCCCCAAGGCTCAGCCCTGGCTGAACCCGTCCTAGCCGAGCATTTCCAGACGAGCCGCGCTCCCGTCCGCGAAGCCCTGATCGCTTTGGAGCGGGAAGGCCTGTTCACTTTCGAAAAGACCGGCCGCACCCGGGTTCGTACCATCGCGACCAAGGACCTCCGTGAGATCATGGAAGCCCGCGCCGCGCTCGAAAGCATGGCCGCTCGTCTCGCGAGCGAGGCCGCTGCAAAGCGAAGATGGCCTGGGACCGGATGAACCACGATTCAATCACTCCATTTTCAAACCATAAGGGCAATGTTATGAACAACAACTCCGATCCCATGAACCGCCGTGACTTCATCACGGCTTCTGGCCTCGCGGCCTTGTCCGCTGCGGCGCTCACGCCACGCGAGGCTGTGGCGCAGGCGCCCTCTACAAACACAGCGACGCTGGAGACCACAATCAAGGAGGCCATTGACTCCGCGACGAGTGCCGCGCCATCGCAACACGGCGTGGTCGCAGGCTCAGATGTTGCAACTGGCGTGGGAAGTGACCCCCTCGATCTCTATCCGGCTAAATGGCTCTGGTATCCTGGCGACCGCACTTTGCCGAATACGTTCGTGCTGTTCCGCCGGGTGTTGAAGCTAACGGCAAGGCCACGCAAAGCGATCGGCTGGATCATCGGCGAGAGCCGCTACCAGCTTGAGGTGAATGGACGCCGGATTCAATGGGGACCGGCACCCAACGACCCGCGCTGGCCAGAAGTCGATCCGCTAGATCTCACGGATTCGCTGACCTCGGGTGAAAACGTTATTGGCGCTACCGTGCTTTATTACGGACAGGGTGACTCCACCTGCGCGATGAGCCGCGCTGGCTTCATCTTCAAGCTGGACATCGAGTACGCTGACGGGCGGATCGAAACCGTCGTTTCGGACGATGTATGGCGATGCCATCTGTCGCAGGCGTGGAAGCCGGGGAAGCATCGCATGTTTTACATGGCTGCATTGCAGGAGGAGTTTGATTCCCGCCTCCATCCGCACGGATGGAATGAAAAGGGTTTCGTGGAGAACGAGGACTGGCTTGAGCCACATCTGCCGCCGTGTCCGGCCCACCTGCCGATCTTCGCCGACCCGAGCAAGGACGTGATGAACTGGATCAGCCGCCCGAAGGAGATTCCTGGATATGGCGCGGAAGTCCGTTCCAAGTGGATGCTGCGTCCGCGTAGCATCCCGTTGATGCGTGAGACATGGGTGTCGGCGGCCCCCTTGGTCGAGCAGCACCGTATTCGGTGGAATCGCCCAATTGTCGAATACTTCGCCATGCGCCCGCCCAAATCCTACAAAGCCGAAGCGACGCAGGCGGCCCAGCCCGCCGGGGAAAACGCATGGCGGGTGGAGCTCGACCCAGAGCGCGGCACGACCCTGACCTTCGCGCTGCCTGAGCAAGTGGTGGGTTGGCCCGGCCTCACGATTGAAGCTGCGGCGGGCACCACGATAGAATTGATGACCCAGGAGGGCCACAAAGTGGGCGGCCCGGCTTTGTTGAACACACACTACCACAAGTGGGCACGCTTCACCTGCCGCGACGGGGTCAATCACTTCCGCTGGTTCGACTTCGACTGTTTCCGCTGGCTCCAAGTGCATCTGCATCCGGGGCGCGGCAGTGTCGTGATTTCCAATCCCGGCATCCTGAAGCGAGAGTATCCCTGGCCGCACGAACCCCGTGTCCTCACGTCGGATGCCGTGGTGCAGCGGGTGTTCGATGCAGCCACCAACACCATGCGAAACAACGCGCAAGAGACCATCGTGTCCTGCATGGGCCGGGAGCGGGATCAATACTCCGGCAATGTGTCGTTATGCCGCCACGCCATCCACTCGCTGGCGGGAGAGAATCGCCAGATCGCTCGCTTTATGCGAAGCTACAGCCAGGGCAGCACGGCCGAGGGCTACTTCATGGATGTCTGGCCCTCTCATGACCGGCTCGCCCGTCTGGGCCAGCGCGTCCTGGAGGCGACGCACTGCGGGGCGATCCTCGATCATGGCATTCGATTCACGTTGGACTGCTGGGAGTATTACCTCTACTCGGGCGGCCTTGAGCCCCTGCGCGAACCCTATCCACGTCTGCTGCGTCAGGTGAATTACCTGCGCGGTAAGATGAACGCCGACGACCTCCTGCCAGTGGATCAGGCAGACTACGCGTTCCCCATTGTTTATGTGGGCTTCAGCGGCAGCTTCCCGCACCAGCGGGACCGGCAATGCTGTTTCAATCTGTTCTGGGCCGCCAGCCTCACCCGGGCGATGGCCCCGATGTGCCGGGCTTTCGGCGACACCAAACTCGCCACAGAAATCGAGCGGCTGGGAGCACGCGTGCTTAAAGCCACCATCGCCCGCTTCTGGAGCAAGGAACACTGCGCCTTTGTGGACAACCTACCATGGTGGCGCGAGGACGGCGACGTACACTTCAGCGAAGTGACCCTCGGGGTCTCGGTCGAGTATGACCAATGTCCGGGCGGTGCCATCGACCGCAGCGTGGAACTGCTGGCAGCCAAGCCCAAGAACCTGGGCATCGACCAGGCCACGGAACAGGCGGGTTTGGTCTGGTGGGCTCTGGCCAAAGGCGGACGCGCCGACGTGGTGGTGAGGGACATGCGCGAGGTCTTTGGCACCATGCCATCCGTGCTTGAAAACAACACCATCCCGGAAGGCTACAGCGGCGGCAGGCGGACGGACTCGGCAGCCCAATGGAGCTGGAACTGCGTCGCCCCGATCTTCGTCGCCGTGATGAGCCTGGCCGGCATCCGCCTGCTAGAGCCGGCATTCAAGCGCTACGAGATCCGCCCGCAACTCGCCGACCTGCCCGACCTCGCCCTGACGGTGCACACGCCGCACGGCCCGATTGTTTTTTCCGGCAAGGGACTCCTCGGCAACCGCACGCTCACTCTCACCCTGCCGCCAAACGCCGACGGCGAACTCGTGGTGCATCAGGACGAGCGGCTCGCGTTGAAACCGCTCGGCAAAGGCCGCTTCGCCCTCCCGTCCGGCCAGACCTTGACCATCGAACTGAAACATACCTAAACCTCGAATGAAACACACCCTCACTTTCCTCACAGCCCTGCTGCTCGTGCCGCTGGCTGCGCTGCATGCCGCCCAAGCGTCCGAAACCGCACGAAACTGGCGTTCCTACGAAGTGTATGAGCCTGTCATCGAGCGCTATTTCATCAGCGATCCGTCAAAACAAGCGCTCCAATACAATCACTGCAGCAGTATCGCCTTCTTCAAGAACCGCTGGGTGGCCTTGTGGAATGCGAACGTCCGTCCCGAGGAGGCGAAGCCCGGTCAGCTCGTCCACATGAGCACTAGTCTCGACGGGAAGACATGGGCTGCGCCCGAGATTGCGTTTGCGAGCGACCTTCGCAGTGAAAACCCCATCCTCTGCAACCATGTTCAGTGGCAACCTGGGCTCATCGTCGTGGACAGATCGTTGTGGTGCTTTTGGAGCCAGGTTTCCATGAAGAACGGCAAACCGGATGAGGGCTATGGCTGTTACTTCTCCGTGCTGCATGATCCCGACGGCAAATGGGCGAATCGCCGACTGCTGTGGGATGGCTCACCCGATGCCGTTTTTGACCAGACTTCATTCAGGATCTTCGTCCAGGGCAACCCGACTCGCCTAAGCACGGGCCGGGTCTTGGTTCCCATCTGTCTGATGGCCAAGACTCAAGTGCGCAACAGCGTGCTCTATTCCGATGATGCGGGCGAAACCTGGCACATTTCTCCCGGCACGATGCTGCCGGGTCGTGACAAGGCGCAATGGGAGCCCAGCGTGGTCGAACAGCCCGGCAGAGAGGTCCGGATGATAGCCCGAAACACCATGGACCGTAGCCCCAGCGCCGTGCAAATCCTGTCCGAGTCCCTCGTGACGGCGACCAGCCGCGATGGAGGAACAACGTGGTCCGCGCTGAAAACGGTTCCGGTCGAAACCGTCTCCCAGAGACCGCATGTGTCACGAATGGATTTCGACTCTCGCCAACCTCCGAGCGAGAACAGTCGCTTCATCGCGCTGCACGCCGACAACCGCCAGGTGCTCGGGCACGGCAACGCACGGGACCGCCAGCCGCTCAGCCTCTACTTCAATCGCGGCGGCGGCTTTGAGTTCGAGGCTGGCAACGCGTTCACCGACGATGAGGTGGTGACGCATTACCCGCAGATGTGGCGTGAGGGGAACAAATTGCTTGTTTCATACACCCGCGGCGTCGGGCTGAGCGGCATCAAGGTCGCCCACATCGAGCCGCTGCCCGACCCGGATCGCTATTACCTCTTTCCCAGGTCCCGAGCCACGCCCGACTCGCTGTGTCCCAAAGTCACCGGGCATGCGATGCGCTTTTTCCAAAATCAGTCGGTCGTGAGCAAGGCGGTTCCCAAGCTGGGCGCGGAGGGATTCAGCGCCGTCGCCTGGCTCCGCTGCGACATCCATGGAAACATCCTGGACACCTTCGATGCCAGCAAGACGCGTGGCTTCAACTGGGCCATCATCAATGGCCGGGCGAGCTTTCAGGCACCGGGAAAAGGGCGGGTGCAGCCAGACCATGCGCATGAGCGTTACGCCAAATGGACCCTGCTCGGCGTCACCGTGGACATCCAGAATCACGAGGTGCGTTTCTTTGCCAATGGCGAAGAGGTAGGCCGGAAATCGCTGCCTTCGCTCGGGGTCTCAGTCGTGAGCGGCGCGCGCGCCACCCTCTGCGGCCCGGCGAACGGCAACCCCGGCTTGCTCGGTGAAATCAGGTATCTGGCCGTCATGCCCTCATCCATGACCGGCGAAGAGCACCGCTCTTTCTACAACGCCTTCGCACGGGACCTGAACCTGACGGAGATTACTGGACCAGCGGAACCGATGGCGACGCCGGTTCTCGAGTTCGACCCCGCGCAACCCGAACGACTCGCCCAGCAATTCGATTTCCCTCCCGATATCAAAGCCGGTGTCATCGAATCGGCGGTGAGCGGGAATCGGCGTGTGCTCCGCTTCTATGGTGAGATTGCTGCCGGCCTCGATCTCGATCATCACGACCGCAGTCGCGGGGACAAAGTGAGTCTGCGCTTCCGCTTCAAGCACCTGACAGGAACTCGCTACGTCATCGGCACGATTGGCGACAGCCGTTTTCCCGTGCGTCTTATCCAGGAAGACGGGGAAGTATATATCTGCGGTCAGAACACCCGTGAAGCCTGCGGCCCGCTCGACCCAAGCTGGAACACCCTTTCCATCGAAAGCGGTGGAGACAGCACCACCGTTTCCCTGAACGGAGCTGAGGCCAAGCAAGCCAAGCATCAACCAAAGCGGACTTGGATCTATCTCGGACAGGGTTACCGCGAGGGAATCTACCCGGTGGATAGCGCCTTCGAGATCGATGTGTCGTCCGTCGCAACGAGGGTGCGGGCAGGCCGATGAACGGACGCTGTCCCGCGCTCACGTAGCATGACAGTTTCCCAGTGCCGGTGCAGAGTGTCGGCATGGTTCGATTTACTTCCCTCATCTTCCTCGCCATCGGTAGAACACGGGGTAGAACACGAGGTCAGGCCGCTCCCCTGTGATTGTCCGCTCCTAAATATCGCTGAAACACGCGCTTTTAGGAGCGGGTGAATAAAGGAGCGGCCTGACCCCATTAGCGACCTGCCGAATACCTGACCATATACTCCCAGGCCTCCGGCCAGGATCGCGACGTCGTCGGCGCCGCCGTACTCGCCCTGCCCGGTCTGCGCGCCGGGACGATCAAGACCTACGATGACGATGCCGGCAGCTCGGCCTTCGGCGATGGCGCGGCCCGCTCGGTAGCCGAAATCCGCCTCCGGCTTGGCGCGTGGCTCGACGCCAAGGCCCCCGCCCTTTGCGCCCGTTGGCACGACCCTCGACCCAAGGTGATGGATCCCGCCAACCTGCGACCCATCGTAGCCTTGCCTGCACCGACGACAAAGTAAGGCGTCTACCCGCCTGAGGCCTTTCACCCATTCGGCTATTTGCGGGGAAAAGATTCGGAACTTCAGGGCTCAGGGCTTGTCGGCTCTTAAAGTGTCGACACTTTAAGCCCATGGCCTCACCCCAAGCCCAACCATCCCCTCGCGCGCCGCGGAACAATCGCGCGACCACCGTGCACCTGCGTCTCCGCAAGGAGATCGTCAGCGGCCGCTTCCCCCAAGGCTCAGCCCTGGCTGAACCCGTCCTAGCCGAGCATTTCCAGACGAGCCGCGCTCCCGTCCGCGAAGCCCTGATCGCTTTGGAGCGGGAAGGCCTGGTCACTTTCGAAAAGACCGGCCGCACCCGGGTTCGTACCATCGCGGCCAAGGACCTCCGTGAGATCATGGAAGCCCGGGCGGCCATCGAGGGCATGGCGGCCAGGCTGGCCAACCGTCTCTGGACCAAGGAAGACACCACAGTGGTGGAAAAGAACATCGCCGCCCAGGAACGGGCGGGGGACTTGGCCGAACTGTCACGTCTGGACATCGATCTCCACCATCACGTGGTCAACCGCAGCGGCAACGCCAGTCTCGTCCGACTCTGGGAACCCCTGCGCTGGCAGTGGGAGGTGCATCTGGCTGAAATCTACCGCCGCCAGAAGAGCGACGACTTCATCCCGGAGAAAGAGACCATACGCGCGCATAAGCACCTGCTCAAGGCCCTGACCGAAGGCACGCCCACCGAAGCCTCGCAGTCGATGATGAACCATATCCTGTTCAACCTACGCTGGGCGAAATAAACCATGCGAATCTGCCTCATTCCTACCTTGCTGCTGACTTCGACGGCCCTCCATGCCGCCGTCTCCTTCGAGACAGAGGTGAAGCGAATCTTCGAGAAGCACTGCATCGAGTGCCATGGGCCGAAAAAGCAGAAGAGCGACTTCCGACTCGATGACCGCGAGGTCGCTTTGCACGGAGGAGAAAGCCACGCCCCGAACATTCTCCCGGGCAAGGCCGCCGAAAGCCCGCTCCTGAAGTTCGTCACGACGGACGACCGCGACACGCGCATGCCCCCGAAGGGCGAACGACTCAGCGCCGCCGAGGTGGACACACTGAAGCGTTGGATCGCCGAAGGCGCCGTCTGGCCGGAGTCCGCTTCCTTGAAGAAGTCCGACCCACTCGACTGGTGGTCATTGAAGCCCCTTACCAAGCCCGCCCTGCCCTCCGGCGAGGCCCCCCATCCGATCGACCGCTTCATCCTGGCTAAGCTCCAGGAAAAGAACCTGCAGCCCTCCGGTGTCGCCGATGCCCGCACGATCCTCAGACGCCTGAACTTCGATCTCATCGGCCTGCCCCCGACCGCGGAAGAACTCGCGGCCTTCGAGAAGGAAGCCGCCCACGATCTGCCCGCCGCCATCGGCCACGCCGCCGATCGCCTGCTGGCCTCACCCCGCTACGGCGAACGCTGGGGCCGCCATTGGCTCGACGTGGTCCACTACGGCGACACCCACGGCTACGACAAGGACAAGCTCCGTCCGAACGCCTGGCCCTATCGCGACTACGTCATCCGGGCCTTCAACGAGGACAAGCCCTACGCCCGCTTCGTCGAAGAACAGCTGGCCGGCGATACGCTCTACCCCCAGACGGCCGACGGACACATCGCCCAAGGCTTCATCTCCGCCGGACCGTGGGACTACATCGGCCATGCCGAACTCCCCGAGACCAAACTCGACGGCAAGATCGCCCGCGCCCTCGACCGCGACGACATGGTCTCCAACACGACTGGGGCCTTCCTCGCGACGACTTCCCAATGCGCCCGCTGCCACAATCATAAGTTCGA
>JBILXR010000019.1:0-18317 GCA_044378215.1 Opitutales bacterium
GCTTGATGGCCGTGTGCTCCTTGGAGGTCGTGGCGCCGCCGATGAGCAACGGCGTGCTGATGCCGGCGCGCTTGAGTTCGCGGGCTACGTTCACCATCTCGTCGAGCGAGGGCGTGATCAGGCCGGACAGGCCGATGAAGTCAGGCTTCAGGCGCTGGGCCTCGGACACGATCCGCTCGGTCGGCGTCATCACGCCGAGGTCGGTGACCGCGTAATTATTACAGGCGAGCACGACGCCGACGATGTTCTTGCCGATGTCATGGACGTCACCCTTCACGGTCGCGATGAGGAAGGAGCCCTGCGTGGAGCCGCCAACCTTCTCAGCGGCCATGAACGGCTCGAGGTGGGCGACCGCGGTCTTCATGACCTTGGCCGACTTCACCACCTGGGGGAGGAACATCTTGCCCTCGCCGAAGAGCTTGCCGACGACGCGCATGCCGTCCATCAGCGGGCCTTCGATGACGAGCAGGGGCTTGCCCAGCTTGACGCGGGCCTCTTCGGTGTCGACGACGGCATGGTCGTCGATGCCCTTCACCAGGGCGTGTTCGAGGCGGGCTTCGACGCCGAGCTTACGCCATTCGTTCTTCTTGGAGGTGTCGGCGCCTTCGGTCTTCGTCGCGGCGAAACGCGGCGCGGCTTCGAGCAGGCGGTCCGTGGCGTCCTCGCGGCGGCAGAGGACGAGGTCCTCGACGAGCTCGCGGAGTTCTGGGTCGATCTCGCTGTAGACCTCGAGCATGCCTGCGTTGACGATGGCCATGTCCAGGCCCGCCTTCACCGCGTGGTAAAGGAAGACCGAGTGGATGGCCTCGCGGACCTTGTTGTTTCCTTGGAAGGAGAACGAGACGTTGGAGAGGCCGCCCGAGGTGCGGACGCCGGGGCAGCGACGCTTGATCTCCGTGACGGCCTCGATGAAGTCGAGGGCGTAGCGGTCATGCTCCTTCATCCCGGTGCCGATCGTCAGGATGTTCGGGTCGAAGATGATGTCCTGCGGGTCGACGCCGACCTCCTTCGTGAGGATGCCGAAGGCTCGTTCGCAGATGCGGATCTTATCGGCGAGCGTGGCGGCCTGGCCGACCTCGTCGAAGGCCATGACGATCATCGCGGCGCCGTAGCGGCGGCAGAGACGGGCGCGCTGCACGAAGCTCTCCTCGCCGTCCTTGAGCGAGATCGAGTTCACGATGGCCTTTCCCTGCACGCAGCGCAGGCCGGCCTCGATGATGTCGAACTTCGACGAGTCGATCATGAACGGGACCTTGGTGATGTCCGGTTCGGTCGCCGCCATGTTCAGGAACTTCGTCATCGCCGCGGCGCCATCGAGCATGCCTTCGTCGAAGTTGATATCGATGACCGTGGCGCCGGCTTCGACCTGCTGCTTGGCGACGCGCAGGGCGGCCTTGTAGTCGCCCTTCTCGATGTGGCCCTTGAAGATCTTCGAGCCGGCGACGTTGGTGCGCTCGCCGACGTTCACGAACGTGCCGGGTCCGCCGACGATGTTGAGCGGCTCGAGGCCGGAAAGCTTGAGCGCGGGCGGGACGGCTCCGGGGACGCGGGTCGGGTATTTCTCGGTGCGGCGGCGGATGGCGGCGATGTGGCCGGGCGTGGTGCCGCAGCAGCCGCCGAGGATATTGACCAGGCCATCGCGGGCGAAGGTCTCCAGGATGGCCGCGGTGTCTTCCGGGCCTTCGGGGAAGCCCGTCGGCGAAAGCGGATTAGGCAGGCCGGCGTTCGGATAGCAGGAGACGTAGATGTCGGCCTTCTTCGCCAGTTCGGCGATGTGCGGGCGCATCTGCTCGCCGCCGAGGGCGCAGTTCATGCCGATGCTGATCGGCTGGGCGTGGCGGACGGAGTTCCAGAAGGCTTCGGTCGTCTGGCCCGTGAGCGTGCGACCGGAGGCGTCGGTGATCGTACCGGAGATCATCACCGGCAGGCGGAAGCCGCGGGCCTCGAAGGCTTCGTCGATCGCGAAGAGCGCGGCCTTGAGGACGAGCGTGTCGAAGACCGTCTCGCAGAGGAGGAGGTCCGCGCCGGCGTCGATGAGGGCGTCGACCTGTTCGCGGTAGGCGTCGCGCACCTGGACGAACGTCACGTCGCGCTTGGCGGAGTCGTTGACGTCGCGGGACATCGACAGCGTCTTGTTCGTCGGCCCGATGGCGCCGGCGACGAAGGCGTCCTTGCCCGGGTGGGCGGCCTTGAAGGCGTCGACGGCCTCGCGGGCGACCTTGACCGCCGCGGTGTTCAGCTCGCGGACGAGGTGCGTCATCGCGTAGTCTTCCATCGCGATGGACGTGCCGTTGAAGGTGTTCGTCTCGAGGATGTCGGCGCCGGCGTCGAGGTAGGCGCGGTGGATGTCGCGGACGACGGACGGCTTCGTGATGACGAGCAGGTCGTTGTTGCCCTTGAGCTGGCCGGGGTGGTCCTTGAAACGATCGCCGCGATAGTCCTGCTCCTGCAGCCTGAGCTGCTGGATCATCGTGCCCATCGCGCCGTCAAGGTAGACGATGCGTTGGCGCAGGAGGGCCTCAAGGCGCTCGCCGGCCGGGTTCAAAGGGAGTCTCTGGCGGGACATCGCCCTTAACGTGCGGGTTGCCGCCCAAGGGTCAAGGCGGGGGGCGGACCTATTGTGTCATCCCCGGCAGATCGGGCTTCTTGCAGCGCAGGAGGTCCTGGCTGCGGTAGAGGACGATGCGCTTGCCTTCGAATTTCTCGTCGTCCCAGAGTAGGGGGCGGAGTTCAAAGCTGAACACGGGGTTCAGGTTGGACTTCGCGGCCTCCTCGGCGGCGTCGCCGCCCTGCCAGTAGAGGATGCCGTTGGGCAGGGAATGCTTGGCGCCCTTGCACAGGAGCTGGCGGGTGTTGTGGACGAACGTGCGGAGGTCGGCCACGGCGCGGCCGGTCACGAAGTCGTGCTCATGGTTCATCGTCTCGGCGCGGGCGTTCTTGACGTCGACGTTCTTGAGGCCGAGGCGCTCGGCGATGTCCGTGACGACCGTGATCTTCTTGCCGACCGAGTCGACGAGGGTGAAGCGGGCCTTCGGGTAGAGGACGGCGAGGATGAGGCCGGGGAAACCGCCGCCGGTGCCGACGTCCATGACGCGGCAGCCGTCCATGAGCTTGAGGAACTTCACCGCCGCGACGCACGGCGCGTAGTGGTGGCGTTCGAGGTTCTCGATGTCCTTGCGCGAGACCAGGTTGATCTTCTCGTTCCATTCGCGGTGGAGCGCGGCCATGGCGGTCAGCTGCTCCCACTGGGCGGGCGTGACTTCCGGGAAGAGGGCGACGAGGGACTGCATGCGAGGCCGCCAGCGTGTCCCGCGGCCGTCCTGAGGCAAGGACGCCTTTGGCCTGCGCACTTTGCTGTTTCCTTCGGACGGGACTTGGCCAAACCTTGCCCTCCTATGTTCCACCACATCGTCTTCTTCTACCTGAAAAAGGACCTCACCGCGGCCCAGCGCGCGGAATTCGAGACCAAGCTCCGCGGCCTGCTCGCCATCAAGAGCATCCACAGCGGCTACGTCGGCGTCCCGAGCAAGCACGCCGTCCGCCCGATCATCGACACCTCCTACGACTTCGCCGAGTTCTTCGTGTTCAAGAACCACGCTGACCATGACGCCTACCAGATCGACCCGATCCACCAGGCCTTCATCGCCGACTGCAAGGCCTACTGGGATTCCGTCAAGATCTACGACTTCGAATAAGCCGTCAGGTTTATCGACGAATCAGGCGCCGCACCCCGGCGCCTTTTTCATGTCCGGCCTCCCAGTGCAGCGACAGCAACAGGCGTTTTGCGCGGCTAACAACGACGTCGCGCCGATGAGCAAAAGCGCAGCAAGAAGGGGGTGAGTCGCTTGAAGGAAGCGTTGTTTCTCGGCGCGGTTTCTCAAGCCCGGTTCCTCGTCGGGGCTAGGGTGTTTCGCCTAGTTTCTGGAACGGGCTAGGGCGAAGTTGGGTTCGACAGGCTCTAAGTGAGCCATTGTATCCGCATCATGAAGAGTCTGCTTTCTGCCCTGCCGTTGATCTGCCTGTCCGTGTCGCTGTCCGCCCAGGCGCCGCTCTGGGATCTGGCGAAGGATAAGATTCCTGAAGCCCTCAATCATGGCGCGGTCCGCGATGCTGACGGCAGCGTGATGGTCGGCGGGGAGAAATACTTCGGCGTCCCGGCTGCGGCCTTCCCGGACCAGAAGAACTTCACGGTCCAGGTGACGGTCACCTTCCCTGAGCTGACGGATGGCACGACGATGCATGTGCTGCTCAAGCAGCAGAAGGACGGCGAGGACACGGGGCTAGGGCTCACGTTCCTCAATTTCCCCAGCATCCAGGCCCACCGCCCGATCATCAACGGCATGCACATCGGCGACAAGCGCCTCAAGATGCAGCCGAACAAGCCTTATGCCTTCACGGTCGCCGTCCGGAACGGCAGTCCGACTTATTATCTGAACGAGCAGCCGACCGGCCAGTATTTCGTGCTGCTGCTGCCGAACGACGAGCCGATGTGGGTGGGCAAGAAGCTCCTCCCCCGGGAAAAGCCTTTCCCGGCGGCGAAGATCACGGCGCTGAAGGTCTACGGCTCGGATTTCAGTTATAAGTCGCCCAAGGAGAAGGTGACCGCCGAGCCGCGCGGCGCCATCGCCGGGAAGAACTGGATGGTCGATGCGCCTACGGTCGTCGACCCCAAGCGCCCGAAGCTCCTCTTCTACGGAGATTCGATTTCGGGCGGCTATCGCGTCCATCTTCTGCCGGCGCTCGAGGGCAGGGTCTATGCCTACCACTGGGCCGGTTTCATCGGCGGGATCGACCCCAAGGCCGACGGTCTGATCAGGCAGGCGGCTTCGGTCGCCGACTTCGACCTGATCTTCTTCAACAACGGCCTGCATTCGCTTTCGTGGACTCCGGACAAGGTCACGGACCAGCAGATCATCGACACCACGCGTGCGATCGTGCGCGGATTCAAGACGGGCGCGCCCAAGGCCAGGTTGTTCTGGATCGCCACGACCCCGCACACCGCGCGCCGGACCGAACCCGGCAAGCCGGTGACGGCGTTCGGGGACAAGAACGCGATCGTGCTGCGAATCAACCGTCTCGCCGAACAGGTCATGAAGGAGGAGGGCATAGAGGTCATCGACGTCTACGCTCCCCTGGCAGCCCGGCTCGACCTGGCCGCCGGGGACGAATACCATTGGACGTCCCCCGCCTATAAGATCATCGCCGACGCGATTGTCGCGAAGACGAACGCGGCCCTGAAGGGCAAGTGAGGGCAGGGATGCGATGACATCGCATCTGTCCGTATCGAGGTAGGGTCAGCACTGCGTGCTGACCTAGCGGCCGGCTCAAGGTGAGCTGTATCCAGGTAGGGTTGAGCGCCCTCGCTCAACCGCGGCTGACCAAGGGTGGTCAGCCCTACCCAAGAGACAACTAGGTCAGCACGCAGTGCTGACCCACCCTCGAGGCAAGGATTCAAGGAACTCCAAGGGAGACCGGATGATTGGCTGGGGGTCTTGATGCCCGCAGCATACCTCCCGGTTTCCGGTCCCCCTTTGAGTTCATGCGATTTCCAACCGCTAACCGCCTCCGCCTTGGGGTTCGGGTCATTGTAAACCTCCCCCTACTTCGGGCTTAACAATAGGGCGGGAGGGCCCTAGGCATAGGGTATGCCGACTGCCGCCGCCGCCGCTTCGTCCGCCACGGACGCCCTCGATGCCGCCGACCGGCGCTTCGGGTGGCACCCGTTTACCCAGATGCGGGAATACCAGGACAATCCCCGACTGCACCTAGTCCGTGGAGAAGGCAGCTGGCTGATCGACGGGGAAGGGAAGCGCTACCTCGACGGCAACGCCTCGGTCTGGACAAACGTCCACGGCCACAACGACCCGGACCTGAACCGCGCTTTGCGCGAGCAGCTCGAGCAGGTCGCCCACGTGACGCTCCTCGGCCTGAACCACCCGGTCGCGACCGAACTTGCCGAAGATCTCGCCGGACTGACGGGCGTTGCTTTGCCGCGTTGTTTCTATACGGACAACGGCAGCAACGCCATCGAGGTCGCGCTGAAGCTTTCGTTCCAGTATTGGCAGCTCGTCGGTCAGGAGTCCAAGCGTGGGGTCATTTCCATGGAAGGTGCCTACCATGGCGATACCTTTGGCACGATGGCCGTCGGCGAGCGCTCCGAGTTCCACCGCCGCTTCAATCCGTGGCTCTTCGCCGCGCAGACTTTCCCTGCGCCGGTCCATTCCGAATGCGCCGGCCAGGTCGACCGCTCTGACGCCTCCGCTTCGCTGGCCGCGTTGAAGGCGATCCTCGAGCGCAATGCCGCCACGACCGCCTGCTTGATCCTCGAACCCGTCGTCCAAGGCGCCGCCGGCATGGTTCAGCAGCCCGCCGGCTTCGTTCAGGCTGTAGCCGCCCTTTGCCGCCAGCATGGCGTTCACCTCATCCTCGACGAAGTCTTCACCGGCTTCGGACGTCTCGGTGCGCTGACCGCTACGGAGCGCGAAGGCGTCGTCCCCGATTTCCTTTGCCTCGCGAAAGGCCTCGCCGCCGGCTACCTGCCGCTGGCCGCGACGCTGACCTCGGAACAGATCTACGCCGCGTTCGTCGGGAATTTTTCCGAAGGAAAGACCTTCTTCCACGGACATACCTTCTCCGGCAACCCGCTCGCCTGCGCCGTCGCCCGCGCTTCGCTGCGTAAGCTGAAGCCCATGCTGGCCTCGGGTCAGGTCGCCGAGCGCTCTACGCTTCTCGGCCGCGAGATGGCCGCCGCCTTCGCCGGTCATCCGCACGTGCGTGCCTTCCGCCAGCTCGGCCTCACCGGCTCCGTCGAATTCAAGCCGGTCTCCGCCGAACGCTGGCCGATCGATACCCGCGCAGGTTTCCAGGTCGGCTTGGCCGCCCGTCGCCATGGCCTCATCATCCGTCCGCTGGGCGACTCGATACTCTTCGTCCCGCCGATTTCCATCCAAGCTGACGAAGTGAAGCACCTCGTCCGCGCCGTCCGCCTCGCGATGGATGACGTCCTGCCGAAGCTGAAGGCCGACTAGGTCGGCACGCAGTGCCGACCCTACCTGAAACATCTTTTCTAACCGCCAACCGCTAACCGCTAACCGCCACCACCTTCTATCAACATGCCCAACCTCACCGAAGCCCGAGCGCTCTATGACCTGCCGCTCAACACGCTGATCTTCAAGGCTCAGCAAGTTCACCAGGCCCACCAGGATCCGGCCGGCGTGCAGCTCTGCACGCTGAAGTCGATCAAGACCGGCGCCTGCCCCGAAGACTGCGCCTATTGCCCGCAGTCGATTCACAATCAGACCGGCCTCGAGACCGAAGCCCTCATGGAGACGCAGGCGATCCTCGCCGACGCCCGTAAGGCCAAGGCCGGTGGCGCGACCCGCTTCTGCATGGGCGCCGCGTGGCGCCGCGTGAACGACGGCAAGCAGTTCGACAGCGTCCTGAACACCGTCTCCGGCGTGAAGGAACTCGGCCTCGAAGTCTGCTGCACCCTCGGGATGGTCAGCGAAGCGCAAGCCTCCCGCCTCAAGCAGGCCGGTTGCGACGTGTACAACCACAACCTCGATACTTCCCGCGAGCACTACTCCAAGATCATCACCACCCGCACTTACGACGACCGTCTCCAGACGCTCTCGAACGTCCGCAAGGCCGGCCTCGAGGTCTGCTCCGGCGGCATCATCGGCATGGGCGAGACGGTCGACGACCGCCTCAAGATGCTCGTCGAGCTCGCGCAGCTCGACCCTCAGCCGGACTCCGTGCCGATCAACGCCCTCGTGGCCGTCGAAGGCACGCCGCTCGCCGGCCGCAAGTTTGTCGATACCATCGAATTCGTCCGTACCGTCGCCGTCGCCCGCATCCTGATGCCGAAGGCGATGGTCCGCCTCTCCGCCGGTCGCGCCAGCATGAACGATGAGACGCAGGCCCTCTGCTACCTCGCCGGCGCCAACTCGATCTTCCTCGGCGAGAAGCTCCTCACCACGGGCAACCCTGACATCGAAGAGGACATGAACCTCATGAAGCGTCTCGGCCTGCACCCGATGCACCCGGATGAAGCCCGTCGCATCCATCGCGGCGAGATCGCCCCGTCGTCGGCCAAGCCGGCCGAGTGGCCGAGCGTCGCCGAATTCGCCGCCGCCCACGCGGCCGAAGAATCCTGCGGAACCGGCGGCTGCGGCTGCAAGTAATATGGCCGTCATCTTCGTCACCGGCAGCGACACCGGCGTGGGCAAGACCCACGTCGCCGGTCTGCTCGCGCGTCGTCTCTCCCGCGATGGCTTCACGCAGGTCATCAAGCCGGTGGAATCAGGCGCGGGCGCCGGTCGTCCGGCCGACGCCAAGAAGGCCGCGGGCAAGTGGGCCGAAGCGCACACGCTGTTGACGCTCCCCGCGCCGCTCGCCCCGCTCGCTGCGGCGAAGAAGGCCCGCAAGCAACTCGACCTCGCGACGCTCCTGAAGCTTTACAAAGCCGTCCCGCACGCGCCGTGCCGGGTCGTCGAAGGCGCCGGTGGTGTGGCCGTACCGATCGATCCCAAGGGACAGGACTGGGCGGACTTCGCCGCGGCGATCAAGCCTACCGTGGCCATCGTCGTGGTCGAAGACCGGCTCGGCGCGATCAATCAGGCCCGTCTGGCCATCGCCTACCTGCGCCGTCGTTACGACGGCCCCATCGGCGTCTGGCTCAATGCGATCAAGAAGCCATCGAAGGAAGTCGCCGCGAGCAATCGCGCCGGCCTGGCGGCTTCGTGGATTCCGTTGCTCGGTGAATCGGGTAAAGGCGAAAAGTCCGCCCGCTTCCACTTCCTGCCGCGGTGAACGAAGCCCTGCTGCAGCGCCTGCGCCAGTCCCTCGCCCAGCGCGAAGGGTCGTCGCTACGCCGCAAGCTGACCGCCCGGGCCTCGGACGATAAACGCGTCAACCTGGCCGATAACGATTACCTGGGCCTCTCTCGCGATCCGGCGGTCATCGCCGCCGGCATGGCCGCCTTGCAGGAATGGGGCGCCTCGGCCGCGGCCTCGCCGCTCGTCACCGGTTATACCGAGATCCATCAGAAGCTCGAGCAGACCCTCGCCGCCTGGCAGGGTTACGCGCACGGCCTCGTGATGAACACCGGCTTCGCGGCCAACTCCGCCGTCCTCGGCGGCCTGCCGAAGAAGGGCGACCTCATCCTCGCCGATCGTCTCGTGCATGCGAGCATGCTCGATGGCATCATGGCCTCGGGCGCCCGCCTGCGTCGCTTCGCCCACAATGACCTCGATGCGCTCGAGCTCATGCTGCACGAAGAGCCCGCCCTTGATGGCGTCATCTTTGTCGTCACCGAGAGCGTTTACTCCATGGACGGCGATAGTCCGGACCTGAAGCGCCTGGCTTCGCTCCGGAAGCGTTTCGGTTTCTGCTGGGTGCTGGATGAAGCCCACGCCACGGGCTGGTATGGCGCCACCGGTTCCGGACTGCAGGAAGGACAGGGCGCTTTCGCCGCCGCAGACATCGTGGTCGGCACGCTCGGCAAAGGCCTCGGTTCGCAGGGCGCCTATGTGCTCTCGCCCGCCCCGGAAGTCCGTGACGCCCTGATCAATTTCGCCGGCGAGTTCGTCTATTCCACTTACCTCGCCCCGTCCTGCGCCGCCGCCGCCCTCGCCGCCATCGAACGCGTGAAGGGCATGTCGGGCGAACGCAGCGAACTCCACGCACTCTCGCATGCCTGGCGCGATGGGCTCGTCGAAGCGGGCTTCGCGGTGCCCTCGGGTGATTCGCCGATCATCCCGCTGATCCTCGGCGACTCCGACGTCACCCTGAAATACGCCACCGCGCTGCGCGCCGCCGGCTTCATGGTCTCCGCCATCCGTCCGCCTACGGTGCCCGTGCGCACCGGACGCATCCGCATCTCGCTCCGCCGAGGTCTTTCTCCCGCCGTGTTGTCCTCCTTTGTCTCCGCCTTGAAGGGCGTCACCGCATGAAGATCGGCTGGCTCGGCGGTTGGGGCGTCTCGCTCGAAGAGATGAAGGCCATCGCGTTGGCGCATGCGCCCGACGCCGAGCACCTCATCTATCCGCCCGTCATGGGTGCCGCCGAGAACCTGACCGGCTGCGACGCCGTCATCGCCTGGTCGCTCGGTGCGCATCTCGTGCTCGAGGCCGGTGCCCGCGGCGTGAAGTTCCCGGCCAAGGTGCTGCTCTTCGCCCCGTTCACGTCCTTCTGCTCCGAGCACGGCAAGTGCGGGAAGCACTCCGAGGCCCAGGTGAAGTGGCTACGCCGCTGGATCGACACCGACGCCCCGGCGGCCTTGGCCGATTTCCGGAAGCGCGCCGGGCTGGCCCCGCTGGTCGGTGAGGCATTGCCCTACGAGAAGGAATACCTGCAGGCCGGCTTGGATATCCTGGCCCAGCCCGCGGGCATCTCGCTGATCACCTATGGACGTCACGGCCTCAATCCCGGCTGGGAAGCCTATGTGGGCGATCAGGACGCCCTCCTGGATGCCGCGGGTGTTTGCCAAGCCGTCGTCGGCTGCCATACTGTGGAAGGACTCGGGCACGACCTGCGCGAGTTCCTCGCCCCCTGAGCCCATGCGCTTCGACGAACGAGCCGACAGCTATGGCGCGCACGCCGCGCCGCAGAAGCGTTTCGCCGAAGCCTTAGCCGCCTTCGCGCCGTTCCGTCGGGGCGTCCGCGTCACCGAGCTCGGCGCCGGCACGGGGTTTCTCACTGCCGCCTTGTTGGCTCAGGGCGTGAACGTCGACGCCACGGATGGTTCGCCCGCGATGGTCGAGCTCGGGCGTCAGGCCGTGCCCGCCGCCAACTGGTCGGTACATAATGCTTTCGGACCCATCGAGAAGTCCGGCGCGCTCGCTTCGACGGGACTCCTGCACTGGGCGGCCGATCCCGCCGCCGTGCTGAAGCATTGGCATGCGGCATTGCCGGCCGGCGGACGACTCCTCCTGGGCGTCCCGTGCGATCCTTGCCTGAACGAACTGCGGGACCTCGTGGGCGAAGGCCCCGTGCGCTGGCGCGATGAAGCCCAGTGGCTCGCCTTGCTCAAGGGAGCCAAGTTCGACGTCCATGCGCACGGCGTGCTCGAGTCCGAAGAGACCTATCCGAGCGCCCTTGAGTTCTTCCGGCATCTGCATCGTAGTGGCGTGACCGGTGAACCGCGTTTCTCGCCGACCGAACTCAAGTCGCTCCTCCGCGATTACGATCGCCTCAACGCTCGGCCGGACGGCGTCGTCGCCACCTGGGCGTGGTTATTGGTGGATGCGACCGCGCGCGCTTAAGCGCGTGCAGTAGTTGATCCGTTGAACCGTTGGCCGGTTGGCCGGAAAACGAGAGGCCCGGAGGCCCAGAGGCTCGGTTGAACAGAAAGATGGAATAGGTAGGGTCAGCACTGCGTGCTGACCTAGGACGGCCGCCGCAGGGCGGCCGAGGGTAGGGGCGTGGCTACGCCGCGCCCTCTTGATGCTGAGTGCACGATGAATCGTGCCCCTACCTACGTTCGCCCTGCGGCGAAGCCTATGTCGTGACGCGGTCCCGACCCTACCCAAGACAGCTAGGTCAGCACGCAGTGCTGACCCTACCTAAGGGTGTGTCCCAACCGCCAACCGCCAACCGCTAACCGCTGACCTCGGCTTTCGGCACATACTTTTCGAGGTAACGCCAGAGCCAGGGGAGGAGGATGAGCGCGAGGGTCGCGGCCGAGAGGTTGAAGGCCGAGTGCACGAAGGCGACCTTCAGTCCGGGCTCATCGATCATCGCGAGCAGCGGCCGGATGGCGAACTGGAGCACGGTCACGAAGAGCGCCAGGCCGGCGAGGTCGAGGCCGGCGTTGAAGAGGGCGAGGCGGCGCGCGAAAGATCCGAGGGCCGAAGCGGTGATGAGCGCGACCCAGCCCGTGCCGAGATTGGCGCCGACGACCACCCAGATGGAGAGCGTCGGATCCAGCAGTCCGCCGGCGACCGAGAGGACGGTCAGGCCGACGACGACCGATGAGGACTGCACGAGCATCGTGAGGGCCGCGCCGAAGATCAGCGCACGCACTGGCGTGGAAAGCGTGTCGCGCCAGGCCAGTACTTCCGGAGTTTGGGCCAGCGGGAGGAGCGTCGAACTGATGAGCCCGAGCGCCAGGAAGATCAGGCCGAAGTGGAAGACCGGGCGTCCGTAGGGACGTAGGTCGCGCGGACCCATCAGAGACCAGAGGCCGCCGAGGGTGACAAGCACCGGGCCCATGCCCGTGAATTTGAAGGCGATGAGCCAGGCGGTGACGGTCGTGCCGATATTGGCGCCGATCATGACCGTCCAGGCTTGGCGCATCGTCATCACCTTCTGTTCGGCCAGGCCCATCGTGACGAAGTTCACCACCGACGAAGATTGTACCAGCGCGGCACCGACCGCGCCGGTCAGCGCGCCGACGAAACGGTTCTCCGTGGCCTGACGCAACCCGCGGCGGAGGCGCTCGCCGCCGAGCTTGGTCACCTCGCGGGCGAAATCCCGCAGGCTGTGCAGGTAGAGCATGACCGCCGCGACGGCGGTGAAGAAGAGGTCCACGGGAGAAAGATAGAGGAGGGAGTTCGGGGTATCGAGTATGGAGTGGTCTCAATGAGAAGAGGGCTGGGTTGATGACTGCATGGAGGACTGAATGGAGGACTGAATGGAGGACTGAATGGATTAAGTACCCGGGCTATGATGTTCATAGGGTGGGGCGTGGCCACGTCGCGCCCACCATTGATGAGCGCACGATGAATCGTGCCTCTGCCTTGAGGTATCGGGTAGGGTTGAGCGCCCTCGCTCAACCGCGGCTGACCAAGGGTGGTCAGCCCTACCCAAGGCGACTATGTCGTGACGCGGTCCCGACCCTACCCAAGGCAGCTAGGTCAGCACGCAGTGCTGACCCTACCTCGAGGCATCGTCCTAGAGGCCTCCACCTTAGTCTGCCTACTTCCCCTTGCCTTTGCCCTTCTTTTTTCCGGCGGGTGTCTCGCCGGCTTCGGCCTTCTTGTTGGGCGTCGGCATCGGGGCGCCGGTCTCCTGGCGCCAGGCGATCAGGCGTGCTTGCAGTTCCTTGGCTTTGGCGGGATTCGTCGCCGCGAGGTTCTTGGTCTCACCGAGGTCGTCTTTCAGGTTATAGAGCTCGAGGTGACCGTCTTCGAGGTATTCCATGAGCTTCCAGTCGCCGGCGTGGATAAGGCTGACCGGCGTCGTGCGCCAGAGTCCGGGGCCGGAGCCGAGGTAGCCGGGGAAGTGCTGGAAGATCGCATCGCGCTTCAGCGAAGGCGACTTGCCGAGCAGCAGCGGCACGAGGCTCTCGCCGTCGAGCGGCTGACGCGGCTTGGCGGCGCCGGAGAGCTCGAGGAGCGTCGGGAAGAGGTCGACGTGCGCCGTGGGCGTACCGAGGGCCGCGCCCGCGGGGATCTTGCCGGGCCAGCGGACGATGAACGGCACGCGGACGCCGCCTTCGTAGAGGCTGCCCTTGCCGCTGCGCAGGGGCGTGTTGTCGGTGATGCCGCCGCCGTCTTCGTCGTCGCCGGCCTTGGCCTTCTTGCCCTTGGCTTCCTTGCCAGGTTCGCGGATCAGGCCGTCGGGCCGGCCGTACCCGCCGACGCCGCCGTTATCGCTCGCGAAGATGATCACCGTGTCGTCCGCGAGCTTGAGCTCATCGAGCTTGGCCATCACGCGGCCCACGCTCTCGTCCACGCTCGCGATCATCGCGGCATAGGTCGGGCTGTTGTGGCCGCCGGCGCCGGGCTTGCCCTTGAACTTCGCGATCAGTTCCGGCTTGGCCTGGAACGGCGAGTGCACGCCGAAGTGCGGCAGGTAGAGCAGGAACGGCTTGGCCTGGTTCCGCTGGATGAAATCGACGGCTTTGTCGGTGAGGAAGTCGGCGAGATACTGGCCCTTCGGGTATTCCGTCTTCGGCTTGGTCTCGAAGTCGAAATGCCGGCCCTCAGACTCGACGGCCTCGTCGAAGCCGCGCTTCGAAGGGTGATATTCAGGCGTGCCGCCCAAGTGCCATTTGCCGAACATCCCGGTCGCGTAGCCGGCCTTCTTGAGCTGGTCGGCGAAGGTGTCGCGTTCGAGCGAGAGCTTCGTGACGTTATCGACCGGTCGCAGCGGACGGGCCTGCCAGTCGAAGCGGTCGATCGAACCGACCGTGTAGGTGCCGGTGCGGGCGCCGTATTGGCCGGAGAGCAGGGCGGAGCGGGTCGGGGCGCAGTTCTGGCAGTGGTGGTGGTTGGTCAGGCGCATGCCCTGCGCGGCGAGCCGGTCGAGGTTCGGCGTCTCGTAATACTTGCTCCCGAAGGCGCCGAGGTCGGTCCAGCCGAGGTCGTCGGCCAGCACGAAGATGATGTTCGGCGGCCGGTCCGCAGCGCTGAGCGGACCGAAGAGGCCGGCGAGCAGCAGGCCGAGGCAGAGGAGGGCGGGGCGCATGGTTAAAGAAGTAACCCCGACCCTGCGGCTAAGTTACCGCGTCACGACATAGTTGCATCCGTTTCGGGTGGCGGGTGGCAGCCCGTCTGTCTTGAGGTAGGGATAGCACCACGTGCTGTCCTAGTTGTCTCGGGTAGGGTCAACCATCCTTGGTTGGCCGCGGCCGAGCAGGGATGCTCGGCCCTACCTGATTGATGCCCCTCGTGGTGTGTGTTCCCAGCCGCTAACCGCCAACCGCTTCCACCTGATACATGCCTCTCCCCTTGTCACCGTGTCACCTTGCCTACGTGTCCCCTCGCTTCGGCTTCGCCGAAGCGCTCAAATCTCGAAATCCGTACCCGACTCCGACAGCGCCAACTGCGCGACGGTGAAGCCGGTCAGGGATTTGTCGAAACGCTTCGACACTTCGCGCCAGAGCGCCGCGACCTGAGGTCCCGAGGCGCCCTTGAGCGTGATCTTGGTGGTGACGAGATCGGGCTCCACGACGGCGAGCACCTGCTTCAGCGAAATTTCTTCGGCGGACTTAGCCAGCCGGTAGCCGCCGGTCTTGCCGCGCTTGGAGACGACGAGCCCGCCTTCGCGCAGTTCGTTGAGCAGCTGGACGAGGTAATTAGCGGGGATGTCCTCAAGCTTGGCGAGTTCTTCGATGCGCGTGACGGCCGTGCCGCGGTGGCGGCGGGCGAGTTGGGACAATACGCGGAGGGAATACTCGAGCTTGAGGGAGGCTTTCATGCGCTATGTTTGGAGCCCGGGAGGGGCTGCTTAGGTTCTGAACCTACGAGGATGAAAGTACGTTCCGCAACCTCATCTGGCAGGATCGGGGCCTTGGGGCGGGCGAAATAGGAGGTGCCGAGGAAGCAGATGCCCTGATTTTGCACCACTTGGATGGCCCGATCGTCCCAGAGCTCGATCATCCCGAAGTCCTTCTTGTCGGTCACTTCCAGCTCCGGAAGTCCGTTGGCCTTCAGCCAGGCCTGCGTAGCGGCGATGCCAACCGGGTCGCCGGCGCGGGCCGTCATGATCTTCACGCGCAGGCCTTTATCGAGCCATTGGCGCACCCGGTGCATCATCAGAGGCACCGGAGGCCCGATGTGATCCATGCCCTGCCAAGCGGTCGCTTCGGCCAACGTGCCGTCCAGGTCGACCCCGATCCAGGCCTGCTGGTTGCCCGGACGGGTGGACGGGGCGCGCTCAGACGGCGCCGGCTCCGCAGGAGCCTGGCTAAGGTCGACGGCAGGCGTCTTCGGGGCGAAGAGGGAACGAAGCCACGCGAACATGCCTTGACGGTAGGGAATGGGAGCGCAGGGGCAAGGATTGAGGTAGGGGCAGCATTGCGTGCTGCCCTAGCGTAGAGGCCTGAATGTGAGAGACGATGGCTGAATCGATGACAGAGGACTGAGTCGATGACAGAAGGGGCCGCCAGGCCGATAGGTAGGGGCGCGAAGGAGCAGTGAGCGGGGGCTGGGGGCACGGTGACACGTGGGCAAGGGAGATGCATCCATTTCAGGTGGCGGGTGGCAGCCCCCGGTGGCCTGAGCGGGAGTTCATGCTAGACGCGGGCGAGACCAGGTCGTCACCCATCAATCTAAATGCTGGAAGCTTCGGCGGCTTGGCGCGACGAAACTCAATACACCTTCTTGAACGACATGGTGCTGATCACCCGCTTGTAGGAAAAAAGCTCGATGCTCGAGGTGTTCTTCTCGTAGCCGATATCCAGCATCGGGGCCATTCCGTAGATTTTCCAATCGGCCTTGAGGATGTTGAGATATACCCCGCACTTGTCGTCTGACCTCACGGCGCCGAAAAAAGGATCCTCGGATTCGAAGTCACGCCGCGACACCGACGCCCTCACCTGATACTTGACGAAAAAATTCGGGACGTAGACATTAAGGAATACGGAAAGAGACTTCGTAGTATATGAGTATGCCGACTCCTGAGCCGACATGCTGTCGACGCCTAGCTCGGCCCCCAGGATGACATTCTCGATGATCGGCCTGCCGAATCCGGTGTTATAGGAATAAACCATGCCGCCGAGGTAATCGAAGTCTCGATAAGCGATGAGGCCCGCCTTGATGTCGTTGGTCCAATATGTTTCGCCGGAGAGTTCCTTCAGGTGCCTGAGCGTGACCGAGGGCATGTTATAAAGGTAATCCCCGGCCAAGAAATACTGCTCCGAGGCGAGCCTGATCGACAAGCGCGGCGAAGCGCTCAGCCGATAGCTGACGCTCTCCTCGACGGATGTCCGGTCGAAATCCGCATCACGGAATTTCGCTCCATTCACCGACAGTCCCCAGACATAGTCATTTTTCAAGCCCGTGGACTTTTCGGCGACCAAGGAATAGCTCATCCCCGTTTTCGCCGTGGTGTCGAATCCCGGATTGTAAGCGTAGGTCTGCCCGAAAAGCGTGATGGTTTCGGCGCTAGTCGTGGCCCGCGGGTTGGTGTCCGAGACCAACCCGACCGAGAAATCAAACCGACCATTGGCGGTGGTGATGTCGTCCAGATACCGAGCAACCTTTTCCCGGACCATCATCGGAGGTTCGAGTTCGAGGACCGACCTGAAAATTTTCTCCGACTCGCCGTACTCACCGGCGACATAGAGCACCCGGGCGCCTTCCAGCAGGACCCGCGGACTGCCCGTGCGCTCGTAAAGGTTCAGAAGCAGCTCGTTCGCTTCCCGGTATTTCGCTTCGGAGGCCAGCCTGAGTGCCAGGTTGAATTGCACCTGATTGAGTTGAGTCAGCTCATCCCGGCTAGGCTGCTTGAGCATTTGCCCGTCGCAGATTAAGGCAAAAAATAAGGCGCCCGCAGTGAATACAGGGCGCCTCATGATACGATGCCTTTGAACCCTTGGTGATGTTAGCGGGCGCCGCCGAACGCGCCGCCGTATGACTGTACGCCCGGGCCGGTAGCGCTGAACGTTCCGCCGATTTCCTGGGCGGCCGGACCGTAGAATCGTCCCGTGGCAGAGCCCGTCATTCCGCCGTCAGTAGAGATTGCTCCGCTGAATTGATTTGATCCTGAAGCATAATTCAAAGTGCCGGTCATTCTCAGGCTGCTGTTCTCGGCCGAGGAGATCAAGTCGGCGGTCTGCTCGGTGTAAGTCGTCGAGAAGGCCAGCTGACGCGTGGCAAAGTTTGCCGTCGTCTGCATCGCTGCCAGAGTATAATAGTAGGTGCCATCGCTAGCCACATGACGTCCTCCTGCGAAGCCAAGATAAGTGGCAGTTCCGGATGTCGGAATCGAGCCGGCCGGCGTAGGCGCACCCGCCGATGCCGCACCATGAGTCCCTGACCCAGTGCCTACTCCGGTCGTCCAGATGCCGAAGGACTGATACTCCCAGCCGGTCTCGACGGGATCGGCCATGATCGCATTCTTGGTTCCGTCCGCTGACTCGACGAACCAGAAATAACTGTTAATGTTCAGGAAGCCAAACGTATCAACACCGCGCGTGAATCTGATATCCGTGCCGGAGGCGGTCTGGAATCTGACGGTCTGCGCCAGATAAAAGGGGGGCGTGGCCGAAAAACTTTCCGTGAAGGTCGCACCAGACTGCTGGACGCCGACGGTCGTCGCCGTGACCTTTTCGGTCCCGGTGTTATAGCTATAAGTTCCTTGTTGAGAGTCTCCCGAAGCCACGATCGTGCTGCCAGGGAGCACGGCGCTCCAGGACGTGAAGGGCGTGACTGTCACCCCGACGCCGCCGCTGCCGCCACCTCCTCCGCATGCGGTCAGGCCGGCGATCGCTAAGGTCATGAGGCAGATTCGGGGGTAGGTGTTTTTCATCGGCTGTTGAGTACGCCCCGCGGGATTGGCTGTCCAATACTTTTATTGTATACTTTATATTTATAATGTTATTATATCCTTGAAGGGCCTCGGGGGGCATTGAGCCGATCCGGCCCGAA
>JBILXR010000020.1:0-18278 GCA_044378215.1 Opitutales bacterium
TGAAGCCGAAGCACAGCATCGGCTCCTTCCACCGCCACTGGGGCAACTTCGCCCACAAGGTGCGCGTCTACACCTACCTGCAGCGCCTCGGCAAGGAAGGCGTCCGCCGCATGGCCGCGATGTCCGTGCTCTCCAGCCGTTACCTGTTCTCGAAGCTCGGCAAGTCCTTCCCGTCGCTGCCGGCCGCGGCCGACGGCGTACCGCGCATGCACGAGTTCATCCTCACGCTCACCGAAGAGGACTTCAAGCGTATCGAGGCCGCCGGCATCCCGCGCGCAGGCATCATCGCCCGCGTCGGCAAGCTCTTCCTCGACTTCGGCTTCCACGCCCCGACCGTCGCCTTCCCGGAGGTCTTCGGCCTGATGATCGAACCGACGGAATCCTACACGAAGACCGAGCTGGATCGTTTCGCGGAGGTTGTGCTGGCCATCGGCGAGCTCATCCGCACGAACCCGGAAGTCCTCAGGTCGACCCCGCGTTTCACGCCGGTGGACCGCGTCGATGAAGTCGCCGCGAACCGTAACCTCGTCCTCAGCGAACACCTCACGGCCCTCCCGCTGATCAACGAGAACCGCCTCTCACCCGTCCTGCTCAACGCGATGCCCGTCGCCGAGATCAAGCAGCGCGTGCTGGCGACGATCTGAACGAGCAGACGCCTCAGCGAGGCTCAGCCTCGATGAACCGGCCGCGAGAGATCGCGGCATAGGCGCCCGTCGCCAGCGCCGCGACGCCGCAGGCCCAGAAGACCTCTCCCGAGGTGAAGCCCATCCAGCTAGAAGCCAGCCACTGCACGCCGGCGGCACCGAGGATACCGACGAAGCTCAGGACGTTCGCGGCGCCCTGGACGGCACCCTTGTCCTCTGGTGCCGGACGATGCTGAAGCACGGCGGCGATCGGGACGATGAAGAGTCCGGCGAAGAAGCCCAGACCGACGAGGCTGATGACGAAGCCGGTGAGACCGACGCCGGCCAAGCCGAGCGGCACCGCGCAAAGCGCGAGACCGACGGCCCCCGCCGGAACGAGACGGTATTCAATACGGCCTCGGGATGCATACCCGGCGGCGAGGCTGCCGAAACCGATGCCAAGCGCGAGCGAGAGGGTCAGGTAGGCGTTCTGGGCCTTGCTGAGGGCGAGCACGTCTTGGGCGTGGATGACGAGGTTCATCTGCACCAAGGCGGCCACGAAGAAGAAGCCGGCGTTGCCCCAGCTGGCCCGCCAGAGATCCCGATCCAGACGCATGAGGCGCAGACGAGCCCAGAGGTCGGTCACGGGATTGATGCGCGGGACACATGACGGATTCGCCGCCGGCACGGGCGTGATGCGCCGGCTGCAGGCCCAACCGAGCACGGCGAGCGCGGCGAGCAGGAGGCCGGACATCTCCTGCCGGCCGGCGAAGGCCTCCGCCAGGAAGCCGGAAGCGGCGATGCCGAAGATGATGCCGAGGAACGTCAGCAGTTCGAAGATCCCATTACCCCACGAGAGGCGGTGATGCGGAAGCAGCTCCGGCAGGATGCCATACTTCGAAGGCGCGAAGATCGCGCTATGACAGCCCATGAGGAACACGGCCGTGAGCTGCAGCCACACCGACTCGAACGCCAGGGCCGCCGCCGCGAACAGCATGATGACCACCTCGGCCTGCTTCACCGCGCGCATGACCGCGGCCTTGCTGAATCGGTCCGCCAGCCAGCCGCCGAGCATCGAGAACAAGATGAACGGGGCGGCGAAAAGTCCGCCCGCGAGCGCGACGTAAGTATTACGCTGCTCGACGGGCATGGCGCTGCCGAGGACGAGCAGGATGACGAGGTTCTTGAGGGCGTTATCGCTGAACGCGGTCTGGAACTGGGTGGCCATCAGGCTCCAGAAACCACGCTTCCAGCCGGGATGGTCAGAGGCCTCGTGCATGCGGGATGTCATGCCGACCGCCCTCGGACGGCAAACCTATTGAAGCCTTAGGCCTGGAGGGCGGCGAACAGTTCCACCGCCGACTCAGCCTTGTTCAGGATGTAGACGTGATAGCCAGGCGCACCGCGGGCGAGCAGGCCGCGAGCCTGACGGACGGCCCAAGAGACGCCGACCTTGCGCTGGGCTTCTTCGTCCGGACCACAGGCTTCGAGTTCGCGCACCAAGGCGTCCGGGATCCGCGCCTTGCAGAAACCGCAGAAAGTACGCGCCTGCTTCAAGGAGAGCACCGGCATGATGCCCGGGAGAATCGGCACGGACACCCCAGCGGCTCGGGCACGGTCGACGAAGCGGAAGTAGTCCTCGTTATCGAGGAAGAGCTGGGTGGTGACGAAGTCCGCGCCGGCTGAGACCTTACCGGCAAGGAAACGGATATCCGCGAGGTCGTCCGTGGCGTCCGGGTGACGCTCCGGGAAGCCGGCGACACCGACGGCGAAACGACCCGGGCGGGCGGCTCCGATGAGGCGCACGAGGCCTTCGGCGTGGGCGAAGCCTTCGGGGTGCGCGACGAAATCCGTCTGTCCCTTGGGCGGATCGCCGCGGAGAGCGAGGATGCCCGAGAAGCCGGCTCGGTCATATTGCTCGATGATCGCGGAGAGCTCCGCGCGGGCATGGCCGACGCAAGTGAGGTGCCCGATCAGCGGGATGCCCATCTTCACGAGCTCCGCGCCGTAGGTGATCGTGGTGTCCCGGGAGGTGCCGCCCGCGCCATAGGTCAGGGAAGCGAAATCGATGCCGAGGGGCTTCAGCGTCGCGGCGACCTTGAGCATGCGCGCGCCGCCTTCCGCGTCCTTGGGCGGGAAGAATTCCACCGAGACCGTGGGGCGCACGGGACTGCGGAGAGCGGCGATGAGCTGGGTGCGGGACATCCGAAGTATCTTCTTATCCAGATATGAAGATGTAAGTCAAGACCCTAAGGGTCACTCATCCCGCCCTTCCCGGCCGCCGTTGGCCGGCAGTTCACCGGGCATGGCCACATGGTAAGCCATGACCATCCAGCAGAGCATCAGCGGGTAGATCAGGACGATGAAGCCGAAGGTGCCGAATATGCCCAGCAGGACGCCGGCCTTCACGGAGAGGACCTTAAGAGCCACCAGGAAGCTGATGGGGATGATGATGAAAAGGATCGCGGCGACGTAGCCGATGGAGGTCGTGCCGGAGTAAATCCCGGCCGAGCGGGCGAGGTCCATGCCGCAGGCGGAGCAGGCCTTGCCCAAGCGGAACCAGGAAGCGAGGAGGCCACGCTTACCGCAGTTCGGACAGTGGCACAGCAAGCCACGGGCGATGATATCGCCTCGCGTGACTTTGAGCTCTGGTTCGTCCATCCTTACAGCGTCCTCACGCCTGCCCCGAAGACAAGCCCTGCCTTCTTCTTGGTAGGGTCAGCACTGCGTGCTGACCCTACCTAACACCATGACGCAAGTCACACCCTCAGGAAGACCTTCTGGCGCTTGAGGAACCAGAAGAGCAGCCACTTGACGGCGAAGATGCCGGTGACGAGCACCACCGAGGCCACGGCCGGAGGGAAGGCCCGGGCGAGGCCGCCGAACAAGGCCTGCCCGGTGAAGTCGAAGCTGACGAACTTGCCCGACATGTAGATGAGGACGGAATTCATGCCGATGACGGCGAAGAAGGCTCCGAATCCGCGAGCCCAGCCACGGACGTCGATGACCCAATAGAATGAAGCCAAGAGCAGGCTGGCCCAGCCGCAGGTCCAGAGCACGAACGAACTAGTCCAGAGGTTCTTGTTCAGCGGGAAGGCGAAGCCCCAGAGTCCGCCGACGGCGAGCAGCGCGAGACCCGCAACCGCCAAGCCCGCGGCCTTGCGGTCGCCGGAAACCTCGTGCGCGGAACGTCGCAGCCACTGACCTGCGAGGATGCCGAGCAAGGCGTTGCCGATTGCTGGTAGTACCGCGAGCAGGCCTTCGGGATCATGGATGCCTTTGTGAAGTTTTCCGGGCAGCAGGAGTCGGTCGACGTAGCTGGCGAAATTGCCTTCCATCGTGAGGTCGCCGGGCGCGAAGCCGGGCGCATGACCGAACGACAGCATCGCCCAGTAACCGAGCAGGATACCGGCCAGCCAGGCCCAGAGACGCTTCGGAGCCTCGTAGTTGAACACGAAGATGAGCTGGGCGAACATGCCCGCGAGGCCGATACGGCCGAGCACGCTGCCGAGACGCATGTTCTCCAGACCCTTCCACTGGAGTCCGTTGTTATAGATGATGCCAAGCAGGACGAGGATCAGGCCGCGTTGGATGACCTTGCGGATGACTTCGCCGCGGGCGCCTTCGGTCAGACGACGCGTCAGCGAATACGGCGTCGAGACGCCAGCCATGAAGAGGAAGAGTGGGAAGATGAGGTCGTAAGGCAGGAAGCCGTGCCACTCGACGTGCTTCAGCTGGCTGTCGATCGCGCCGAGCCAGCCCCACTCGGTCAGCTTGAAGAGCGCGAGCAGGATGCCATGTCCGCCGACGATCCAGAACAGATCGAAGCCACGTAGGGCATCGAGCGAGAGCAGACGTTCGGACTTCGGGGCAGGCGTCTCCATGGGGGTGAAGCTTTTCTAGCCAGCCTTCACCGGAGGTCTACCCGTAAAAGGCAGAGGGGGGCATGTGGGCAAGGTGACAAGGGGACAAGGAATAACTCCCCGTGCCCACTTGCCCACGTGCCAGCCTGCCCCCTCGCCGCTTTGCGGTGCTCACATCCGTTCCACCGGCTCGATGCCGAGGAGGCGCAGTCCCGTCTCCATGACCGCGCAGGTGCGCGCGCAGAGCATGAGGCGGCGGGCCTTCACAGCAGGATCATCCACGATGACGCTGTCCGCTGCGTAGAAAGTGCCGTAAGCCGCGGCGAGCTCGTGCAGGTAGGTGCAGAGGTGGTGCGGACGCAGCTCCTCGAGCGCCTGGTCGAGCGCGGCGGTGAACGCCAGGAGCTTACGGGCGAGCGCGATTTCGGCCGGGGTTTCCGGATCAGTCGCGCCTTCTTCGCCCTGCCCTACGGCGAGTCCGCTCTTGCGGAAGATCGAACGGACGCGGACGACGGCGTACATGAGGTACGGCGCGGTGTTGCCTTCGAAGGCGAGCAATTTGCCCCACGAGAAGGTGTAATCCATCGTACGATTCGACGACAGGTCGGCGTAACGCATGGCGGCGACACCGATGGCCTTGCCGATGGCCTTGCGTTCGGCTTCGGGCAGGTCGGGGTTCTTGCTGGTGACGGCTTCGAAGGCGAGCTTCTCGGCCTGATCGATGAGCTCCTGCAGGCGCACCGGCTCGCCGGACTTGGTCTTAATGGCCTTGCCGTCCTCGCCGAGGATCGTGCCGAACCAGACGTGGCGGAGGCGCGGAAGCTTGCGACCCGAGGCCTTGAACCACTTGTCGCCGGTCAGGAAGAGCTGATGGAAGTGATCCTGCTGACGACCGTCGGTGACGTAGACGATCTCGTCAGCCTTGAAGTGCTCGGTGCGGTAGAGGAGCGTGGCGAGGTCGGTGGAGGCGTAGTTCGAAGAACCGTCCTTCTTGCGGACAATAAAAGGCATCTTCGTCTCGGCGTCGCGCGAGAAGCGCGGCTCCTCGTCATGCCAGACCACGAGGGCGCCTTCGCTCTCTTCGGCCAGCTTGTGCTTGGCGAGCTCGGCGTAGACCTGGTCGACCTTGTCGCGGTAGAAGGACTCGCCAAGGATGACGTCGGTCTTGAGTCCGAACTGGTCGTAGATGCGCTGGCAGGCGGCGTTGGAGACTTCGACGATCTCTTTCCAGAGAGCGGTGTTCGCAGGGTCGCCGGACTGCAGCTTGGCCAGCTCAGCGCGGGCGGCGTCCATGAGAGTCGGATCGGCCTTGGTGGCGGCGCTGCCCTCCTTGTAGAGACGTTCGAGGTCTTCGAGGGCGTTCGGGCTCTTGGCGTCGAGCTGGAAGCCTGCGCGGCGGATCGCGAGGATGAGGATGCCGAAGTTCGTGCCCCAGTCACCGATGTGGTTGTCGCGGACGAGGTCGGCGCCGCAGAACTCGATCAGGCGTGCGACGGCCTCGCCGATGACGATCGGGCGGAGGTGGCCGACGTGCATCTGCTTGGCGGTGTTCGGGGACGGATAGTCGATGACGACCTTACGGCCACCCATCAGGCGGGCCGCGCCGGCGCGCCACTTGGATTCGTCGCGATACTCGCGGAGCCAGGCGCCGAGGGCGGCGGGCGTGAGCTTGAAGTTGATGAAGCCCGGGCCGGCGACTTCCATCTGCACGATCTTATCGTCCAATCCGCCCTGGGCGCGGACGGCTTCGACGAGCGCCGTGGCGAGGGCGCGCGGGTTGGCCTTGGCCTTCTTGGCGGCGGCGAGGACGCCGTTGGCCTGGAAATCGGCATGGCGGGGATCCGACGGCTTCAGCTCCGGATTGAAGTCGGCCTCGAGGCCGGGGACGGAAGCGGCCGCCTTGCGCAGCAGGGCGTCGATTTCACGGGCGGGATTGAACCAGACGGACATGCCTCAAGCCGTAAGCCCCGACGCCCCCTCGGCAAGCGAAGAAGGCCCGACAGGGGCAGGGACAGGGGTAGGGGCCAGGGTAGGGGCTTACTTGAGCGTCTTCAGGTAGGCGAAGAGGTCCGTGACCTGGTCGTCCGTGAAGCCATCGAGCAGGCCTTCCGGCATGAGCGAGCGGCGCAGGTATTTGGCGGACGCCACTTCGGCCTTAGGCACGCGGCGATCAGCTCCACCGGCCTGACGGATCACATAGGCGGTGGCGTCCTCGGAGACGTAGAACGCTTCGATGACCTCGCCAGCCTTGAGCTTCACCTGGAAGATACGGTAAGCGGCCTCGATGGCGGCGTTGGGCTCGATGATATTGCGGATGACGGCTTCCATGCCCATCGCGCCGGCGCCGGAAAGGTTCGGCCCGATCTGACCGCCCTGCCCGTTGATCATGTGGCAGGACTGGCAGAGCGCGACGAGCGCCTTGCCCTTCGCGGGGTCGCCGGCCTTCGCCGACAGCGAGGTGAAGCGGGCGGTCTTCTGCTCAAGGGAGGCGAACTGCTCGGCATTGAGGAGCGGAGGAGCGTCAGTGGTGCGCACGACCTTGGCGCCCTTACCGTGCTTGCCCCAGGCGGCGTCGCCGCTCGCCGAAGCGAAGACCAGCGAGTCCGGGAGCTTCTCTCCCGCAAAGGTGCGGGTCATGTTCGTGCGGACCTCGGCCGACTTGCGGTCGACGTTCCAGATCCGATATTCGGCCAAGGCGCCCTGCGTGCCGCCCTTCGGGGTGGACCAGCCGATGGTCAGGCCAGGGAGGTCGTGAGGCTGGGCCGACTTCGACGTGCCGGTGAGCTCGCCATCCTGATAGATACGCAGGATGCCGGCGGCGTCGCGGGTGAGGGCGATGTGCGTCCAGATGCCGACCGAAGTCGGCTTGGACGAGACGACCGCGTCACGGATCTCCCCTCCCATGTAGGCGCGGAAGACCCCGCCGGCGAAGTTAAGGTCCAACTTGCCACCCCCGCCAAGGAGGCTGTCGTTATTGTCGATCTTGCCGTCGAGACGCACCCAGGTCTCCACGGTGAAGGCACCCTTAAGGACGATACCCGACTTCGCGACGGCCTCGTTGCTGCCGTCGAGGGCGAGAACACTGCGGAACACGCCGCCCAGCTGAGCGGAGACAGCCGCGAGCTCCGGGCTGTCGCCGAGGGCGATGGCGAGCTTCTCCGCCACCGGCGTTTCGATATCGGCGACCGCGACGGTCTTGTCGGCCAGGCCGGCCGCGATGGCCTTCGCGCCCGCCTTCGTGCCGCTGATGCCGTCGAGCACGACCTTGCGGTCGTTCACAGACAGGGTCGGATAAAGCTTCATCGCGAGCGCGGAAGCCTGCGGGGCGCGGGAAGCCACCAGGGCGCGGAGCGCGAGCTGGGAGATCTCTGCCGGGGCCGTACCGATGAGCGCGGCGACCGCTTCGGGTTTGGTCGTGCGGAGCTGCTGCAGGCCAAGCAGCGCTTCGCGGCGAGAGTCATCGCGGGCGACAAGGTCGAGTAGGCCTTCCTCGAGTTCGAGGAGCTGGAAACCGCCGATGAGCTGGGCCGCGAGGGCGCGCTCGGCGACGCCCTGCTTGAGCAAGGCCTGCGCGGCCTCGGCGACGACGGGTCCGACCTTGGCCGGATCGAGGTCGGTGCGGAAGACGAGGAGGAGCTCGACGACGCGGTTGCGGACGGCGGCATCCGCGAGGAGCTTGCGCAGCACGGCGACGCTGGTCGGCTGGTCGAGCGTCTTGGCGACGGCGAAGAGTTCGTCAGGTCCGGGAGCGCGGTCCAGCTGGCCGACAAGCTCAGCGACGAGCGGTGCGCCGACCTTGGGGTCGAGCGCGAGCGCGGCGAACATCCGACCTTCGGCCGGCAGCGCCTTGGCTTCCTGAGAGGCAAGGAAGGCCGCGACAGCTTCGGGCTGACGCTCGAGATACATGCGGACCAGGAAGCGCTCGAAATCGCGCTCGTAGGCGGCGCCGACCTTGATCGGCTTGCCACGGCGGTCCGGGGCGACGGGGCCTTCGAGCGAAGGTCCGGCGAAACGCATCATGACGCCGAGCGCGGCGGGGTGCTTCACGGAAGCCTCGCCGAGGGCCTTGATGGCGGCGGCGCGGACTTCGGCATCAGGGTCGGCGGAGAGCTTCGCCAGCGCCTCGAAATGCGGCGACCAAGCGCCGAGGTGGCGCAGGGCGTTCACCGCCTCGCGACGCACATTGCGATTCGAATCGGCGAGGAGACGCTCGGCGAGCGGACCAATCTTCTGGCCGTGCTCGCCGAGGACCCAGAGGGCCTGGATGCGGCGGGCGGCGGGAGCCGAAGCATCGCCAGCAATCGCGGACAGCGCGACGGAAGAGGCTTCCATAGGGCGACGGTCGGCGAGCGTCTGCCAGGCGAGATGGGCGTCGCCGGCGATCTTCGAACCCAGACGGGCGATCAGGTCGGACGAAGAGAGCTTAGTGTAGTCGGGCACGACCGGCGGCACGAAGCCCTTCGGCTTGATACGCCAGATGCGTCCGGACTGCTTGTCGCGGTCGGGGTGATTACGGGCGACCTCGTTGTGGCTGATGATCTTGTTATACCAATCGATGACGTAGAGGCAGCCGTCGGGCCCCATGGTCATGGCGATCGGGCGGAAGAACGGGTCGTCGCAGGTGACAAAATCGTCGAGGCGCTCGAGGCGGTAGCCGGAGCCCTCGCGGTGCTGGCGGACGGCGTTGACCTTCGAGGTGATCGGGTTGGCGACGTACATCACGCCGTCGTAGCCCTTCGGCCAGACGCCGACATCGGAGAGCGCGAGGCCGCTGAGGCCCGTGCCACCCATCTTGAAATCAGGCGCCTGCACCGGGAACGGCGGCTGGTAAGATTTCGCGAGACGGTCCGCGCAACCGGGGTAGAGCGCGTATTCATGGAACGGCATCACCGGATAGCCGAAGTCATTGGCCTCTTGGATGAAGCACTCACCTTCGCCGGTCAGGACGAGGCCCCAGATGTTGCACGGACCGACGCTCGTCGGCTCGAAGAAGCTGCCGTCCGGACGGAAGCGGGCCATGCGGGTGTTCGGGAAGTCGATCTGCGCTCCCTGCTTAGTGACCACCGTACCTTTATTGAACGCGCCTTGGGCGAGCCAGAACCAACCCCACGGGGCGCGGGTGAACTGGTGCGGGAAGAGGTGCGAATCCTGCACGCCGAAGCCCGTCAGCAAGACCTCGCGCTGGTCGGCCTTGCCATCGCCGTCGGTGTCGCGGAGGAACACCACGTCGTGGCCGTGCTGGACGACCGCGCCGTCCTTGTAAGGCAGGACGCCTTCGGGAATGGCGAGGCCATCGACGAAAGCGCGAGGCAGGCGGACGCCCGCCTCGAAAGGCTTATCAAAGAGCACGACCTTGTCGCGGGCCTTGGACTTATAGAGCGCTTCCGCGGCGGCGGGGTTCTCATTGGCGTCGACGGGATATTCCAGCGCGGTGCTGGACCACGCCCTGCCCTGCTGGTCGAAGATCAGCATGATGAACTTGCCGAAGTCGGCGGACTCCTTGGTGAAGAGCTCGATCTCGAAGCCCTCGGGCAGCTTGAACAGCTTCTGCTGCTCCTCGGCGGTGCGACGCTCGCCCTGCACATTGTTGTAGCTCGTGTCGCGCTTCGCGGGCACGGCCGCGGCCTTCGCAGGCTCCGGATTCTTCGCGACAGGCTTCACCTTGTCCCAGGTGAGCGCACCGGGGGTCGCCGGAAGTTCTTCGATCGTGATGTCCTTCGCCTGGATCACCGCCATGCCACCGGAATGAATCTGGAGGCCGATCTTGCCGTCGGCGGCGATGTTCGGTTCGGTCTCGACGTAATCCAGCGCGGGCACGCCGTTGACCCAACTGCGGATGCGATTTCCTTCGGCGAGGATGCGGTATTCGTTCCATTCGCCTTCCTTGACGGCGGCGAGGACCGCGGCGGCGTCCTTCGACTGCGCGATGACCTTGTTGCGGCGGCTCTCGTCGTAGAGCTTGCCGTACCAGCCTTTGCCGTAGTCGACCTGATAGCCGCTCATCTCCGTGCTGTTCGGCACACGTACGCTGCGCATCTGGATGCCGCTGTTGACGAAGCCCGTGCCGGTGAGGCGGAGCTTCACACGGAGGTCGAAGTTCTGGTACGTCTTCTCGGTCGCGAGGAAGAAGTTCTTCGGGACCTTGACCGTCGCGGAACCACCACGGATCTCGCCGTCCTCGACGCGCCACCAGGTGGCGTCGCCTTCCCAGCCCGCGAGGGACTTACCGTCGAAGATCGGCACGGGGGCGGCATGGACGGAAAGAGCGAGGAGCAGAGCCAGGAGACAACGCATGGTGAAGGGGGTTAGGGAGAAACTAGCCGACGACGAGCCGGCCACAACCTTACGCGTCACCTTGGCATGCAACCCGACCACCCTCAAAAGCACATTTCGCCCGCACCCCACGCTTGCGTCCGCAGGCCTTCCCGCCTGTCTTCTGGGCATGTCCTCCGTCCATCACCTCGTCCGCGACTGCGCCTCGACCCTGATTCCCGCCGGGGATATCGTCGTGCTGGAAAAAGGCACGGAAGTCGCCGTCACCCAGGCCCTCGGCGGCTCGGTCACCGTCCGCACCCCGATGGGCCTCTTCCGCATCGCCCCGGCGGACATCGAAGCACTGGGAGCGGATGCCGTCAGCCAATACGGAAAGAAGGACGAGGCCGTCGCCAGCGGCCCCGTGAACCAAGAAGCCCTCTGGGAAGCCCTGAAGGGATGCTTCGACCCGGAGATCCCAGTCAACATCGTGGACCTCGGTCTGATCTATCACCTCGAACTCACCCCCGGTGAACGCGGCGGCCAGAAGGTCGCCGCCAAGATGACGCTCACCGCGCAAGGCTGCGGCATGGGGCCCGTCATCGCCGCCGACGCCAAGTCGAAGATGGAAGCCCTACCCGGCGTCGAGTCGGCCGAGGTCGAAATCGTCTGGGACCCGGTCTGGAATCCACGGATGATCTCCGAAGCCGGCCGCAAGCAGCTCGGCCTCGAGTGATGTCCGCGCCCGTCCAGTCCGCGACGGCCCTCTACCTGCACGTCCCGTTCTGCGCGTCGTCGTGCGACTTTTGCTCGTTCTACCAGGAGCAGCCCAAGCGCGGCGAGATCGACCGCTACCTCGCCGCGATCGAACGCGAGATGGAGCTCCACCCGCCCGGCCGCGTCGAGACCGCCTTCTGGGGAGGCGGCACGCCAGGACTCCTGCCTGCCGACGATTTACGCCGGCTCGGGCACGCGATGACCAAGGCCGCCGGCCAGCCCGGCGAATGGACCGTCGAACTCGCGCCTTCGTCCGTGCGCGCCGACAAGCTCGCCGCCCTCAAGGAGATCGGCGTCACCCGTGTGTCGATGGGCGTACAGAGCTTCGATGACGTCACGCTGGACGCGCTCGGCCGGCGTCATTCGCCCAAGCAGATCATGGAGGCCTGGGGACTCATCGAGGCCGCCGGCTTCGCCTCGCGCAATCTCGACCTCATCTTTGCAATCCCCAGCCAGGATGAGAAGCGCTGGACCGATGACCTCTACCGGGCCATGGAACTCAAGCCCGACCACCTCTCGACCTATTGCCTGACCTTCGAAGAGGACACCGCGATGTTCGTGAAGCTCTCGCAGGGCAAGGTGAAGATCGACCGCGAACTGGAAGCCTTCCTCTACCGGCGCACCTGGGAGACGCTCGCCGAAAACGGCTACGCGCAATACGAGACCTCGAATTTCGCACAGGCCGGCCATGCCTGCCGCCACAACCTCATCACCTGGGAAATGGGCTCCTGGATCGGCTACGGCCCTTCGGCGGCCTCCCAGTGGGGCCACGTCCGCTGGACGAACCCGGCGAATCTCGACCAATGGGTCAAAGGCATCGAAGCGGGCCAGCCCGTGCGCGAGCAGGCCAAGGCGCTCAGCGCGCGCGACCTCCTCTGCGACGCCCTGGTCTTCGGCCTGCGCCTCAACGAAGGCGTCGACCCCTTCGCGCTCGCCGAGCGCTTCGAGACCCCGCTGCCGCAAGGCGTCCGCGAACTCTTCGCCGACCTCATCGAAGAGGAGATCATGGAACTGGCCGGCACCCGTTTCCGCCTGAACGGCGAAGGCCGCCTGCGGGCCGACGCCGTCGGCGTGGCCGTGCTGGAGAAATTCGACTGATGGACTACGCCCTCGGAGCCGCCTTCTTCTACGCCTGGTCGGTGACCTGCGCCCGTCGTAGCTCCGCGCATCACGGACCCGACCTCGCGAACCTCGGACGCCTGCTCGTCGCGATCGTCATCGTCGGGCTCTTCGTCGCCTTCAGCGGTCGCCATCCGTTCAGCGCCGGCTGGGGCTGGCTCCTCCTCGGAGGCGTGCTCGGCCTGGGCGTCGGGGACATCGCCCTCTTCCACGCCCTGCCCCGCATCGGCGTCGGCCTGACGATGCTGCTGACCCAGTGCCTCGCCGCCCCGATCGCGCTCTTCCTCGAATACGAGATCCTCGGCCTTTCTCCGAACGGCCCGCAGTTGCTTTCCGCACTCGTCATCCTCGCCGGCGTCGGCGTGGCGCTCGGCGCCCCGGCCGAGGGCGACCCGGCGGACCGCCGCACCGGCGTGTGGCTCGGCGTGCTTTCCGCCTTCGGCCAGGCCTGCGGCGCCGTAGGCACGCCGATGGCCGTCGATGCCTGCGCCCGCGCGGGTGAGACCATTCCCGACGGATTCGCACAGGGGTTCGTCCGCCTCCTCGGCGGCGTGCCGGTCGTGATTCTCTTCGTCTTATGGGCGGCACGCCGTGAGGGCCTGCTCACGAAACTACGTCGTCCCTACGCCTGGCGCACCGCGCCGATCTGGATGTTCATGAACGGCCTGGCGGGCCCCGCCCTCGGCGTGGCGTGCTATCAATGGGCGCTCACCAAGCATGACGCCGCCCTGGTGCTCAGCGTCGTGGCGTTGACGCCGCTGATCGGACTCCTGATGCAGTGGGCCGTCGAAGGACAGCGTCCGTCCTGGCGCCTCTGGGTCGGCGGCGCGATCGCCATCCTGGGCGTCGTGCTGCTACGCCAGCTCTAATCCTAGGCCGCGTCGGCCTTACGTTCCTGGGCGTCGACCACGACGGTCGTGACCAGGTCGGAGCCGACGTTCGTCATCGAGCGGGCCATATCCAGCACCCGGTCCACGCCAAGCACGATACCGATGCCCTCGGCCGGAATACCAAAGGTCACCAGCAAGCCGGCGATCAGCGGCAAAGATCCGCCGGGGATGCCGGCGACGGCCACGGCGCTCAGCACGGAGAGGAAGAGCAAGGTCAGCTGCTGCCCGACGGAAAGGTCCACGCCGAAGACCTGCGCGACGAAGAGCACCACGCAGCCTTCATAGAGAGCCGTACCGCTCATGTTCATGGTGGTGCCGAGCGGCAGCACGAAGCCGGCCACGCTGGGTTTGAGCCCGAGGGTGTTCTTGGAGCACTCCAGCGCCGCGGGCAGGGTCGCATTGCTCGAACTCGTCGAGAAGGCGGTCACGAGCACGCCGCGGATGTCGCGGAAGAACGCCAGCGGCTTGCGATCGGTCCAGAGGCGCAGCCAGATCGACATCGTGCCGAAGAGATGGAGGAGCATCACCGCCAGACAGCCGAGGGCGAAGACCCCGAGGGCGATCAGGATATCCAGGCCGACCTTGACGATGACACCATAGATCATGAGCGGTACGGCGAAGGGCGCGAGCCGCAGGGCGAGCCGGACGATGCCCGTCATGAGCTCAGAGACGAGGTCCAGGGCCGAGAGCAGCTGCTGACGCTTCGCCTCGGCGAGCTGCGTGCCGACGACGCCGACGAGCAAGGCGAAGAGGATGAGCGGCAGAACGTCGCCAATGGTGCCGTTGGTATGGCCGACGACGGCCCCGAAGAGATTCTTCGGCATGAACATCTCGACGATGCCGACCAAGGATAGCGACGGGGTGGCCGACGAGACGGCCACGTGCTTCTGCGCGGCACCGCCGAATTCCTGCATGAGCATCGTCTTCGCGCTCGCGTCGAGATGGTCGCCGGGGCGGAGCACATTCATCATCAGCAGGCCGAGCCCCACGGCGATGGCCATATTGAGGAAGAAGAGCGCGAACGTCCGACCGGCAAGCGGGCCGAGTCGGTCGAGGCGGCCGAGCTGCGCGACGCCCGCGGCGAGCGAGGCGAAAACCAAAGGGATCACCACGAAGAACAACAGGCGGAGGAAGACCTGTCCCAGCGGGTCGAAGACGTTCGTCGAGACCTTCCGCATGAACTCCAATGACGAGGGAGAATACTGTCCGACCCCGAGGGTGGCCAGGCCGGCGACGACGCCGAAGAGCAGTCCGTAGAGGATACGGTTAGCGAGGGGACGATTGGTTTCGGCCATGGGGGTTACCGACATCTTTAGGAGCGACTGCGACGGGCTTCCACTTTAAACAAGCCGCACCCCATGAACGCCCTGCCCTTCCTGCTTGCCGCCGGCCTGAGCCTCGGCGCCGCCGAAGTCATCCCGCCCACGCCGAAACAGACCATGCCCGTCCCTTCGGCGGAAGAGACCTTGGGCTGGAAGCAGCTCTTCGACGGCCAGACCCTCAAGGGTTGGACCGGCGACCCCGTCTACTGGCGCTGCGAGAACGGCGTGCTTGTCGGCGAGATCACCCCGGAGACCATCGTGAAGCGCAACACCTTCATCATCTGGGAAGGCTCGCTGCCCGGCGATTTCGAGCTCAAGGCGGAGTATCGAATCTCCGAGCGTGGCAACAGCGGCATCAACTACCACAGCGCCGACGTCGCAGGACTGACCTTCGCGTTGACGGGTCCGCAGGCGGACATCGATGGCCGGAACTCCCACACCGGCCAGAACTACGAAGAGCGTGGACGGACCTTCAACGCCCTCCGCGGTCAGATCACCCGCGTCCGCCCAGGACAGAAAGCCGAAGTCGTCGGCTCGGTCGGCGACAAGCAGGAGCTCGTGACGTTCATCCGTAAGGGCGACTGGAACGAGTATCACCTCATCGTCCGCAGCGGAACGCAGGTCCACCTCCTCAACGGACACGTCATGAGCGTGGTCATCGACGACGACGCAACGGCCCGTCACCCCGAAGGCAAGATCGGCGTCCAGGTACACGTCGGCCCGCCGATGAAGGCCGAATACCGTAACTTCCGCGTCAGACAGCCCTGAGGTCGGCGAGGATCGCGTCCCAGAGGGCGATGCGCGCCTCGATGGCGGCGACGGAGGCTGCGGCGGCGTCGTCCCACTTGCGGTCATCGTCGCCGCAGAGCAGTTCGACCATCCGGAGCGAGATCGCGCCGTGATGGCCGCCATCGACCTCGATGTGCCGTTCGAGGTAATAACGGAAGGTGTCGAGCTTGCCCGGGTATTCCCGGCTGAGTCGCGTGACCAGTTCCGTGAACATGTCGGGGATCAGGTCTTCGCGTCCGAAGGTGAAGGCTGCGGCGACCTCGTGGGACTTCCCGTTCGTCGCCATGGCGAAGGTCGCGCCGGAGAACGCGGCAGCTCCGGAGGGGACGCCGGCGGAGACCAGCGCGGAGGCGGTCGAACCACCCGCGCGGACGGACGCGAGCGCCTTATCGACGGCGGACGTATCAGAGCCGGCTTCATGCATCGCGCGCAGGTAGAGATCGAAGTGTGCGATTCGTCCGCCGCGCGGATCGACGTCGGACTCCTCGCCGCAAACGATCTCATTGATCAGGAAGCGGACCTCGGCGTCGCCGACCGGCACCCACGGGACGTTCACGCACGTGAGCTCGCGCTGCAGACGCTTCAGGAGCGACATGAAATCCCAGACCGCGAAGACGTGCGAACGCATGAACACGCAAACGTCGTCGAGCGAGGCCATCCGGGCATAGAGCGGATGCGCGAGCAAACGGGCCCTGGCGGGCGCGATGCGGGAGCGGATGACGTCGAGACGGGACATGAGAAGGAGGGTAAGGGTGGAGGGAGGAAGGCAAGCGGGAGGAGGACTAAAGTAAATGAGAGGACTGCGTGGAGGTCTTAATTGAGGACTGAATGGAGGACTGCGTGGATCAGTCTGGTCGGGATTTCCGGTACCGAATAAGGCCTCCAAGCAGACGCCCCACCCTATTGCAGTGTTCGGAAACGATTAAGACGTCCGATTCCTTCAAGAAGCCGGCCTTGATGCAGATGAGCAGCTGAGTCTCGAGCTCCGCAAGCGACCCCCTGGAGATATACAAAAACTTCAAGGTATCCCTATTCGAACCCCTGGCGTTACCCTCGGCGATATTTGACGGGATCGAAACCGCCGAGCGTCTTAGCTGATGGATAATATCGGCATCAAGCCGTGTGCCATTGGCGCGGCACATCAAATAGACCGCGACCGCAAGCTCACAGGCTTCCGACCAAGCAGATAACCTCCGGTAATCCGGACCCAAAGATTCCTCCTCCATCCGAACATAGAACCAGCCCCATCCACCCGCCACGACCCTCCAATCACCTCAGTCGCACCTGAGGCGAACACTTGCCTTTCAATTCAGCCCTCTACTCAGGCCTCTACTCAGGCCTCCATTCAGGCCTCTATTCAGGCCTCTATTCAGGCCTCTATTCAGCCATCTGTCATCTGCCATCGACTCAGTCATCTACACTTAATCTGCCTCAGCGCCTCGTAAGTGGCGATTCCGCAGGCGGTCGAAAGGTTGAGCGAGCGAGTCTTATCATTGAAGTGCGGAATCTTCACCTCGCGGTCCGGCCCGAACCACGCGTGGACTTCCAGGGCTGCGCCGCAGCTTTCGCTACCGAAGACCAGCCCGTCGCCTTCTTGGAACTGCGTGTCCCAGAGGCCGCGTGTCGTCTTGGTCGTGAAAAGCCAGAGCCGCTCAGGACGACCGGGTGAAGCCAGGAAGGCCTCCCAGTTATCATGATGTCGGACGTCGAGTTCGTGCCAGTAGTCCATCCCGGCGCGACGGAGCTTGGCGTCGTCGATCTTGAAGCCTAGCGGATGCACCAAGTGCAGCACGCAGCCCGTCACGGCGCACATGCGCCCGATGTTGCCGGTATTCGGCGGGATCTCCGGGCGGAGCAGGACGAGGTGGAGCGGCGGCTTCACTTCCGTCGGCTCATCGCGCGCGAGATCTCGCGCTTGGCTTCGCGTTCCTTGATGTCCTGACGTTTGTCATGCATCTTCTTGCCCTTACCCACGGCGAGCAGGCACTTCGCCAGGCCGTGCTTGAAGTAGATCTTCAACGGCACGATCGCGTGCCCGCCGGACTGGATCTCCGCGGCGATCTTCTCGATCTCCGCCTCCTTCAGCAGCAGCTGACGGGTCCGGTAGGAGGCGTGGTTGTTGAGGTTGCCGAAGTCATACTCCGCGATGTGCGCGTGGTAGAGCATCACGCCCTTCGGGCTGATCTTGATGAACGCGTCGGCGATGTTCGCCCGGCCGGCGCGAAGGGACTTCACCTCGGTACCGCGCAGGACGATCCCGGCCTCGTAGGTCGGGCCGATGAAATAGTCGCGTCCCGCCTTCGGGTTATTGACCTCAGGTAGAACGTGCTCTCGGCGGGCGGCCATCGGATGACGAAAGGGCTACTCGCCGGCAAGCCGGCTGTGGCGGGGGACTGCCTTAGGCAGGCAGACGATCCTCAGGACGAAACTCCCAGGAGATGCGACCTTCGATGACTTCGCGCAGGGCGATGTCTTCAGGGGAAAGCTTTTCGAACACGTCGCCCAAGGTGTGGTTGTACTTCGGGGGCTGGACGGAGTAGTCGGCCGTGCTGCGGAGCTGCTTCACGCGCTTGGAGATCACGTTGATGAGAATGTTCGCATCAGGGATGACTTTACGGGCATCTTGGAGGTAATCGTCGCGCA
>JBILXR010000143.1:0-4948 GCA_044378215.1 Opitutales bacterium
GCCGGAGCTGGCCTTGAGGGCGTCCTTGATCTCGCCGGCGCTCTTCTTCGCGCCGAGGCGGAAGGAGATGTTGGCGGAGTGGACGAGGGCGGTGGACAGGTGGCACTCGCGGACCGGCGCGTGGATGTTGCTGGAGGAACCCTTGCGGATGCCTTCGACCCAGTTGGCGTGGTGTCCGGAAGCGCCGCCGGTGAGGTCGACCGCGTCGACGGTCTTGCCGTAAGACTTGATCAGCTTGCCGGAGAGGTCGTAGGCCTGGGCGGAGTTGTAGTCCGGGACGACGATGGTGGCGTTCTCGCACTCGACGATGATGCCGATCTCAGGGGACTTGGCCGACTTCTCGCCGGCGTTGTTCTCCTTGAACTTGCCGAACTTGTTCATCGGGCCGTCGATCTTGCCGTCGGAGGTGAGGCCGTAGACTTCGGTGATGAGCGGAGCGGCGGCGTAGTTATGGATCGAGATGAAGGTGTTCGGGGTCTCGGCGCAGTCGACGTAGCCGAAGCGGCCGCCGACGGAGACGACCTCAGGGGCCACCTCGTGCGTGTTCAGGAACCAGCGGGCGATATCGATCTCGTGGATCGCCTGGTTGCAGAGGTCGCCGCCGCCGTAGTTCCAGAACCAGTGCCAATCATAGTGCACCGAGCCTTGGGTGCCGGTTTCCTGGACCTTGTCGGTCTGGTTGCCGCGGATGGATTCATGGATGTCGGCCGGGCCGTTCCAGAGGTCGTAATCGATCTCGGAAGGGATGGCGTTCTTCTTGGCCGGGCCGATGGACTTACGGCGCTTGTAGCAGATGGCGCGGGAGACCTTGACTTTGCCGTACTTGCCCGCGTGGACGTCCTTGATGGCGGCGCGGATACCGGCGCCGGAGCGGCTCTGGGTGCCGGCCTGGACGATAAGCTTCGAGAAGTGGTTCGAAGCGGCGACGAGCTGCTGGCCTTCGAAGATATTATGCGAGAGGGGCTTCTCGACGTAGAGGTGCTTGCCGGCCTGGAGGGTCCAGATGCCCTGGATGGCGTGCTGGTGGTTCGGCGAAGCGATCGAGACGGCGTCGATATCCTTATCTTCAAGCATCTTGCGGATGTCGGTGTAGCCTTTGGCGCCGGGGATGTCCTTAAGGCCCTTGGCGACCACGCGGGAGTCGACGTCGCAGAGGGCGACGATGCGGACGCCCTTGATGCGCTTGAGCTCCTTGATGTGCTCATTGCCACGGCTGCGGAAGCCGACGACGGCGACGCGGAGGTCACCGTTGGCGCCAGCGGACTGGGCGTAGGTCTGGGCGCTGAGGCCGGCCACGGCGGCAGCCAGGGCGGAGTTCTTGATGAACGTACGACGATGTAGTTGGGACATAGATGGACTTGGGGGTGAGACGAAGCATATGGAGATGCCCGTTGAGTCGAGTTTGTTCCTAGGCATCGCCTAGCCGAATATCGGCAGGACGGCCGGAAGGGGGTAGGGGTAGGGGCAGGGGTGGGGGTAGGCATGTTATCCTAACTCATAACCCTATTATGAATAGGCGTTTGTGTTTTTTTACTGTACCTGCCCCAACCCCTGCCCCTACCCCTGATCAAATCCTACTTCACCGACTTAATGTACTGCCGGATGGCTTCGAACTGGTCCGGGCCTTTGCCTTCGTAAGGTTCGCTGAGCTGGGTCACGCCCTCAGGGTCGGCATACTTGGGCATCTTGGTGTCCGGGTCGATGCGGGTCGGGGCCAGCACCCAGCGGTGGTAGTAGCCCTTGCGCAGGCGCTCGGCGGATTCCGCGAAGTTGATGGCCGGGGCTTCGAAGACCGCGGTGGCTTCCTGTTCGCCGACAGCGTGGCAGGTGATGCAGTTGAAGCCGCCGTCGGCCCCGACGAGTTTCTCGCCGTTGGCGATCTTCTCGGCGTCACCGGCCGTTTCGTCGGCTTCCTTCTGGGGCAGGCCGTGCTGATGGTTCAGGCCCAGCGCCAGGGAGTCGGCGTGGTGGGCGAAGCCAGGCATGCGGGCGATCAGCCAAGGACGCGGTTTGTACTCGATCTGTCCGGCGATGAACTTGCTCATCCAGTCGTGGCGGAGTTTCTCGCCGAGCCAGGTGAGGGGAGGGATGGGCGCGTCGTGCACCGGTTCGCCTTCGACGTGTTCCTTGGCCGGCAGCGCGTCGCGCAGTTTCTTGGCTTCGCCGTCGACCTTGGTCCAAGTGCTCACGGCGCCATCGCGCGCGTGGCAGGCGACGCAGTTAAGGTTCTTGATCTGGCGTTCGGCGTATTCAGCCGGCGTGTCCTGCTTGAGCGAAGCGAGATCGGTGGCGAGGAAAGCCTTCAGTGCGGCGCGCTGCGTCGCGTCGAGCACGAAGTCCGGCGCGGCGCCGCGGGCCTTATCGTCGGCGGAAAGGCAGCCCTTGTCGCCGGCGGCGAGGACCTTCGCGAGCGGCGGCTGGGTGGTCGCCGGCATGCCGGCGTGGCAGTTGAGACAGCCGGCGCTGACGATCAACGCGCCGCCGCGGGTGGCGTCGCCCGCCAGGACCTGGCGCTTGATCTGGCGGCTGTTGGCTAGGAGGTAGGCCGCGAGCTGCGTGGCTTCCTCTTCCTCGAGTCGGAAGTGCGGCATGCGCGCGGCCGGGTAGTGCTTGGCCGGGTCCTGCAGGTATTCCACGAGCGCGGCGGGATGCCACTTGTCGGCGATGTGCCCCATCGGCACGCGGTCATGCGCGTCCTTGCCTTCGAAGTCGGGTCGCTGGTGGCAGGCGATGCAGCCGAGGTTGGCGAAGAGTTCGCCGCCCTGCGGGGCGAGCTTGAGGTCGATCGCGCCGGCCTTGGGGGTCGCGCCCTGCGTGAGCATTGCGGCGAGATCGGCGGCCTGCTGGGCGGAGTTCGGTCCGGTCAGCACCTTGGGCATGAGCGAATGCGGGCGGACGGAATGCGGGTCGTGGATCCAGTCGGCGAGGAACGGGGTCTTGAACTTCGTACCAAGCTCGGAAAGTAGCGGCGCGTTCTGGCCGTGCTCCGGCATGCCGGATCCTTTTGCCGGGAGGCGCGCGGCGTCAGCGTGGCAGGCCGCGCAGTTCATCTGCGCGAAGAGCAGGCGGCCATCGCGGCGTTGGGCGGCGAGGTCGAGGTCCTTGTCGGCGGCGTGCGTGAGGATCGACGGCGGGACGGGCTCGAGCGGGAAATCTTTCGACGCCCAGCTCAGGCGCGCGAACGTGTCGCCCTTCGCCGCGCCGGTGATCTCGGCGATGAGACGATTCGGGCCCTTGTTAAGCTGCACGGTCTTGACGCCGGCACCGTCGAGCAGCGGCTGGCCGTTGAGGCTCAACTTGAACTGACCGGAAGTCTCGACCGCGAGTTTGAACGTGCCGCGCATCGGCGACTGGAGGTCGCCTTCCCACTTCGCGGTGAACGGACCGGCCGGGAGGAAAGGCGTCGGCGCCTGTCCGGCGGGGACGTAGAGCGCGAGGAGGCGGTCCGAACGGACATCCGTCTGGCCGGCGGCGGTGAAGGTGACCTTGAGGCCCGGGAGGTCCTGGGCGGAGAGGGCAGACGCGAGGGTCGCGGCGAGCAGGCAGAAGAAGCGGCGGAGACGCATGGCGGCGGAACGCTCCCATTGGGAGGTATTCCTGCCGTCAGGCAAGCCCCCAACAAGAAGGCCCGGCGTTAACCGGGCCTTCGTCGATGAGGAATTAGCCTTAGCTTACTTGGCGAACGAGCGGTAGTCTTCGCCTTCCTTCTCCGGCACCACGTTGATGGTGTGCGCGATGTCGTCCGGCACGCGCGAGCCGTCGACGGCCTTCACGTTCATCTTGATGCGCATCTGCATCACCGGCACGAGGCCTTCGACTTCGAGGAAGACAGACTTGCCGTCATCGGCGAGCTTGACGGACTTGACCGGGACCTGGTCCGAACCTTTCTCCTCGGGCTTGCTGACCTTGTACGTGTCGGAGCCGTAGGCGCCGGAGTAGAGGTAGTTATACTGCTCGAGTGACCAGTTCTGGGCGTCGGACGCCGACTTCTTGTCGAGCGCACCGGTGAAGCGGACAGTGATGCCCTTCTTGGAGACGTGCAGCGACTCAGGCATCGTGACGGACTTACCAGTGTAGCGGACGCGCTGGATGGCGCCGTCCTTCACGCCGTTGGTCTGCCAACCCTTGAGGCCGGCGACGTAGAGCTGGCCGTCGACCGGGTTGAAGCGCGAGCGCATCAGGCCGGTGGCGAACTTGAGCGGGAACTTCACCACGCCGCCCTGAGCGACGTCGCCGACGCGTTCCTGGAGGACCGCGAAGAGCGAGGACTTGCCGTAGGAGAGGTAGAGCATGCGGCCTTCGAAGGGACCCCACTTGCCTTTGTTGGCAGGCACCCAGATCTGGCCGCCGTTGGAGTTGTCGACGTCGTAAGGGACCCAGCAGAGGTGCGGGCTGTACTTCGTCGGCGCCGGGGTGCGGTGCGCGAGGTCCGGGACCTCGATGAACTCGCCGGGCTTGGAGAAGTGGATATAGTCGACGGGGACCCAGGTGCCCTGGTTGTCGCCGTTGGAGACTTCGCCGTTGGGGCCGACGCCCATGCCGTTGGGGGCGCGGATGCCGGTGGCGTAGACTTCGAACTTCTGGCCGTCGGCCGAGACCTTGAAGATGCAACCGTGGTGGTCGCTCAGGGGACCCCAACCGCGGCCTCCCGGATTCACGGGTCCGCCCTTGAGGAAGTAGAAGTTACCCTGCGCGTCCGTCTGCAGGTCGAACATGAACTCGTGGAAGTTCGAGGTGACCTGGACGTCATTGTTGAAGTTCTGGTAGAAGTCGGCTTCGCCGTCCTTGTTGAAGTCGTGCAGGATCGTGATCTGGTCGCGTCCGAGGACGTAGATCTGCTCGTTGACGATCTTCAGGCCGAGGCCGTGGAAGATGCCGGTGGCGTAGCGGCGCCAGGTGATCTTGCTGAGCTTGTCATCGGCGAACTTGCCGACCCAGACGTCGCCGC
>JBILXR010000144.1:0-4850 GCA_044378215.1 Opitutales bacterium
TCGACCGGCTTGAGGCCAGGGACGCCGATGAAGACGCTCTTGCCGTCCAGGCTGACATAGGCGCTGCTGGCGGTCAGCCAGTCGTTGCCGGTCTTGCCGTCAGCCTTGTATTGGGCCGAGCCGTAGGAAGGCGCCCGCTTATAGCGCCAGGTCGCGAGCGAGTAGCTCCCGGGGTTGGCGGCCTTGGCCGGATCGAGGGCGACGTCGAAGCGCAGTAGGATTCCACGATCGGTCGGGATGATCTCGCGCGGCGAGAGCGAGGGTGCGCCGGTATAGCGGACGCGTTCGATGCCGGTGAGGGTGTCGAGGGTGTTGCCCCAGCCGGCGATCTGGAAGCCGGCGATATACAGCTGGCCGTCGACGGGATTGACCGAGCCGTTGAGTGGCGGGGTGGCGAAGCCTTTGGCGACGCTGACGACGCTGGCCTGGGGCTTCGCGCCGCGCTGATTCCAAAGCACGCGCAGAAGATCCGGCTGGTTGAAGCAGATCTGCACCAGCTGGTCGTTGAGCGGCCCCATCTGGGCCTCCAGGAGCCAGACCTGTGAGAGGGCGGAAGCGTTGATCGCGTGCGGGATCCAGGTGAGCGGGGCGGCGATCGGCGCCGGGTAGCTTTCCTTGGGCAGCTTGTCGCTGAGGAAGCCGTAGAACTGGTCGCCCTCGATGATGTGCAGCGGGGTGCTGGGGATGTAATGACCCTGCTGGTCGCTCGAGATGACCAGGCCGGTGCGCGGATGGACCGAGAGGTTCGGTTGGCGGAGGCCATAGCCAAGGCGGGTCGCGGTCCGGCCGTCAGCGGACAGACGCAGCACGCTCCCGTTGTGCTTGCCGATGGTCGTCGCTTCCTGGCCGCCCTTGGCGATCACGAACTCGCCCTTCGGTCCGAGGCGCAGGGTGCTGGGGAACTCGCGCATGTCGGCCGTCTGCGCGAAGGCGTTGGAAAAGAGGTCATGGACGTCGGCCTCGCCGTCGCCGTTGGTGTCGCGAAGGCGCCAGACGCCGTTGCGGTCGAAGACGAAGATCTCCTCGTCGCGCACGGCGCACGTCATCGGCTCATGGAGGCCGGAAGCGAAGCGGCGCCAGGTGACGTCGGTCGAGCCGACCTTCAGGCCGCGGGCCAGCCAGACGTCGCCGTCAAGCGTGACGACTACGGCGGTGCCGTCCTTGTGGAATTGGATGTCGCCCGTGCGGACGGCGCGTTTCCAGGGGTTGTCGACGGGCAGGCCGACATGATCGATGGCGTAGGCCTCGGTGCTGTCGGTCACGCTCACCTGCGTCTTCACCTCGGCTTGCCAGCGACGGGCCGTAGGACCGGTCGGGATGGCCTGCGCGGTCACGGCGGGAGCGGCATGCTCGTCGCAGAGCGCGACGCAGAGGGCGGCCGGCGTGGTGTTGGCCGTAACCTTCACCACGAAGAAATCATCGTCGGAGGCGAGTTCAGCCGGGCCGGTGACGGTGACGCCGGTCTCGAGTTCCTGCGAAGGTCCGTGGCGGCGCGTGCCGACGATGAGCAGGAGGTCCTTGGCGTGGGCGGAGACAGCGAGGTGGCGTTCGATGACGACGTGGCCATCGCGCTCGGTGGCTTTCCAGAGTTCGCGGACGGTGGCGTCGGCGACGCGATAGGTCAGGATGACGTCTCGTCCGATGAGTTCGACCGATTCAAAGCGGCCGAGGGTTTCCGGCAGCGGTCCGCGGCCCACTTCCTGGGGCGACGGAGCCGGGGTGCGGGGATCGGTCGGATCGACTTTCGCGCCGGTCTGCCAGCCGGGAATGATCGCATGACCAAGCCAGAGCTTGCCCTCCGGCTGCGGAGCAGGGAACTGGCCGCCGAGTGTCTTTCGGCTCGGGTCGTGATAGGAGCCGGGCGCGAGGGCCTTGTCGCTGACTCCTTTGCCGCGCCAGACCGCGGAGACGCGGAGCAGGTCGGTGTCAAAGCAGGCCCAGGTATCGTACGGCAGCTTGATGATCAGTCCACGTGGAGTAAGATTTTCTTTTCCTTCGCCATCTCGACGCGCGTCGAGAACCGAAGAGAAGAACGGGAAATCGGCTTCGACCCACTCGCCCCAAGGCTGCGGGGCGTAGGTCTTCGGCTTCCGGCCTTCCCGGGTCGGAGGCTTCTTCACCGGCTCCGCCGCGAGGCAGGTCAGCGCTCCGCAAAGCAGAGCAAGGAGAAGACGCTTAGGACGCATGGAGTGGAGGGGAGGGGCTTCAGACGGATACGTGGTCGGAGCTTTACGGGCAATCACATCCTCCATCTTCCATCGTCTATCCTTGATCTTAAGATCACAGCCCCTGTAGCCAGCGGAGGAAACTGCCTTCTTCCGAGGCCAGGATCGAGAGGAGATCGCTCCGTTCGTCGGTCCAATACATGATGCGGGCGGGGAATTCGACGGTCTCCTTGGTCACGTCCCGGATCAGCGGTTGCTGGAGCAGGACTTGGTTGCGGGTCATGATGATCCAGTCCGAGCCATAGAACCCGGCGTCCTCGTAGGCCGTATCGTTGTCGTCGATCGTGATGGCCGGGAAACCGATCTTATCGGCGATCCGGTAGACCACCGGGTGGAGGTCGAGGTAGCGATTAGAGACGTGGACGGCGATGGCCCCGTCGGGTTTGAGGTGGCGCTGGTAGTGGTCGAAGGCCTCGAGCGTCAGGAGATGGACTGGGATGGCGTCACTGCTGAAGGCATCGAGCACGATGACGTCGTATTGCTGGTCCGCCTCGATTTCCATCGAGAGGCGGGCGTCGCCCATGATGAGCTCCGTCTTCGCCTTCGAGTCCTTCAGGTAGGTGAAGGTGCTTGTCGCAAGCTGGGCCACGTCGTGGTTGATCTCGTAGAAGCGGAAGGTGTCACCTGGTCGGCCCCAGGCGGCGAGGGTGCCGCAGCCGAGTCCGATCGCCCCGACGCGCCTTCCGCCGCCGGGCTTGTGCGCACGGAGGAGGCGGCCGATGCCGCTGGTCGACGTATAGTAGCTGCTCGGGTCGGTGCGCTTCTCAGGCTCGATGTATTGCAGGCCGTGGATGGTCGCGCCGTGCTGCAGGGTCAGATGGTGCGCGCCGGCGATGTCCGCGTCGTTGTCGTTGACTTTGAGCACCCCGTAGAAGCCGCGCGTCACGCTCAGCGAGCCATGGAGCGAGGTCGTCGCGACGTCGGCGAGGCCGTACCCCAACGCAGCCAGCGCGATGAACGGCAGCGCCCAGGCCCAGCGGACACGACCATCGCGTAAGGGCCGGGTCGTATCCTGGCGGAGCACGACGAGCAAGAGTGCGGCGGTGAGGAAGAGCGCGAGGTGCAGTTCGAAGTAATCCGGGAAGACGAACGGCGCGACCAGCGCGACGAACAGTCCGCCGGCGGCGCCGCCCGCGGACAGCGAGAGGTAGAAGCCGGTGAGTCGGCTCGCACCGGGGCGCAGGCGGTAGACCTCGCCGTGGCAGACCATGCAGGCGACGAACAGTGTGCCGAGGTAGAGCGTGGCGAGCGGCGTGATGTCGGGGTGCGATTCAGCCTGATAGAGATTCTGGAGCACCAAGCCGAGCAGGACGGCGAGCAGGGGGATCCAGAAGGCGCGATGATACCAGCGCGGGCTGTCGAAGCTGATGATGAAGGAGAGCAGGTAGAGGCTCAGCGGTAGCACCCAGAGGAAGGGCACCACGGCGATGTCCTGACAGAGCTTGTTGGTGATCGCGAGCAGGAGCATCACACCGCAGGCGGGCAGGGCGAACCACAGGAGCTGGCGAATCAACGTGGGCGCCGGTTGATCATCGTCGGCCGCGGACTTGGCCGCGTCAGCCCCGTCGCTATGCCAGACCTTGTAGCCGCACCAGGCGGCCAGGCCGGCGTAGAGGGCGAGCCCGATCGACCACCACTCGGCCTGGGCTTGACGGCTCAGCTGGGGTTCGAGGTAGAACGGATAGATCAGCAGGGCGAGCAGCGAGCCGACGTTGGAAAGGGCGTAGAGGCGGTACGGTGACACGCCAGGGTTGGCTTTGCTGAACCAAGCCTGCAGGAGCGGGCCCGTGGCGGAAAGGACCAGGTAGGGCAGGCCGAGGCACCCGAGGAGCAGCAGCAGGATATGGCCGGCGGCGTTTGAGCCGTCGGTCGGCTTCCATGCGTCGCCCGGCGTGATCGGCAGCAACGCCACGGCCAAGGCCAGCAGCACCAGGTGGGTGATGACCTGCCGGCGCGGGGTCAGCCGGCTGATGCTGAAGTGCGCGTAGGCGTAGCCTCCCAGGAGGAGCAGTTGGAAGAAGAGCATGCACGTCGTCCAGACGGCCGGGCCGCCACCGAACCAAGGCAGGATGAAGCGCGCGATCAGCGGCTGGACGAGGAAGAGCAGGAAGGCTCCCCAGAAAATGGTCAGGCTGAAAGCGAACATGGCGGGGTGTGACTTTGGAACCCCGCCGGGAGGCGAAGGTTGGGGCCCAAGAGACCTATCCCGACCGCCGGATGCTGGCAATCCCGTTCAGATCCGGGGGCGGAACTTCAGCACGAGCGATTCATACCCCAGCTTACGCTCATAGGAATGCTCGGTCTCGGTGCGTTCCTCGGCCGAGACGATTTTCATGCCGTCGACGAGTTCGACGCACTTCTGGAGCAGCGTGCGCAGGAGCAGGCGGGCGTGCGGGGCGCCGAGGCAGAGGTGTTCGCCGAAGCCGAACGAGATGTGCGGGTTCGGCTTGCGGTCGATCTTGAAGACGTCGGCTTCGGGGAAGACCGACTCGTCGCGGTTGGCCGAAGCCCAGCCCAAGGAGACGCGGCCGCCGGCGGGGACCTGTTCGCCGTGCACGGACGTGGCGACGGGGCAGAGGCGACCGATGTGCGTCAGCGGCATGAAGAAGCGGAAGAACTCTTCGC
>JBILXR010000145.1:0-4844 GCA_044378215.1 Opitutales bacterium
GCACCGCGAGCGCGGGCGCGAGGGCGATGATCGGGGCGAGGACGTAGTAGAACTTACGGACGTGGCCGGGGAGGGCGTCTTCCTTGAAGAGGAACTTGCCGCCGTCGGCCGCGGGCTGGATGAAGCCGCCCTTCATCAGGAAGTTCCCGAGGAACGGGATCCAGCCGATGAGCGGATGCATGGTGCGGTTCGGGCCGATGCGGCCTTGGATCCAAGCAGAAGCCTTGCGCTCGAGGAGCACGCTGTAGCCGGCGATCGTCATCACGATCAGGATGAGCGTCAGGCCGCGGGCCGCGGTGAAATACCAGGCCGGCGAGAGGATGAGGTCGTGGAGGAGTTGTTCCATGGTCGACGCGGGCTCAGGCGAGGGCGACCGGGGCGAACTTCAGCAGCTTGCCTTCGGGGAACTTGTGGGCGGCGAACGCGGCGCCGTCGAGCGGCACGCCCTCGGCGGGAAGCAGGCGGCCGTCGAGGCCGGCGAGCATCGGGATGTCGGCGGAGAGCTCGGCCCAGACGACGGCGGCGTCGGCGCGGGCGAGGCGGGCGAGGATCTGGACGTCGGGCAGCGTGCCGGTCGGGCCGGGGACGGCCTGGGCGAACGACTGCAGGCGGAACTGGCAGTTGATGAACGTGCCGCTGCGCTCGAAGACCGTCAGCGCGGGCAGCACGACTTCGGCGGCCGCGGTGGTGACGTTGTGATGCGTGGCGAGCACGATGCTGCGGACCTTGGCGAGCGTCGAGGCGGGCAGGCCGAGCAGCGCGGCGTCTTCACGCACGATGAGGAGGGACTTCACCTTGCCGGCGTCGATGTCGGCCGCGAGGGCCTTCAGGTCGGCGACGGGCGCGCGGTCGGTCAGGCCGGTGACGAGGGCGCCGCGGAAATTCGGGGTGCGGTCTTCGGAGACCAGGAGGCCGTCGCCCTTGCCCACGTGGGCCGGGACATAGACGGCAGCGTTCTTGGCCTTCGCGAGACGCGCGAGGAGGCGCTGCTCTTCGACGGACATGTGCGAGGAGCCGACGATCGCGAGCGCGCCGGCGGCGAGGACTTCGTCGGCGGCGGCGAGGGCGGCTTCGAGCGTCGCCTTCGCGTTCTTCACCGTCGCGTAGTTCACGCGGTTCGGGGCGTCGACGGACTTGAAGAGTTCGCGGCCGGAGTCGGCCATCCAGGTGTCGTTCACGGCGTCGTTGCGGCGCGGCGTGACGCGGTAGATCTTGCCTTCGCGGGACCAGACGGTCGTGTTCGCGCCGGCGGAGGATTCGGTGTCGATGCTCGGGGTCTGCTTCAGGAACCAGACGCGCATCTTGAAGCGGAAGTCCGTGCTCGTGAGCGCGCCGACGGGGCAGATGTCGACCGTGTTGAGCGAGTAATTGTTATCGAGTTCGCGGCCCGGGAAGCAGGTCAGCGTGTTGTAGGAACCGCGGTTGACGAAGCCTAGGACGGGGTCCTTGGCGATCTCGCTGGAGAACCGCACGCAGCGCGAGCAGAGGATGCAGCGTTCGTCGTCGAGCGTGACGCGCGGCCCGAGGCGGGTCTTCTTCGGCTTGGCGTTCTTCTCGTCGACATAGCGCGAATAGCCGCGGCCGTATTCGGCGGAGAATTCCTGGAGCTTGCACTCGCCGGCTTGGTCACAGATCGGGCAGTCGAGCGGGTGGTTGAGGAGGAGCATCTCCGTCACGCCTTCGCGGCAGGCCTTGACGCCGGGCGATTCGAGGCGGACATGCAGGCCGGGAGAGACGTTGGTGGCGCAGGCGATGGCCGGCTTGGGCTGCCAGCCGATCTTCGGCTGGCCGTTCTCCATCACCAGTTCGTTGGTCGCGCGGTCGCGCATCGGCGAACCGAGTTCGACCAAGCACATACGGCAGTTGCCGGCGACCGGGAGCTTCGGGTGGTAGCAATAGTGGGGGACTTCCTTGCCGATCTTGCCGAGGGCATCGACCAGATTGGCGCCCGCTGGGACTTGATGTTCGACGCCATCGACATTGATGGTGACCAGAGAAGGTTTGTTGTCCGTGACCATGGGTCGGGAAAGTTAAACGCAAGTTAGGTGACCCCCCACCTCCCGCAAGGGGAAAGGCGGGAAAAGGGGCTTCTATTAGGGGCAGGGGGAGGCGGAGCCGAGAGGGTACACGTTGGCACGGTGACAAGGGGGCCCGGGGAGATGGCAAAGCATCCCTACCTGGCCGCCGTAGGGCGGCCGAGGGTGGGGGCGTGGCTTCGCCGCGCCCTCCGGTTGAGGAGGGCACGATGATCGTGCCCCTGCCTGCGTTCGCCCTGCGGCGAACGTAATGCAGCTAGGGCAGCACGCGGTGCTGCCCCTACCTAGGGACAGGCGGATGCGATGTCATCGCATCCCTGCCTCACGCAATTCGGCTCCAAAGCACCTTGAGGTAACGTCCCTCGGGGTGGTTGGAAGCGTTGGGGTGATCGCCTCCGGGGCCGGTGCGATCGAAGATCTGGAGGCGCTTCTGGTAGCGATGCGCGGCCTTGCTGACGAGGTCCTCGAAGGCCTCAGGGGAGACGAGGCCGGAGCACGAGCAGGTCACGAAGAGGCCGCCGGGGGCGACGAGCTGCATGGCGAGGACGTTGAGATCGTTATACTTCTTGAGGCCTTCGGCTTCGAATTCCTCGTCGCGGCTGTCGACGAACTTAGGCGGATCGCACAGGACGAGGTCCCAGGTCTTGCCGTTCTTCTGCATCTGGCGGATCCACGTGAAGGCGTCCGCATGCACGAAGTCGATGCGGACGTTGTTCAGGTTCATGTTCCGCTTGGCCATCTCGATGGCCTTCTCGTCGAGGTCGACCGCGGTGACTTCGGTGGCGCCGGCGAGCTTGGCCGCGATGGAGAAGCCGCCGGAGTAGCAGCAGAGGTCGAGGACCTTGAGGCCCTTGGCGAGGGCGCCGAAACGGCGGCGGTTGTCACGCTGGTCGCAGAAGAAGCCGGTCTTGTGGCCGTCGGCGAAGTCGACCTCCTGGATCATGCCGAACTCCTTGATCTTCACGAAGCGGACGGCCGATTTCGGGATGTCGGTCGGCATGATGCCCTCGATGCGGGCGACATGCGGGTCGACTTGGACGATCTCGCGCTTGGTGCCCACGGCGTCGTGCAGGATCGGGATCCAGCGGGGGAGGCGGCGCATGACCGCATAGGAGGAGACTTCGATCGAGAGGACGTCGCCCAGCCGGTCGACGATCAGACCGGAGAGGAAGTCCGCGTCGGCGTTGACCACGCGATAGGCGTCCGTGTCGGCGTCGAGCTTCAGGACGTCCTTGCGAAGGGCGGCGGCGCGGCGGATGGCCTGTTCGAACCAGGCGTCGTCGGGCTTGCCCGGGGTGGCCTTGAGGATGCGGAGGGCGATGGGGGCGCCGGCGTTCCAGAAGCCGTAGCCGATGAAGGAGCCCTGCTTGTCGTAGGCCGTGACCACGTCGCCCTGGCGGGCATCGGGCGACACCTCGCCGACCATCGAACGGAAGATCGCGGGCTTGGAGGTGAAAGTCTTGAGCTGCACCCATGGCTTCTCTCGCGCGATGGGCGCGGGGATGTTGGGCAGGCTGCTGGTCGGCTCGGACATGCCCACAGGTTCGGTGAGGCTTCGCCCTTGGCAAGCCCCGGCCGCTCCGACGGTTCAGATTACCCGATGAAGCTGCAGATATACTGGCAGATGCCGGACTGCACGGTGATCGTGAAGCCGGACTTCGGGGCCACATAGAAGTGGGTTCCCGCGGCGTAGGTCTTCTCTTCCTTAGAACCGTCCTGGACCACGACGCACGAGCCGTCGGTGATCTCCATGATCTCGGCCTTGTCGGTGCCGAAGTGGTAGGTGCCGGCGTAGATCAGGCCGACCGTCTTCTTGGCGCCATCGGCGGTGAGGATCGTGTGGGAGACGACCTTGCCATCGAAGTAGACGTTGGCTTTGGCGACGGCGGTGACGTTTTTGAATTCCATGGGACGGATTTGGTAAGGGGCGGGGGAGGGAGGGTAAAGGAAAAGTAACAGGTAACAGCGGTTGGCGGTTAGCGGTTGGCGGATAGGTGGAACCGATATGGTGGGGTAGGGGTGGGGGTAGGGGTAGGTAAAATCAGAGTATGGAGTATGGAGTATCGAGTATAGGGGGTGACGAGAGGGCTGAGTGGATGGCTGAATTGAACCGAGGCAATGGGTAGGGTCGGGACCGCGTCACGACATAGCTGCATCCATCCTCAGGTGGCGGGTGGCGGTACCGGGTGGCAGGTGGCAGGAAGAGATGACAACACTCAAAGGGAGACCTGAGACCGGATGATTGGTTGGGCACAAAAAAGACCGCACTGGGTGCGGTCCTTATTTCCCCGATACTCGATACTCGGGCCAACGATACTCGCGGTACTCAGATCAGCTTCAGCGTCGGCACCGCTTCGCCCTTCTGGCGCTTGCGGATGGACTCTAGATACTCGTCCTTGAATTTCGGGACGGCGGACTGCACGGGCCACGCGACGGCTTCGCCGTGGGCGCAGATCGTGCGGCCGGCCACCTGGTTCGCGATGTCGAGCAGCAGCGGGACGTCGGTCTCGAGCCCGCCGCCGGTCGTGATGCGCTTCGAGACGCGGGAGAGCCAGAGGGAGCCTTCGCGGCAGGGCGTGCACTGGCCGCAGGTCTCGTGGGCGTAGAAGGCGTTGAGGTTGGAGAGCGCCTGGATCATCTCGACGGAGTCGTCGATGACGATGGTGCCGCCGGTGCCGAGGCCCGTGCCGCACGCGGCGATGCTGTTGGAGTCGAGGGGGATGTCCTCGAGCGCCCAGTCGAACTCGGTGCCGTTGGCGAGCTTGCCCTTGAAGCGTTCGCCGACCTTGAGGATCTTGGTGGAGGAAC
>JBILXR010000021.1:0-17633 GCA_044378215.1 Opitutales bacterium
GAACTGGGCGGTGAAACTGCTCTGGTCGCAGAAGCCAAGGCGCACGGAAAGCGAGCCCAGCTTCTCTTCGCCTTTGATGATGCTCTCACAGGCGGTGCGGATTCGGCACTTCATCCAATAGTCGCGAGGCGAAAGGCCGAGGGCCTCGGTGAAGCGACGCTGTAACTGTCGCACGGAGAGGTCGCACGCATCCGCCAAGACTTGCGCGGAAGGATACTCGAGCAGGTTCTCCTGCAGCATCTTGGTCGCGGGGCCGATCTTAGCGTTCTGGGAAGCGACCGGAGCCTGCCCCATGCACACGCGTGAGATGCCCAGAATACCGATGATCTCGCCCTTGCGGTTACGGACCGGATACTTACTCGTGACGTGCCAGTCCGGCAGGCCGACCGCGTCGAGGCAGATCTCGATCTTATCGATGACTGGCTTACCAGTTCGATAAAGGAGCGCGTCATCCGCCAGGTAAGACTCCGCCATCGCGCCCGGCGTCAGGTCTTGGTCCGTCTTGAACAACATCTCCCACGCCTCGCGAAAGCCGTGACGCGTCGTCCACAGACCGCTCGCGTAGAGATGCTCGCCGGCGCGATTCTTCAGGAAGCACAGGAAGCCGGGGAGCGAGTCGAAGATCGCCATGGTCTCGACGTCGATGACCACTTCACGCAGATACTCCTTCTGCTTCTGCAGGAGCTCGGCTTGGCTGATTGTCGCTTTTGGCATAAAATTGGTATGGGGTGATAAAAAAGACGGGCAAGACAATCCAAGTAGGTAAAACACCTGTCATTATTATCTAAAACCGATTTGCTCCGGAGGTTGCAATCGGCAATCTCGGGTCATCCCTATGCGGCCGATTGTCCAAATATCCCTAGACCTCACGAACATCGATGAGGCCTTGGAAACGGCGGCGATGGCCATGCGGGCGGGCGTAGATTGGCTGGAAGCGGGCACGCCGCTCATCCTGGCCGAAGGCCTCCATGGCGTCCGCGCTCTGCGTAAGGCTTTCCCGGACGTCCCGATCGTGGCCGACCTGAAGACGATGGACGGAGGCTACCTCGAGGCCGAGATGATGGCGAAGGCTGGCGCCACCCACGTGGTAGTCATGGCCCGCGCCCACGAAGAAACCCTGAGGGTCATCGTCAAAGCGGGACGCGACCACGGCGTCCAGGTCATGGGCGACAACCTCGGTTGCCCCGACATGGTCGCCGGCGCCAAGCTTTGCGAAGACCTCGGCTGCGATTTCGTCATCCATCATATCGGCTACGATGAACGGCGGGGCATCGCAGCCCGGGGACTCCGTATGCCCAGCCCGATGGATCAGCTCCGCGAAGTCGTCCAAGCAGTCAACGTCCCCGTCCAAGCCGTCGGTGGGCTGACCCTCGAGCAGGCCGTGCGCTGCCCTGAATACGGCGCTCCGCTCGTCGTCCTCGGCGCCCCGCTCACCATTGACGCCGACGCCTTCAAGACCGCCTCAGGCGACCTCGAATCCTCCCTGCGCCTCATCTGCCAGAAGGTCCACGCCTACGGTGACGTCAAAGTCGGCCGCTGAGCACTAAGATGAAGATAAATGATGGAAGATGAGCGATGAATGATAATTCGAAGTAACCGCCCTGACTGAAAACCCTAAGGCCTAAAACCAAACAACACCCCGAGCCTCTACCCTAAGTCATCCCATCGTCCATCTTTCATCGTCCATCTGCCTTCCTATCCTCCATCGTCCATCCCTTATCTGCTCTCTGTAATCGTCCATCTGCCCTCCGTAATCGTCCATCATCCATCCTTCATCCACCATCTGCCTCTCATATGAATAACGCAGCCGTCGTAAACTTCGCCCCCGAAAAGGGCTCCGTCGAAATCCGCGAAATCGCCCGTCCCGTCATCGGTGAAGAAGACGTCCTGCTCGAGGTCGCCAACGTCGGCGTCTGCGGCAGCGACCTCCACCAGTGGACTTCCGACCACTCCTGGCCGGTCAACTACCCGGTCGTCCTCGGCCATGAATTCGCCGGCCGCATCGTCGAGCTGGGCAAGAAGGTCGAAGGCTGGAAGGAAGGCGACCGCGTGGTCAGCGAGACCGCCGCGATCATCTCTGCCAACAACCCGATGACCCGTCGCGGGCTCTACAATCTAGACCCGACCCGCAAGGGCTTCGGTTACGGAGTCAACGGCGCGATGACCAAGTATGTCCGCGTCCCACAGCGCATCCTCCACGCGGTACCCGACGCCCTGCCCTTCGAACAGGCCTGCCTCACCGAGCCTTGCTGCGTCGCCTACAACGCGGTGGTGAAGAACGCCCGCATCGAACCCGGCGACCGTGTGGTCGTCCTCGGACCCGGCACGATCGGCATCCTTTGCGCCGCGATGGCCAAGCAGTGCGGCGCCCAGGTCGCCATCGTCGGCCTCCCGCAGGACGCCCATCGTCTCGCCATCGCCAAGCAGTATGGCTGCGAAGTCATCATCGGCGACGCCAAGCCCTGGGCCCAGCAGCGCGACGGCCTCGGCTGCGACGGCGTCATCGACGCCGCCGGCGCCTCCGCGACGCTCAAGATTGCCCTCGATATCGTCCGCCCTGCCGGCTGGGTCAGCAAGGTCGGGTGGGGGCCGCAACCGCTCGGCTTCAACCTCGACCCGCTCGTGCAGAAGAACATCACCCTGCAGGGTAGCTTCAGCCACAACTGGCCGATCTGGGAACGCGTCATCGCCCTCATGTCCAGCGGCCAGTTCGACGTCCGTCCGATCATCGGCGGCGTCTGGCCCATCACCGACTGGCACACGGCCTTCGAGAAGATGCATAAGGGCGAAGTCGTGAAGTCCGTCCTCAAGCCCGTCTGACCATGCGCCTGCAAGACAAGGTCATCATCGTCACGGGGAGCACGACCGGCATCGGCAAGGCCATCGCCAAGCGCTGCGTGGGCGAAGGCGCCAAGGTCATCATCCACGGACTCGAGAAAGACCTCGCCGCCGAGACCCTCGCCGAGATCGGCGCGGCCAACGGCATAGTCCACATCGAAGACCTGATGTCCCCGGGCTGCCCGCAACGCCTGGTCGACCTTGCGGTGAAGACCTACGGCAAGCTAGACGGCGTGGTGAACAACGCGGCAATCGTCGCCCAAGGCAACATCCAGACCACCGATGCGGCCTTCTTCCACAAGATGCTGGCGGTGAACACGGTCGTGCCGTTCCTGCTCATCCAGGCCGCCCTGCCCCACCTGTCCAAGGCCCGCGGCGCGGTCCTCAACATCGGCAGCGTCAACGCCTACTCCGGCGAACCGAACCTCCTCCCGTATAGCGTCTCCAAGGGCGCCCTCACGACCCTGACCCGTAATCTCGGCGACACGCTCCACCGCCTCAATGGCGTGCGGGTGAACCAGATCAACCCGGGCTGGGTGCTCACGGAGAACGAATCCAAACGCAAGAAGGCGCACGGCCTCAAGGACGACTGGTATGCCGACCTACCCCGCGTCTACGCGCCCTCGGGACGCCTGATCACGCCTGACGAGATCGCCGCGGCTTCCATCTACTGGCTCGCCGACGAAGCCGGCCCAATCAGCGGCTCGGTCGTCGAACTGGAACAGCACCCCTTCATCGGCCGCAACCCGCCGAAGGATCCCGAAACCCTGCCGGGACAGAAAGCCTGACCATGCCGAAGATCGCCGCCTTCCCCAAGGCCTACATGCATGCCCTCTGCAAAGACGGCACGATGAAGCTCTCCGAGTGGTTCAAGCTCGCCGCCACGCTCGACGTCCAGGGCCTGGAATTCTACGCCGGCTTCCTCGAGATGGCCGACGAGTCCAACTGGCCGGTCTTCCGCCGTCAGGTCGCCGACCTCGGGATGTCCATCCCGATGATGTGCTGCTCGCCTGACTTCACGCATCCGGACAAAGCCTTCCGCGACGCCGAGATCGCCAAGCAGAAGCGCTGGGTCGACATGACCCACGCGCTCGGCGGCTCGTACTGCCGCGTGCTCAGCGGACAGCGCCGCCCCGAGCTCTCCGACGCCGAAGGCGTGCGCCTTGCGGCCGACAGCATCAAGGCCTGCATTCCTTACGCCAAGGAACGCGGCGTGACGCTCATCCTCGAGAACCACTACAAGGACGACTTCTGGCTCTACCCCGAGTTCGCCCAGAAGATGGATGTCTTCTGCGCCCTGGTGGACGCCCTGCCCTCCGACGGCTTCGGCGTGAACTACGACCCCAGCAACGCCTACATCGCCGGCGACGACCCCATCGCACTGCTCAAGCGCGTCTCGAAGCGCGTCGTGACCATGCACGCCTCGGACCGTTACCTCATCGAGGGCACCCTTGAGGACCTCCGGAAGGAAGAAGGCGGCGCGGCCGGCTACGCCAAGCGCCTCCGCCACGGCGAGATCGGCAAGGGCCTCAACGACTACGACGCCATCTTCACCGAGCTCAAGCGCGTCGGCTTCGACGGCTGGATCAGCATCGAGGACGGCGTCGACGGCATCGACCAGCTCCGCCGCAGCGCCGACTTCCTCAAACGCAAGACCACCCAATACTGGGGCTAATATTTATGCGCACGCTCTTCACGACCTTCCTGCTCCTCTTGACCCTCGGCACGACGGCCGCCGATAAGGCTGACGTCGTCGTCGTGGGCGCGACCCCGGGTGGCGTCGCCGCTGCGGTCGCCGCCGCCCGATCGGGTGCCAAGGTAGTCCTCCTCGAGGAATCCCGCCATGTCGGTGGCATTGTCTCGGGCGGACTCACCAATACCGACATCCGTAAGCACGGCGCCGTCGGCGGACTCTATGTCGAATTCAAGCGCCTCGTCGTCGAACACTACACGAAGACCTATGGTGCGAGTTCCCCTGAGCTGAAGCTCTGCAAGGACGGCAACATGTTCCAGCCCAAGGTGGCTGAACTGGTCTTTCGCCAACTGCTGACGGTCGAGAAGAACATCCGCCTGATCGAAGGCGCCCGAGTCGTCGAAGCGCTCACGCCGAACGGTCAAGCCACCCCGGGACGGCGACTCGAGGGCGCTCCGCCCAAGCAGTACAGCCCTATGCAGAAACTGACCGCGGTGGCCTATGAGACCGGTTCGGGCCGAACGACCCTCACCGCGTCTGCCTTCATCGACGCCACTTACGAAGGCGACTTGGCGGCCCTCGCGGGCTCCGACTACCGAGTAGGACGCGAAAGCCGGGCCGACTTCAAAGAGAAGCATGCCGGCAAGATCTACGTCCGCTTCGGCGACGCCAATCCCCTGCCCGGCTCGACTGGCGAGGCCGATGGCGGCATCCAGGCCTTCTGCTTCCGCTTCCACCTGACCAAGAACCTGGCGAACCTGCTGCCGGTCGAAAAACCCGCCGACTTCAACCGCGACGACTACAAGCATCTGCTGGCCGACTTCCGAGGCGGCAAACTGACCCGCCTCAACCAGGCGGTGCAGTTCTACGCGATGCCCGGTGGGAACTTTGAAATCAACAGCAACCACCCGAGCCACGAGACCGGCGTACCCAGCGAGTCGCTTGACCTCGCCGAAGAGAACTACGGCTGGCCGGAAGCCGGTCCCGCCGAGCGCGCCCGGATCTTCCGTCGCTACTGGAACTATCAGGAAGGTTTGATCTGGCTCCTGCAGAACGACCCTGAGGTGCCCGCCGACATCCGCAAGGATGCCCAGCAGTGGGGCTTCCCCAAGGATGAGTTCACTGATAACCGCGGCCGGCCGCACCATATCTACGTCCGCCAAGGCCGTCGCATCTGGGGAGAGCACACCGTCACGGAGAACGACGCCAAGTTCCTTGAAGCAACCGGGCTGCCCGCACACAAGCCCGACGGCATCGCCATCGCGGAATACCCGTTCGATAGCCACGCCGTGACCCGCTTCGACCCTGCCTATCCCTTGCTCCGTCCGGGCTACTTTTACGTCGAACACGAACCCTTCCAGATACCGTATCGTAGCCTGTTGCCCAAGTCCGTGGATGGACTCCTCGTACCCGTCGCTTGCTCGGCCTCCCACGTCGGCTACCAGACCATCCGCATGGAGCCGGTCTTCATGGCCCTCGGCGAAGCTTCCGGCATCGCTGCCGCTCAGGCGGCCGCCGCCCAGATCGAACTGCGCAAGCTCGATGTTCCCGCCCTGCAACGCGAGATCCTGAAACGCGGCGGCGTCATCCTCTACGAGAACACGGCCAAGCACCCCGAAGGACTTTGAACATGCCGACCTACCGCATCCTGCTCCTAACGTTGCTTGGCGCAATAATCACCGGCTGCGTCAGCCATTCGTGGGATGTCGTCTCGCTGCGACGCGCCTGCGAGTCCGCTAAGCCAGGCGATACGCTCGTCATCCCTCCGGGCGACTACGCGTTGGACGGCAAAGTGCCGATCCCGCTGAAATCCGACCTGACGGTCATCGCCGAAGGAGCGACCTTCCGACTGCCTGAACACATGGGCGACAAAGCCCGTGCGGTGGTCTTCCAAGGAGAGGATATCCGTAACCTGACCTGGCGGGGCGGTCGCTTCGTCGGTCGCGTATTCGACCAATCGCGCTCCGATAACACCTGGGAGCCCAACGTAAATACCCGGGGTATCCTCATCACGACCTCCGTGGGCGGTCGCACCGAGAACCTGCGCTTCGAGAAGATCCAATCCGACGGTCTGGCCGGCGCCGCCATCACGGTCCTCGGCGCCGAGAAGAAAGGATCGAAGAAGGAAATCGTGACTTACGCGAAGGATGTCCACGTCACGGACTGCCGCCTGGAACGCACCGGGAAATACATGTGGGATTACGGCTTCCTCTGGCAGATCATGGTCTGGCCGGAAGAATACGGCGCAGCCGAGCATGCCCATGCGGCCAAATACTTCCGTCACGACCTGGTGCGAGATGACGTCAAGATGACCGCCGGGGATGACCGCGTGTTCTTCGACAATCAGAAGCCGCTCCCCCTTTCCAAAGTCCGCGAAGGGGGTGACGCCAATCGCGGCTACGACTCCTTGTGCTTCTTCGGGGACACCCTGCCTTCCAACCTCATCCGCGGCCGCCAGTATTTCGTCGTCGAGAGCACCCCGACCTACGTCCGCATCGCCGAGAAGCCGCTGGGTAAGCCGATCCGCTTCCAAACCTCGGCCGGACCGAAGACCAAGCTCATCACCCAGCTCTTCTACGCCCACCTCGCCCTCTATTCCCCGAACGGCGCCGGACCGGGCAAAGGCGCCCTCGATCTCGTCGGCTGCGAAGGCGTGGAGGTCCGTGGCAACACCCTGAGCGCCCTAGGCGACACGATGCACATCCAGAAGAGCCGCCGGATCGTCTTCGACCGCAACCAGATCACGGGCTCCCGCATGGGCGCCTTCTTCCTGGCCGAGTTCTGCCAAGGCGCCCTGATCACGAATAACTTCGTAGACGGGACCAACGGCTCCCGGGTGGTCAGCATCGAGCAGTCCTGCGAGGACGTGGTCGTACGGGGCAACACCTTCCGCAACGGCGGACGCGGGTCCTGGATCAATCAGCCCCGCAACCTGCTCATGGAGGACAACGTCTTTGAGCATAACACGACCAAGTGCGAACGAGACCCCAAGCGCGGCCGGCGCAGCTTCGTGACCGGCGAGTATGAGGAATACGCCGAAGTCTACTTCACGACCTACGAAGTCGGCGGCACCTATGGCAAAGTGGTCCTGCGGAACAACCGCTTCATCAGCGGCCCGAACGCCAAGCACGCCATGAGCTTCATGCCGGGCGGATCCGATATCGTCATCCAAGGCAACCGCTTCGAAGGCCCCGTCCGCGACATCCCTGCGGCGAAGGGATGCTCCGGCGTCGACATCTCCGGCAACACAGGGCTGACTCCCTGAGATGAACCCGGAAATCGTCCGCCCTAACATCGTCGGCCTCGGCGAAGTACTGTGGGACGTCTTTCCGGACGCGGCCCATTTCGGCGGTGCCCCGGCGAACTTCGCCTGTCACGCCGCCGGACTGGGCGGTGACGCCTGGGTGGTGAGCGCGGTCGGCCCTGACCAGCTGGGCGACGACGCCTTGGCCTCCCTTTCGGCCAAGAACGTCCATACCCTCCTGCTCCAGCGCAATGACCACCCGACCGGTACTGTCACGGTGACCCTCGATGCCGCCAAGCAGGCGAGCTATGTCTTCGCCGCCGACCCGGCCTGGGATCACATCGCCTGGAACGAGTCGCTCGCCCTGCTGGCCCGTAAGTGCAAGGCAGTCTGCTTCGGCACCCTGGCCCAGCGCGCGCCGACCAGCCGACGCACCGTCCGTGAGTTCCTCGAGAACACCTCCCCGGACTGCCTTCGTATCTTCGACGTCAACCTCCGCCAGAATTTCTTCTCCCGCGAAGTTATCGAATCCTCCTTGGGCTTCGCCAACGTCTTCAAACTGAACAACGACGAAGTCCCCGCCGTGGCCGAACTGCTCGCCCTGCCCACGGACGAGAAAGCCTTCGTCCTCTCCGTCGCCCAGCGCTTCGACCTCCATACGGTCGCCCTCACCCGCGGATCGGCCGGCTCGCTCGTCTGGCACAAGGGAGCCTACGATGAGAAGAAAGCCCCGAAGGTCGCCGTCGTGGATACCGTGGGCGCGGGTGATTCCTTCACGGCCGCCCTGGCCATCGGCCTGCTCCGAGGCGAAGACCTCTCCCGCCTCCATCAACGCGCCGTCGACGTCGCCGCCTTTGTCTGCACGAAGGCCGGCGCCACCCCGGAGCTACTTCCCGAGTTCCGAAGGTAGGGGCGAGCGGCCCGCTCGCCCTCGGCTGACCGAGCCGGTCAGCCATACCCTATGCATCGCGGTAGGGTCGCCACTGCGTGGCGACCTAGCATCCCGGCCGCTGCATGGTAGCCGAAGGTGGGGGGCACAACTACGTTCTGACCGGGCGCGGCGTAGCCTCGCCCCTACCTAGGTTCACCATTCGGCGAACCTTTAGGACAGCACGTGGTGCTGTCCCTACCCGTGACAGGTGGAAGCGGTTAGCGGACAGGAGAGACGTTTATTTCAGGTCACAGGTCTCGGCTACAGGTGCGGGTTCGGGAACGGGTTCAGCTATCAGCCCCGGGGCCTGCATCCGAACCTGAACACCTGAACCAGATACCCGACGGCCGAGACCCGAGACCTGAAAATGCAGCCGCAGCATCCCTCCCAGTTTCCGACGTCCCCTTGAGCCCTGCCTCTCCTCGTGTCCCCGTGTCACCATGCCCACGTGTCCCCTCGAAGGCTTAGCCTTCGCCTTCACCACGTATACCGGATCGTATATGTCACGACCTTCTCTTCGTCGGGCTGGAGCGGCACACGGAATTCGAAGGTGGTGGCGTCCTTCTTTTCATGCGGCTGGCTCTGGGCGGTGAGCGTCCAGTTGCCGCCACGGTTGGCATGCTCGACCACACGGATCTCGACCGGCTCCTTCTTGTGATTACGGACCTTGACCTCGAAAGTCTGGACGGCGACGCGGTTGGCGCCGTCCTCGGCCTCGTTGGTCATGCGATGTTCACCCTTCAGGTCGAAGCTATTGCCGGTGAGTACGCGGATGACCTCGTCCTTCGGCGTGTGATCGATGCGATTCTCGCCGACGAATTCGAGCTGGCGGTCGCCGTCCTGGGAATAGAAGCGCACCTTGCCCTTCGGCAGCGCGAGACCAAGCTTGTTGGCCTCGGTGTTCTTGAACTCACGATAGACCTGCACCTTCCCGGCTTCACCCCCCTGATTGGCCCCGTCGAAGACATAGAGACGCTCAGCCTTCACGCCCGTGGCGCGTACGAACTCGACCTGCTTGGTCTCCTTGTCGCGTAAGGTCGCCGGATTGCCCAACGTGTAGAGGTGGAATTCGTCGAAGGATTTCTCCGTCACGGCCTTGGCAGCGCTGAAGGCCATGGCATCAGCCACCATGGTACGGCCCCGATTGCGATATTCCGGCTGCGCACGATTCACGTCCCCGGCCATGAGCTTGATCCTGGCGTCGGTGAAGGTCATGCCGCTCTGGTTGTTCATCGTCACCCAACCCACGACGTCCAGGAGGTCGCTCTTGTCGGTGGCGACGAGGTTATAGCTGGCCTCCCAGGTGAAGCCGTTGCTGAGGTAGGCGACCTCGGCGTCGATCTTGCCCGACGACGCGGAGTTAAGTTTCCAATTCAGCGTGGGCTTAAGGACGTTGTCATTGCCGAGCGAAGGGAACACCGGCTCTCCAGGCAGGGAGAACTGCAGCTTGCCATCCACCTCGATGATGGGCTCGACGAACCGGCCGCCCGGGACGAAACCGCTGCGGACGACCTTGCCCATCACGAGACGGTCTGGCTTGTTGGTCTCACGGCGATTGAACTCGAGCGTCTTGCCCTCGAAGAGCGACAGCAGCATCGACTGGGAGACGGGGTCGTTGCGGTAGGATTGCTCGAGAATCTGAAACTCGGCCTTGCCCGCGACGTCGCGCAGGATGACGGAGTCGGCTTCGACCTGCGCGGTGGCGCCGGCGAAAGAGACCTGGTTCAGACCGGACTTGAGGTCGATCGGCAGGGTCTCACGCACCACGGCGTAGCCGCCGTTGTAGATCGTGAGCGCCGGGTCGGCGGCGAAGGAGACGGAGGCGGCAGCCAGCAGGAGGAGCGCGGGGAGTTTCATGGGGTTGGGGAAATATTAGGAAAAGACACTAGGTTGCCCATATCTTAATCAGCGAAGCCGATGTCGGATTTAGCCTAACGAGAAGCCCGGAGGCTCAGAGGATCGGCCAAGGTAGGGCTGACCACCCTTGGTCAGCCGCGGTTGAGCCAGGGCGCTCAACCCTACCCGGGACCGGGAACCGGATAGTTGGCTGGGGGCATTTCTTTCAGGTCCCAGGTCTCGGCCATCGGGTCTCAGGTTCGGCTACTCGGGTGCAGGTACAGGTTCAGGCCCTCTGTCATCTGTCATCGACCCAGCCATCCGTCTTACCGCTCAATTCAGCCCTCACTCAGCCCTCCATTCAGTCCTCAACTCAGTCCTCCACTTCACCCTCCCCTCAACGCTTCCCGCCCTTCCTCCTCTGCTTCTTCCGATACTCCACCGGGGTGCAGCCCATCTCCCGCTTGAACAAGCGGTTGAAGAAAGTCACCTGGCGGAAGCCACAGGCCAGGGCGATGTCCAGTACGCTCCGGTCGCCGTCGCGGAGCTCCCGGCGGGCGGCCTGGAGGCGCAGCTCGTTCACGAACGCGCTGAAGCTGTGCCCGGAGTGCTGCTTGAACTGCCGGGCGAAAGTCGGCCGGCTCAATCCGGAGATGCGGAGCAGATCCTCCAGCCGGATCTCGTCCCGGAAATTCGCCACCAGGTGCTGGACGGACTTCGAGATGGCCTTCTGGTAATGCGATTCGGCGCTGAGCGTGAAACTGCGGGAGGACAGCAGCGAGAGATCGGACTCCGGAGCGTCGGCGACTTCGGCGAGCAGGCGCAGCAATGTGGCGAGCTGGCCCGCGCCCTTGCTCCGGGCGACCTCCTGCATGAGCGCCGCGATGGCGGTCGCCGTGCGACCACGGATATGCAGACCACGTTCCGCCCGCTTGAAGAGCTCGCGCAGTTCGAGGTTCTCGGGAAACGCCCAGACGGGGTGGCTCTCCGGGAAATGCCACTGGATCGAAAGGCCGCTCGAAGCGCCCGCCGTATGCCAGTGATGCGGGAGACGTTCGCCCAGCAGTACCAGATCTCCGGCGCCGAAGGCACCGATGGCATCGCCGACGAAGCGGGTCCCCTCCCCGCCCGTGAACAGGGTCAGTTCGACCTCCTTATGGAAGTGCCAGTGATCGCCCTCGCCTTGGACGGGCTGGGTCCGGCCGGGACCGAGCAGGCATTCGACCTCCCGCAACGACTTCGACCAACGCAACACGCGGAAAGAGTGCCCCTCGGGCAGCTCGACCTTCTCGCGGATGGCTTTCATAAGGTTATTCGTATCAGGAAGACCCCCTCCTGCAAGGGGTTTAATGAGATAATAGTGCCACTACGGGAGACGCCCAGCGTAGCGATTCCCCGTGCGGGTGATAAAATGAACCCCTTACCCATGAGCACTCCTGTCACCTATCGATTCTCTTTCGGCCCTTGGAACATCAGCGAGGGCGGCGACCCCTTCGGCGGCGACGTCCGCAAGGCCTTCCCGCACGAGGAGAAGTTCGCCCTCTACCGCCCCCTCGGCTTCGAAGGCGTGCAGTTCCATGACGACGACGTCGTCCCGGGCATGGACGGCCTCAAGCCCGACCAGATCCAGAAGAAGGCCACCGAAGTGAAGGCGATGCTCGCCAACCAGGGCCTGACCCCGGAGTTCGTCGCCCCGCGCCTGTGGTTCGCCGACCAGACCGTCGACGGCGCCTACACCTCCAACAGCGCCTCCGACCGCGCCTACGCCTGGGATCGCACCAAGAAGTGCATCGACATCGCCAACGCCGTCGGCTCCAAGGCCATCGTGCTCTGGCTCGCCCGCGAAGGCACCTACATCCGCGAAGCCAAGGACGCCAAGCTGGCCTACCAGCGCCTGCTCGAGACGGTCAACGCGATGCTCGACTACGACCAGAACATCGAGATCTGGATCGAGCCGAAGCCGAATGAGCCGACCGACCAGGCCTACGTGCCCACCATCGGCCACGCCCTCACCCTCTCCTACGCTTCCAAGGACCACAAGCGCGTCAAAGGCCTCATCGAATCCGCCCACGCCATGCTCGCCGGCCTCGACGCCAGCGACGAGATGGCCTTCGCCCTCGCCCATGACAAGCTGGCGAGCGTCCACCTCAACGACCAGAACGGCCTGAAATACGACCAGGATAAGAACTTCGGCGGCGCCAACCTCCGCGCGGCCTTCAACCAGGTCCGCGTCCTCGAGGAGTCCGGCTACGGTAACCGCGGCGAATTCATCGGCCTCGACGTGAAGGCCATCCGTACCCAGCGCGGCTGCCCGGTCACCGACCACCTCAAGAACAGCCGCGAGCTGTTCCTTGCGCTCGTCCAGAAGGTCCGCACGGTAGACCAGAAGCTCATCCAACAGTATCGCGACGCCCGCGACTACGAAGCACTCGAACTCTACATCCTCAAGCACATCATGGGACTCAAGTAAGTCCCACCCCTCATCTCCCTCATGAAGCAGTATCGCCTCAACCGCCTCTTCAACGCCTCGTCCAAACGCTGCTTCGACGTCGCCGTCGACCATGGCTTCTTCAACCAGCCCGGCTTCCTGCAGGGTATCGAAGACATGCGCCAGGTCGTCGCCACGCTCGTCGACGCCGGTCCCGACGCCATCCAGCTGACCGTCGGGCAGGCCCGCCACCTGCAGTCCGTTCCGGGCAAGCAGAAGCCGGCCCTCGTCCTGCGCACCGACACCGCCAACGTCTACGGTAAGGAACTCCCGGCCACGGCGTTCAGCCTGATGATCGAAGAGACCATGCTGCAGGCCGTCCGCCTCGACGCCGCGTGCGTCTGCGTGAACCTCTTCCAGATCCCCGGCGCGCCCGACGTGACCGCGCAGTGCATCGAGAACATCATCAAGCTCAAGCCGCAGGCCGATTACTACGGCATGCCGATGATGGTCGAACCGCTCGTCTTCCAGCCCAACGCCATCGCCGGCGGCTACATGGTCGACGGAGACCTCACGAAGATCCTCCACCTCGTCCGCCAGGCGGTCGAACTCGGCGCCGACGTGATCAAGGCCGACCCGACCGACGATGTCTCGCAATATCACAAGGTCATCGAGACGGCTTCGGGCATCCCGGTGCTCGTCCGCGGCGGGGGTCGCGTGAGCGACAAGGAAATCCTCGTCCGCACCGAAGGCCTGCTCAAGCAGGGCGCCTCGGGCATCGTCTATGGCCGCAACGTCATCCAGCATCCGAACCCGCGTGGCATCACGCAGGCGCTGATGGCGATGGTGCACCGCAACGCGACGGTCGACGAAGCCCTGAAGCTCATCTGAGCCCCGTGTCCACCCCCACCCCAGCCCTCCTCGCCCGCCTGCGCGAAATCGTCGGCGCCGAGCAGGTGCTGACCGCGCCGGAGGACACCATCCCTTACGGTTTCGACGGCACCGCCGCGCTCAAGGGCCCGGTCGGCGTCGTCGTGCTGCCCGGATCGACGCAGGAAGTCTCCGCGGTCGTGAAGCTGGCCAACCAACACGGCGTGACGATCGTCACCCGCGGCTCCGGCACCGGCCTCAGCGGCGGCAGCGTCCCGTCGGAAGGCTGCATCGTCCTCTGCCTCACCCGCCTCGACAAGATCCTCTCGGTCGATCCCTCTAACCTGACCGTCCGTGCCCAGTGCGGCGCGATCACGGCCGCCATCGACGCCGCGGCGAACAAGCACGGCCTCTTCTATCCGCCCGACCCTGGCTCGATGAAGATCAGCACCATCGGCGGCAACGTGGCTGAAAACTCCGGCGGCCTCCGCGGCCTCAAATACGGCGTCACTCGCGATTACGTGATGGGGCTCGAAGTCGTGTTACCCGACGGTCGCATCGCCCGCTTCGGCAACGCCTGCGTCAAGGACGTCGCCGGCTATTCGATGAAGGACCTCTTCATCGGCTCGGAAGGAACCCTCGGCATTATCACGGAGGTCCTGCTCAAGGTCGTCCCCCGCCCCGCCGCCCGCCGCACGATGCTGGCGAGCTATGACCGCATGGAGGACGCCGCGCAGACGGTGTCCGACATCATCGCGGCCAAGATCATCCCCTGCACGCTGGAGTTCCTCGACCGCATGACCATCGGTTGCGTCGAGGATTACGCCAAGATCGGCCTGCCCCGCGATTGCGAGGCGCTCCTGCTCATGGAGACCGACGGACATCCGGCCGCGGTCGCCGACGAAGCCGAACAGATGCTGGCCCTGGCCCGCGCCCGCGGCGCCCGCGACGTCCGCGTGGCCCGCGATGACGCCGAAGCCCTGCAGCTCGCCTCGGCCCGCCGCTCCGCCTTCTCCGCCCTGGCCCGCGTCCGCCCGACCACGATCCTCGAGGACGTCACCGTCCCGCGCGACAAGCTCGCCGAGATGGTCGGCTTCATCGCCGAGGTGGCCAAGAAGCATCACCTGCTCGTCGGCACCTTCGGCCACATGGGCGACGGCAACCTCCACCCGACTTTCCTGACCGACGAGCGCAACACCGAGGAGATGGCCCGCGTCCATGAGGCGCTGGAAGACATCGTGACCAAGACCCTCGCCCTCGGCGGCACGATCACCGGCGAACACGGCGTCGGCCTGGCGAAGAAAGCCTGGCTGCGCCGCCAGGTCGGCGAGAACAGCCACGACCTCATGCGCGAGATCAAGCGCGCCTGGGATCCGCGCAACCTGCTCAACCCCGGCAAGATCTTCGACTGAGGGATGAAGCCTTCGCTCAAGCTCCTCGATTACTCGATCCTGCAGCAGTGCATGCATTGCGGGATGTGCCTGCCGGCCTGCCCGACCTACGACGCCACCAAGAAGGAGCGCCACAGCCCACGCGGACGCATCTCGCTCATGCGCGCCGTGGCCGACGACGAACTGAAGCTCACGCCGGCCTTCGCCGACGAGATGAGCTACTGCCTCGGCTGCCTGGCCTGCCAGACCGCCTGCCCCGCGGGCGTGGATTACTCCAACCTCCTCGAGACCGCCCGGGCCGAAGTGCAGTCCGCCGGCCTCAACCAGACCTTCACCAGCCGCTTCTGGCGCACGGTCACCATCCGCGGCCTGTTCATGCGTCCGCGCCTGCTCCGCTTCGCCGGACGCCTGCTCTGGCTTTACCAGCGTCTCGGGCTCCAGACCGCCTTCCGCCAGATCGGCCTGACCAAGCTGCTGCCTAAGGATCTCCGTCGCCTCGAGCCCCAGTGCCCGACCGTCGCGACGAAGTTCTCTCCGCAACTGATCCGACCGATTGAGACGCCGACGAAGCAGACTTACCGCGTCGCCCTGCTGACCGGCTGCGTCCAAGACCTCGTCTTCGCGGACATCAACCGCGACACCGCCGACGTGCTTCTGGCCAACGGCTGTGAAGTCCACACGCCCTCCGTCCAGCCCTGCTGCGGGTCGCTCCACGCCCATAATGGCGAAGGCGACGCGGCCAAGACGCTGGCTAAGCGGATGATCGACCTCTTCCCGCCTTCCCAGTTCGACGCGATCATCACGAACGCCGGCGGCTGCGGGAACCACCTCCGCCACTACGGCTCGCTGCTGGCCGCAGATCCCGTCTACGCCCCCTTGGCCAAGCTCTGGGACACCAAGCTCCGCGATATCCACGAATGGATGATGGAGCACGGCTGCCGTGCGCCTCAGGCCGGCCTGGGCGACCTGACCGTCACTTACCACGACTCCTGTCACCTGACGCATGGCCAGAAGGTGACCAAACAGCCGCGCGAGCTCCTTAAGCTCATCCCTGGCCTCAAGCTGGTCGAACTCCCCGAGGCCAACTGGTGCTGCGGCAGCGCCGGCATCTATAACATCACCCAGCCCGAGCAGTCCGAACAGCTCCTCGTCCGCAAGGTCGGACACGTCATCAGCACCGGCGCATCGGTCCTCGCCACCGCCAACCCCGGGTGCCACCTTCAGATCGCCCGCGGCCTCCGCCAAGCCGGCTCACCCATCACCCTCCTCCAACCCGTGACGCTGTTGGCACGCGCTTATCGTAAGGAGAAGATGACTGAGTCGATGACTGCATAGAGGACTGAATCGATCACAGATTAAAATCTCCGCCCTCCGTCATCTGTCATCTTTACCACCCCTACCCCCACCCCTACCCCTCTCTCTCCTCATGTCTCCCGTAAAAATCGGCATCATCGGCGGCGGCCTCATGGGTCGCGAAATGGCCAGCGCTTTCGCCCGCTGGTGCGCGCTCACCGACGTCTCCGTCCGCCCGGTCCTCACGGCCGTGGCCGACCTCAATCCCGCCACGCTCTCGTGGTTCGATTGCATCCCCTCCTGCACGCAGAAGACCACCGACTACAAGGCGCTGCTCGCCAACCCCGACGTCGACGTGGTCTACGTGGCCGTCCCGCACAACCTGCATGAGCAGCTCTATTGCGATGTCCTCGCCGCGGGCAAAGACCTCTTCGCCGAGAAGCCCTTCGGCATCGACCTCGCCTCCGCCCGACGCATCCACGCCGCGGTGAAGGCCAGCGGCCGCTTCGTCCGCTGCAGCTCCGAGATGCCCTTCTTCCCCGGCGCCCAGCGCGCCTTCGAACTCGCGAAGTCCGGCTCGATCGGCCGCGTTCTCGAAGTCGTCTCCGGCTTCCACCACAGCAGCGACCTTGACCCGACCAAGGCCGCCAACTGGAAGCGCATGAACGCCCTGTGCGGCGAAGGCGGCGCGCTCAATGACCTGGGCATGCACGCCTGCCACATCCCGCTCCGCCTCGGCTGGAAGCCCTCCCGCGTCTTCGCCCAGCTCCAGAAGGGCTACCCGCAGCGCCCCGACGGCAAGGGCGGCGTCGCGAACTGCGACACCTGGGACAACGCCCTGCTCAACACCTGGATCAAGGTCGGCGGCCATGACGTCCCGATGCGCCTCGAGATGAAGCGCCTGATGCCCGGCGCGACCAATACCTGGTTTATCGAGATCCTCGGCACCGACGGCGGCGTCCGCTACAGCACCGCGGACACGAAGGCCCTCTGGCTCTTCGAGCGCGGCAAGGAACAGTTCTGGAAGCGCACCGACCTCGGTTTCGGCACGCCGTTCAAGACCGTCACCGGCGGCATCTTCGAGCCCGGCTTCGCCGACGTCATCCAGC
>JBILXR010000022.1:0-17525 GCA_044378215.1 Opitutales bacterium
CGACGTCGCCAAGCGCTGCGGCAAATACGCCGAGGCCCTGAAGTTCGAATGGGGCCAGCCCGTCGACCCGGCCGCCGTCCGCGCCGCCCTCGCCACCGGCAAGTTCGACTGCATCACCTTCATCCACTCCGAGACCTCGACCGGCACCCTGTCGCCCATCGCCGACATCATGGCCGTGGTCCGCGAGTTCCCGGACGTCATCTCCATCGCCGACACGGTCAGCTCGTTCTCGACCATCCCGATCAAGAAGGACGAGCTCGGCATCGACATCTTCCTGACCGGCTCCCAGAAGGCCCTCGCCCTGCCCCCCGGCCTCGCGATCTTCGCCGTCAGCGAACGCGCCCGCGAACGCGCCAAACAGTCCCCGGACCGCGGCTACTACTTCGACCTGATCGAGTTCCACGACAACCACGTCAAGGGCATGACCCCCTCGACGCCTTGCATCTCCCTCTTCTACGGTCTCCAGCAGCGCCTCGTCGAAGTCGAAGCCGAAGGCCTCGACAACCGTTACGCCCGCCACCTCCGCCTCAACGAACGCATGCGCGCCTGGGGCCTCGCCAAGGGCTTCTCGCTCCTGCCGGAAGTCCGGTTCGGCACCCGCGGCCTCAATTGCTTCAAGAACGACCGGAATGCCGACCTCGAGCGCCTCAACAAGACCCTCAAGTCGCGCCACAAGCTCGTGATCGACGGCGGCTACGGCAAGCTCAAGGGCAAGACTTTCCGCATCTCGAACATGGGCGACGAGACCGACGCCACGATCGCCACCCTGATCGCCGCCTTGGACGACTCCTTCGCCGAGCAAGGAATGTAACCGGTTTGACCATCGGTTATCATCCTACGCATGCGCAAGAAGTCCTCCAAGTCCTCCTCCGAAGCCTCCGCTCTCGCCGGCTCGAAGACCCTCGTCATCGCCGAGAAGCCGTCCGTCGCGGCCGATCTGGCGAAGGTGCTCAAGGTGCCGAAGGCCACCAGTGACTACTTCGAGAACGACCAGTGGGTCATCAGCTCGTCGATCGGTCACGTCGTCCGCCTCAACGACCCGCAGGACCTCGACGAGAAATTCAAGCGCTGGACCCTCAAGGACCTGCCGATCCTCCCGGACGATTTCGACGGCTCCGCCCGCTCCAGCATCCTGAAGGTCGTCATCAGCGAGCGTAACAACGGCGACCGTTTCAAACTGCTCAAGAAACTGCTCGCCCGAACCGACGTCGGCGAAGTCGTGAACGCCTGCGACGCCGGCCGCGAGGGCGAACTGATCTTTCACTATATCTACCAGCTGGCGAAATGTCGCCTGCCGGTCCGCCGTCTGTGGCTCGCGAGCATGACGAACACAGCCATCGCCGAAGCCTTCGCCCACCTGCTCCCGGAGTCGACCAAGGCCGGTCTCCTCGGCTCCGCCATCTGCCGCTCGCAAGCCGACTGGCTGGTCGGCATGAACGGCAGCCGCTATGGGACCATCCGCATCGGTGGCGCCAAGCGCGACGTCTTCTCCGTCGGCCGCGTCCAGACCCCGACGCTCATGCTCCTGGTGAAGCGCGAGTTCGAGATCCGTAATTTCGTCCCGAAGACCTTCTGGAAGATCGAAGGTGATTTCGGCGTCACCCAAGGCGGTTACCGCGGCGCCGCCCAGGTCCCCGGCGTGACCGACCGCAAGGAAGCCGAACGCTTCTACGACGAAGCCCAGGCCCGCCAGGTGGCCGAAGAGTCGCTCAAGCTCGGCGTCGGCGTCGTCTCCGACGAACGTAAGCCCAAGAAAGAAAGCGCCCCGCGCCTCTTCGACCTCACGACCCTCCAGCGCGAAGGCAACCGTCGCTTCGGCTTCTCGGCCAAGACGACCCTCGGTGTCGCCCAGGCCCTGTACGAGAAACACAAGGCCCTCACTTATCCGCGAACCGACTCCCAGTATCTCCCCGAGGACTACGTCGCGAACGCCAAGGCCGCCCTGCAGTCCCTCGAAGGCGCGCATCCGGCCGGCGTCTTCGCCAAGGAAGCGCTCCGCGCCGGCTGGGTCGATGCCGCCGGCCGCCGCGTCTTCGACAACAAGAAGGTCAGCGACCACTTCGCCATCGTACCCACCGGCACGATTCCGCACGGCCTGACGGACGTCGAACAGAAGATCTACGACCTCGTCGTCCGCCGTTTCGTCGGCGTCTTCTTCCCGATGGCCGAGTTCGAGGAGACCGTCCGCACCACGACCGTCGGCCCCCACCATTTCCGCACCACCGGCAAAGTGCTCGTCGTCGCCGGTTGGCGCGCGGTCTGGGGCCAGGAAGCCGAGGCTGAAGAAGACAAGGACAAGGAAGGCGCCGCCAGCCTCCCCGCCCTCGTCGCCACCGACGGTTCGCCCGCCAAGGCCAAAGTCCGCGGCGTCGACGTCAAGGAAGACGCCACCAAGCCGCCGGCCCGCTACAACGAAGCCTCACTCCTCGGAGCGATGGAAAACGCCGGCAAGCTCGTCGACGACGAAGCCCTTGCCGAAGCGATGAAGGAACGCGGCCTCGGCACCCCCGCCACCCGCGCCGCCACGATCGAAGAACTGCTGACCAAGACCTACATCGAACGCCAAGGTAAGGAGCTCGTGCCGATGGCCAAGGCCTTCCAGCTGCACCAGTTCCTCACCCAGAAGAGCAAGGGCATGTCTTTCCTCGTCGAGCCTCAGCTGACGGGCGAGTGGGAATACAAACTCAAGCAGATCGAACACGGGCAGCTCACGGCCGAAGCGTTCATCCATGAGATCAAGGCGCAGGTCCGCGAGATGCTCGCCGGCGCGACCGATCCGGCCCCGTCCTCGGAGCTGAGCCCGAAGGTCCTTTCGCCGACGGACGGTCAGGCCCTCCTCACCGACGGCGAGAAGTATTTCTCCCAGGACAAGGTCGGCACCACGGACCGGCCGAAGATGACCATCTACGCCGAGATGAACGGCCACCGGATCACGCCCGCCGAAGTCGCCGAACTCATCGAGAAGCGTCGCATCGGTCCGTTCTCCGACTTCCGCTCGATGAAGTCGGGCAAGAACTTCACGGGGTACATCGACCTCGTCGACCCCGACACCATCAAGCCTCGCGGCGCCGAAGAGAAGCCCGAGGCGGCTCCGGTTGCCGAAGGCGAAGAGGCCGCGCCGGCCAAGCCCGCGCGCAAGACCAAGCCGAAGGCTCCCAGCGGCAAACTGAAGGCCGTCCTGTATTTCCCGCCGCGCGAAGGCGCCGACGGCAATCCCGACGCTTTCGATGCCGACTGGCCGGTGCTCGGCCCCTGCCCCGTCAGCGGGCTGCCCGTCCAGCACACGCCGACCGCCGGTTACCGCGTCTGCCCGCACAAGGCGCAGGAAGCCGGCGCCAAGAAGACTTTCAGCCTGAACGCCGAGATGCTCAAGTGCCCGCTCTCGGCGGACGACGTCCGTCGCCTGCTCAATGAAGGCAAGACGGGCCTCAAGAAGTTTGTCTCCAATCGCACCAAGCGGACGTTCGAAGCCTTCCTCGTCGCTGACAAGGCGAAGGGCTGGTGGTTCGAATTCCCACCACGCAAGCCGCGTGCCGCCAAAGGCGAGCCCGCTGAGAAGAAGTCCGACGAGCCCTTCTGATCAGCGCTCCCAGGCCTGCCGCGGAATCCGGAGTTCGGGCTTCACGCCTAGCACCTGCTCCATGACTCGCAGATTCTGAAGATCGTCCGGGAAGCCATCTTCCTTCGGCAGCATGCGGGTCATCCAGTAAGCCCGGAACCAGCGATAAGCCTCCTCGCGCCGACCGTCGTCGCAGAGCGCCTGCGCACAGATACGGGCAGCGAACCAAGGGGCGTCGGGCGCCTCGGCCGCAATTTTGTAATAATGCGCGGCCAGGCGATGATCCTTCAGTTTGATCTCCGCGAGCTGGGCGGCGCATAGCACCAAAGGCGTCGTGATCTTGGCATGACCGCGACCCTCCTCCAGGATCTCGATGCCGCGCAAGGCATAGGACTTGAAGAGCCTTTCCTGGATCTCGGGCGGCACCTTGGCGTAGCCGCCGCGCTTGCGGATCTCCCAGTGGGCGAGGTCGAACCCGACGGCGTAACCGGCGTTCTCCCAGAAATAGCGCGAGTGCGGATCCAACGCGCAGGCGGCTCGCATGAGGGCTTCGCAACCGGCCCGGTCACGACGTTCCCAGAGTACGTAACTCCTGATCCAGGTGAGGTCGGCGACGACGGTACGCAAGCCGCCGAGGATACCGAGCAGCACGCCCTGACCGAGGGTCGGCTCAAGCTCCTTGCGACCGATCTCTGGGATATGCGGACGGACGCCGCGCCAGGAATACTCCGCCATGGTACCAGCGGCGAACAGCGCGAGTCCCGCGCACAACCAGGGCGCGAGGCGTCGCATCAGATCTCCCTCCGCTTGAAGAGGAGCGCCCCGAGGAAGACGTAGGCAGCCATGTAAGCCGCGCCCGTCAGAGCCACGGCGCCGACGGCATCGGCCGGCACGCCCGTGGCGCCCAGGACCAAGGCGTCGCCGATGTTGAACTGCTGGAGATTCGGCAGGAGCCGGCTAGTCAGCCAGAGCACGGCCTCGTAGGCCGGCGATTCGCTAGGTTTCAGGATCGCATCCTGTGCGATCCACTGCAACTGACCGGCGACGACGGCCAGGGCGCCGACGACTACGGCGTAGAGGAAAGTCCGGGCCACGGCCGAGATGGCGAGGACGATGGCGGCGACGACGCCGAGACGCAGCCACTGCAGCAGGGCGAACTGGGCGAGACCCGACGCGCTGAAAGTCGGCGGAACCTTGCCGGACTGCTCGGAGAGCAGCAGGAGTTCCTGCTCACGACCCCAGAGGACGACCCCGAGGAGAATCGAGAGCACGACGACGAAGACGCCGAGCACGGCCCAAGCGCCGGCGAACTTGCCGAGGAGGAATTCCCCGCGTCCCAAGGGTTTGGCGAGCAAGGTCAGGGCCGTCTTGTTGTCCATCTCGCTGAAGAACAACTGAGCGGTCATCACGACCGCGAGGACGGAGCCGAATAGGAACATCCCGCCGAACCCGAAGTCGGCGATGAACTTGAGTTCGCCGTGACCGAAATCGAGGACCCGGAAAGAGACCGAGGAAAGCGCCATCGCCGCACCCAGGATGAGCAGGAAGGCGAAGAAGCGCTGCCGGACCGCTTCGAGGAAAGTGACCCGGGCGATCCAGGAGACGCGTTGGAATGAGGCTTGCATGGGGTTCAGGCGTCGCGGCTGCCGGTGACGAGTTCGCGGAAAAGATCCTCGAGGGAACGTCGAGGGTGCGTGACCGAGGTCACGACGGCGCCATGCGCGGCCAAGGCCGCTTCGGCGGCTGCCCGCGCCGCCGGCGACATGGACTCGACGGTGAGCACATGCCGGTCACGGCGCGACAACACGTCGTCGACGCGACCTTCGAGGACGAGTTTGCCGCGGTCCATGATGGCGACGCGGTCGCAGACTTGTTCGACCTGACCGAGCAAATGGGAGCAAAGGACGATGGTCTTACCTTTGCCTCGCATGGCATGGATCATTCGTCCGATCGCCGCAGAGCCGACGGGGTCGACGCCGGCGGTAGGCTCGTCGAGGATGACGAGTTCCGGATCGTGCACGACCGCCTGGGCGAAGCCGATGCGTTGCAGCATCCCTTTGGAATAGGTACCGATCGGCCGGTCGGCGGCTTCGGTCATCGCCGCCAGGCCGAGCGCATCTTCGACGGCCGCAGCGACGTCCGCGGAAGGTACGCCGCTGAGCTGGGCGCAGTAGCGGACGAGTTCCCGGCCGGTCAGGAACTTATGGAAGTAAGGCGCCTCGGGCAGGAAGCCGGTGCGACGACGGGCTTCCGGCGTGGCCGAGGGACAACCGAGGATGCTGACTTCACCGGCGGTCGCGGAGACCAGCCCCAGCACGATCTTCAAGGTGGTGCTCTTCCCGCAACCGTTCGGGCCGAGCAGTCCGAAGACCTGGCCGCGGGGAATCTCCAGCGAGACATCGTCGACGGCACGCAGCTTCAAGCCGCGGAGACCTACCCGGAAATCTTTCGTCAGATGGCGGACCGAAATGGCGGAACTCATCGGCGGATGGAAAAGTCCGTGCAGGTGCGCAGGCCGGCGAAGGTCTTGATCTCCTCCCCGCGGATGTGTCCGTCAAGGGACTCGGCGATCTGGTCAGTGAAGGCCTCGACCTCTGCTTCGGCGCCTTCGGCATGCAGGTAGACCCGACCGTCGGCGAGGTTCTGGACATACCCGGTCACATCATATCCACGGGCCAGACCAATGACTTGGGCCCTAAAACCGACCCCTTGGACGTGTCCGACATACCAGACATCACGATGGGAGACATGGGTTGACATAGCCTTAACTTCGGGAAATGTTTACTACTCAGCCAATCCCAGCAACCGCAATCCTATGTCTCTCCACCTCGCCATGCTCGACGGCCCCGTTTTCTGGGCCATCCTCGCCGTAGCCCTGCTCCTTTTCGGTGGCTCCAAGATTCCGGAGCTCGCCCGTGGCCTCGGTAAAGCCAAGCGCGAATTCAAGAAGGCTTCCGAAGAAGTCGAGACCGAGATCCGCAACGCCACCGAAGAAGACGAGCGCAAGAAATTCCGCCAGAAGCAGATCGAGGAAGAAGAACGCGCCGCGATCCGCGCTAAGATCGAAGCCGAAGAGCGCGCCAAGCGGGCGCAAGACGGCAAACAGAACTAAGACCTGAGGGGCCTGCCAAGGCCCCTTTTTTATTGCCAGATGTTCACCGGGCTCGTCCAAGGCGCCGCTAAAGTCGTCTCGCTTTCCCCCCGGGAAGCCGACGGCGCCCGCCTCACCCTTTCCCACCCCATCCTGGCCTCCGCCCGAGCCGGCGACAGCATCGCCACGAACGGCTGCTGCCTCACGGTCGTCGACCCGCACGGCGACACCGCGAGCTTCGACCTTCTGGCCGAGACCTTGCGGCTGACCAACCTCGGCGAACTCGCCGCCGGAAGCCTCGTGAACATCGAACCGAGCCTCCTGCCGACCGACCGCATGGGCGGACACTTCGTCACCGGCCACGTCGACTGCGTCGGCACGATCGCCTTCCTCGGCCAAGAAGGCGCCGATTGGCGTCTCGACATCTCCGCACCCGAAACCGTGCTGCGTCACGTGGTCCGCAAAGGCTGCGTGGCCGTCGACGGCATGTCCCTGACCGTCGCGGACCTGATCCCCGGCGGCTTCCGCATCTGGCTCATCCCCCACACCCTCGAAGTCACCAACCTGTCCCGCCGGAAGGCCGGCGACCGGGTGAACCTCGAGTCGGATCTCCTGGCGAAGTACGCCGAGAAACTCCTCGGCAAGGCCTGAGCCTCAGTCCGGGTCGGCCGAAATCGCTCGGAGCCTTTCCTGCAGACGAGCCGCCACGGCTTCATCACCCTCTCCCTCGGCGGGCACGGGCTCGAGGCCGACGGTAAGATCGACGCGGGAAAAAGGCAGCGGCATCGCGAAACGATCCCAGCTTCTGAAGCGGAAGCAGGAGGCGTAACGGATCCCCAGCAGCAGGAACGGACGTCCGGTCAGACGGGAGAGCGCGATGGCCCCAGGCTTGAAGACGAGCGCCGGACCCTTCGGACCATCGGGGGTGATGCCGGCGTGGTGTCCCGCCCGCATGGCGCGCGTCAATGCGATCAAGGCGGCGGCGCCGCGACGATGGGACGAACCGCGCACGGCGGTGATGCCCATCAATCTGAAAAAGGCGACCAGCCAGGCTCCGTCCTTGCTCGTGCTGATGAGAGCTGAGATCTGGCGACCGAAGAGCCGTTGGCCGATCAAAGGGGCGATGAAGAGCTTATCGTGCCAGAGGAGGAGCACCGAAGGTCCGGCGGCGTCGTCGAAGCGGTCCAGATCGCTCCGGAAACGCAGGGTCGACAGCCAGAGGCGAAGCAGCAAAGCCAACGGCGCCACCCAGAGCCAATGATACCAAGGTACCACGAAAGGAGCGTCGGGGGTCTCTGGGCGGTTCGCAGGCACGTCCTTCTCTCTCACCCCCCGGCCGATATTTCAACCCATTACGCCGGCAGGCCGAGAGCCTGACGCACCGCCGCCCGCCCCAAGAGATGACAGAGCGGGGTCGAGAACATCTCCGGCTCGGCAGCGGCCCAGGCCAGCGTCTCGGCGGGAGTCCTCCACAGCACCGAGTCCACCTCGAACGCGGCGACCGTGACCGCACGATCGCCTCGCAGCAGATAGCTGCGGACGAATTCATGGCCGAGCTCCGGATGGCAGGGGGCGTAATCGATCTCCTGCAGGGCGGACGGCGGCACGGAAACGCCCAACTCCTCGCAGAGTTCGCGGACGGCCGCGGTCAGGTAATCTTCACCCGAGTCGACATGACCTGCGCAGGAGGTGCTGAGCAGCCCGGGACAGTTGTCCTTGGCATAGGAACGCCGCTGGAGACAGAGCAGGCCGTCCGGGCGCAACCAGAAGATGTGGATAGCGCGATGGCGGAGCGAGCGACGATGGATCTCCCGGCGGAAATCCCGGCCGATGACACGGTCATGCTCGTCGACGACATCGAAGACCTCGTCCGGTGATTGGCCGACTTCACGGTGAGTCATCGTCCGAGATCCATGATGATGTTCCACCGCTTGGTCAGCTCGCGGTCGTGCTTCTTCCAATCGGGATCCCAGGCTGCGAGCTGATTCCAGAAACGGTCCGAGTGGTCCATGTGCCGGCGATGGGAGAGCTCATGCAGGATCACGTGGTCATGGAGCATCGGCGGCAGCAGGATCAGACGCCAGTTGAGCGAAAGCGTCCCCGTGGCGGAGCACGAACCCCAGCGGGTGGTCTGGTCGCGCACGCTCACCTGCTCGACCGTGACCCCGACCTTGCGGCTGAGACGGTCGACGGCGAGGGACAGTCCCGTCTCGGCAAGCCGTCGGACGACCCGGACGGCACCCGGCTCGGGGTCGGCCGCAGGCATGACCAAGCTGACCTTGTCCTCGGTCTTGGAGATGCGGATAGCGCCACGCTTCCCCTGCTCCAGCTCGATGGCCAGCAGACGGTCGTCCAAGGTGACCCAAGGGAACTTGCGCAGATGCGAAGTCAGGGACGGCTGCACCGTGCGGGCCTTGGCGAGGACCCGCTCCAGCCAGGGAAGATTATCACGCAGGAAGGCCTGCGCCGAAGCATGCGAAGCGTGCGGGGGATAGGAAAGGATGACCTTGGGGCCGGGCTTCACCGACAAACGGACACGCGTGGTGCGGACGGAGACCTTCGGCCAGACCTCCACGGCCTTGCCCGCGACGTGCACCGTGATCGGCTGGTCGTCCTGTTCCATGCTCAGCTTTGCGGCGCCTGTCGCTCGGCCTCGGCGACGACTCCGGCGGTATGACGACGCAGGGCAGAGTCCGGATCGATGCCGGCATCGCGGCAGGCCGCGACCAGGGCGAAGAGCCGCCGGCCGGCCGACGCTTCGGTGAGACCTTTGGTCTGAGCCTCCACGGCGGACACGTCGACCGTCTCGCCGACGGCGAGCTGCTTCTTGCGCACCTGCTTCCAGACCTCGCGGGCGGTGAGCAGCGCGTTCAGGGACGGCGGAAGGTCCTTGAAGACCGTCGGCTTCTTGGCGCCCTTCTCCTTGAGCTTGATCTGCTCCCATTGCGTGACGACCGCGTCCGACGAACCAAGCTTGGCGCCGTCGCCGAAGACGTGGGGATGACGACGCACCATCTTCTCGTTCACTTCCCGGGCCACGTCGTCGAAAGTGAACTGACCGGCTTCGCTCGCCATCTGGGCGTGCATGGCGACATGAAAGAGCAGGTCACCCAGTTCCTCGCGGAGGTTCTCGACATCGTTGCGATCGATGGCCTGGACAAGTTCGGCGACTTCTTCGACCAGACAATCGCAGATGGTGCGGTGCGTCTGTTCGCGATCCCAAGGGCAGCCGTCAGGAGCACGGAGTCGGGCGGTGGTCGCAAGCAGGAGGTCGATGCCGGGCATAGACCGATGCAGAAGGCTCGAAGGAAGGGAGTCAAAACGATTGCCAGAAGCCCGGGGAGCGCTTGCTTAAGGCCAGTGGACAAACTGACCGAAATCATGGACGCCAAGCGCCGGGAAATCGCCCCGTTCGCCCGTCCCGTCACCGACGCCGAACTGGCGGCCTTCGCGGGCCGCCCGTCGTCGCCCGGCTTCCGTCAGTCCCTGGCGGTCCCGGGACGTCTGACCGTCATCGCCGAAGTGAAGCGCGCCTCGCCGAGCGTGGGCCAGATCCGCGAAGGCGTCGACGCCGTCGCCCAAGCTCGGGCGTATTTTGCTGCCGGCGCGGACTGTCTCTCGGTCCTCACCGAGACCAAGTACTTCAAAGGCGAGCTCAAGGACCTGGTGGACGTGGTCCGCGACCAGGCCAGCTGGCCGCGCCCCCTGCCCTGCATCCGCAAGGACTTCATGGTCCACCCTTATCAGGTGCTCGAAGCCGCCCAAGCCGGCGCCCGTTGCATCCTCATCATCGTGCGCGGGCTGACCGATGACGAGATCCGCCCGATCCATCGGGCCGCCAAGCTCGCCGGACTCGACACGCTGTTCGAAGTGCACGACGAGGCCGAACTCGAGCGCGCCCTGCGCCACGATCCGGACATGGTCGGCGTCAACAACCGCAACCTCTCCACTTTCCAGATCGACCTCTCCTTCGCGGAACGGGTCATCCCGCACATGCCCAAGTCCGTCCTGAAGGTCGCCGAGAGCGGCATCAAGACCGCCGAAGACGCCGCCCGCATGCGGGCCGCCGGCGCCGACGCCCTGCTGGTCGGCGAATCCCTGATGCGCGCCCCCGACCCGGCCGTGCTGATGAAGGCGTTGCAAACCGCATGAACGACGGCCCTCTGTCGGCGAACGAGACCCGGGACCTGCTGGCCCGCCTCTCGCACATGCCCAAGAAGTGGCTCGGCCAGAACTTCCTGATCGACGGCAACATCGTCCGTAAGTCGCTCGAACTCGGCGAAGTGAAGTCCGGCGATACGGTCGTCGAAGTCGGCCCCGGACTGGGCACCCTGACCCGCACCCTGCTCTGCGCCGGCGCGGACCTCTACGCGGTCGAGGCCGATCGCACGATGCACTTCCACCTGACGGAATCCCTGCTGCCGCGCTTTCCCCAGACTTTCCATCTCAAGGAAGGCGATGCCGTGGATTTCCCGCGGGCGGGCCTGACCGACGCGACCGACGGCTCGTTCAAGGTCATCGCCAACCTGCCCTACGCGATCTCGACCCCTTGGATGGATGCCATCTGCGCCGGCCCCCATCCGTCGATGATGGTCCTCATGCTGCAGCGCGAAGCCGCCGAGCGCCTCACCGCCGACGTCGGGACCGGACATTGGTCCGCCGTCACCGCCCAAGTCCATCTCGCCTTCGACAAGATCAAGGTCCATCCGGTGCCCGCCCAGTCCTTCAATCCGCCGCCCAAGGTCGACTCCTGCCTGCTCGTCCTCCGCCGCCGCCCCGACGCCCGCCGGCTCAGCCCACGCGCCCGTGAGGTCGCCCGCATGCTGTTCACCCAGCGCCGCAAACAGGTGGGCTCAGCCGCCAAGAAGCTCTTCCCCAACGCCCCGGACGTCGCGGCCTGGCTGGCCGACCTTCCTCGCTACGGACTGACCAGCCTGGCCCGACCCGAGACGATTCCGGCCGAAGTCTGGCTGACCCTCTGACGCCTGGGGTTGCATTTCGTCCCGTCTCCGCTCCTTATCCCGCCATGTCTGTCAAAGTAGGCCTCGTCTCCCTCGGTTGCGCCAAGAACCTGATTGATTCCGAGATCATGATCGGTCACCTCGCCAAGGCCGGCATGTCCATGACTCCTGACGCCGCCGAAGCGGACGTCGTCATCGTCAACACCTGCTCCTTCATCGACGCCTCCAAGCACGAGGCGCTCGAGGCTATCTACGAGATGAGCGACGGCAAGGCCACCGCCCGCAAGAAGGGCCAGAAACTCATCGTCGCCGGCTGTATGTCCCAGCGCTACCAAGGCGCCCTCCCGGTCGTCGAAGGCGCCAAGGGCCGCGTCGAACTCCCGAAGGTCGACGCCTTCATCGGCCTTGACCAGGTCACCAACATCGTCCCCGTCATCCATAAGGTCATGGGCGGCGAAGCGGGCATGACCGAGTTCCTGGCCAAGACCACGACCTTCATCCCGGACTTCGATACCCCGCGCTTCCGTCTGACGCCGCGTCACTCGGCCTACATCAAGATCGCCGAAGGCTGCAACCACCCCTGCACCTTCTGCATCATCCCGCGCATCCGCGGCCGCCACCGCAGCCGCACGGTCGAATCCGTCGTCAAGGAAGCCCGCCAGCTCGTCGCCGAGGGCGTGAAGGAGATCAACCTGATCTCCCAGGACACGACCTACTTCGGCATGGACCGCTGGACCGACGCCCGCCCGAACCCGCGCAGCAAGGTCGACTCCTCCAAGGGCGAATCGCTCGCCTCGCTCCTGCGCGAGCTCGACCAGATCGAAGGCGATTTCTGGGTCCGCCTGCTCTACACTCACCCCGCCCATTGGAGCGATGAGCTCATCGAGACCATCGGCCGCTCCAAGCACGTCGTCCGCTACGTCGACATCCCGCTCCAGCACGTCTCGGACAAGATGCTCGGCGCCATGCAACGCGAGACCGACGGCGCCTACATCCGCGACCTGATCAAGCGCATGCGCGCCGGCATCCCGGACCTCGTCATCCGCACCACCTTCATCGTCGGCTTCCCCGGCGAGACCGAAGAAGATTTCACCGAATTGCTCGCCTTCCTCGAAGACACGAAGTTCGACCGCGTCGGTGTGTTCAAGTATTCCAAGGAAGAAGGCACCAAGGGCGCCAAGATGGAAGGCCACCTCTCCGACGCGGTGAAGGCCGACCGCCACGCCCGCGCCATGCTCCTGCTCCAGCGCCTTTCCAAGCAGCGCGGCGAAGCCTTCGTCGGCCGCAAGCTCCGCGTCCTCGTCGAAAGCCCGGGCGTCGCCCGCAGCACCGGCGACGCCATGGAGATCGACGGCATCGTCAAGGTCCCGAAGAAGCTGCCCATCGGCCAGTTCGCCGAGGTGACCGTGACGGGCGCCGAGGAATACGACCTGATCGCCAAGTGATCAGCCTTCGGCGTCGCGTTCCGGCGCCGTCTCCGCGGAAGCCGCGGCGGCCGGGGAATCGCTGAGGCGGATGAGCGCGTCGAGCGACGAGAAATGGCGTGTCCAGTCGGTCATGTCCGGGATGTCGCCGACGACGGTCGAGAACAGTTCGCGCTTCTCCTGCTTGAGCTCCTCGATGCGCTCCTCGACCGTGCCCGGGGCGATCATACGGTAGATCAGGACCGGATTCTTCTGGCCGATGCGGTGCACGCGGTCGACGGCCTGGGCCTCGACGGCCGGATTCCACCACGGATCCATCAGGAAGACGTATTCCGCGGTGTTGAGCGTGATACCCGTGCCGCCGGCCTTGAGCGAGGCGAGGAAGAGCGCGGGGCCCTTCGTCTCCTTGAACTGCTCCACCGGGGCGGAGCGATCCTTAGTCTCACCGGTGAGTTCGAAAATAGGCAGGGAAGGCAGATCACGGGCGAGCGTCGCCTTGACGCGTTCGATGAGGGAGACGAACTGGGAGAAGACCACGGCCTTCGAGCCGTTGGCGGAGATCTCCGCCAGTTTGGAGACGAGCAAGGTGATCTTACCGGAGTGCGCCGACGGGCAGGTCGAGTTCTCGGGCAGCAGACCCGGGTCGCAGCAGACCTGACGCAGACGCATCAGCAACGTGAGCACGGACGTGGCGTCCTTCGAAAGCAGCGAGGCCAGCTCGCCCGACAGGCCGCTTCCTTGGGTGAGATGCTGGTAAAGCGCACGCTGTTCGTGCGTGAGCGGACACGGCAGGACGACTTCCATCTTCGGAGGGATGTCCGCGGCGACATGGCGCTTGAGGCGTCGGAGGATGAACGGCGAAACCTGCCGGCGCACCTTGCCGAGCGCGACCGAGGCGTCGCGGAGCATCAGGCGCTCGAAGCCGGCTCGCTTGCCGAGGAGCCCCGGCATCAGGAAGCGGAAGATCGTCCAAAGGTCCGTCGGGCGGTTCTCCAGCGGCGTGCCGGTGATCGCGATCCGGTGGTCGGCCTGGAGCGCGACGCACGTCTGCGTGGTCTTCGACTCGGGGTTCTTGATGGCCTGGGCTTCGTCGAGCACCGCGTAGCCGAAACGGGTCTTCGGGAGCAGTTCAGCATGACGGCGCAGCTGCGTGTAGCTGGAGATCCAGAGTCGGACGCCCGGGTTCCTGACGAAATCATCCTCGGCCGTGAGGACGGCGGTACCGGCGCTGAGTTCGGGATGGAAACGCTTGATTTCGCCGAGCCACACCGGGATGACGCTCGCCGGACAGACGATGAGGGAACGCTCGCCGACGGGACGGGACGCGAGCAAGGCGAGCACCTGGACGGTCTTACCGAGGCCCATCTCGTCGGCCAGCAGCGGATGCGCGCCTAGTTCGCAGAGCCGGCCGAGCCAGGCGACGCCCTTAGCCTGATAAGGACGCAGGTGGGCGGGCAGGTTATCGGGCGGTGCCGGCTCATGGAGCAACTTATCCTTCCAGGCCTTGAGGTCGTCGTTGAGCTTGAGGGCGCCGACGGCCGCATGATCGAAGAGCGACAGCAGCAAGTAACGCGGGACCTCGCCGTCCTTCGCCCGCCAGTCCTCGGAGAAATCGGCGACGGCGGCGTTATAGGCCACGACCCCTTTGCCAGGGAGAATGACGGGACGTCCGCCGGCCTTGAGCAGGAGTTTCTGCTCATCGGCGAGCAGGCGGTGCCCGCCGGCTTTGAGCCGCCAGTTCAGCTTGAAGGATTTTCCGTCCGCCGCCGATTCGGCTTCCGCGTCGACGGCGACCTGCAGCTGCTCATTACGGAAGATGTTCAAGGCGTCCTCGCCGACCAACTTGAAGCGCTTGCGCCAATCGGCCAGGTCCTCACGTACGAAGCGCTCAATGCGGCCGATGTTGTCGATCGCCCAGGCACCGGTGGCCTTGCCGTAGGCGAACCCGGCGCGATGAGCCACCGTATTGAACCGGAACAAGGCCTGCCGTTGTTCGTCGGAAAGTTCGTCACCCGGCACGGCTCCTGGGCCAAAGCAGTTCCAGGCATGCCCTCCCCGTCCGGCCCAGCAGGCGGAGATCTTCAGGCCGTCGAAGGAAAGTTCGAAAGCCACCTGCAGCCTGAGTGAGGCCCGGGCGTTGGCATCCTTGCGTTCGGGTTCCTTCGGCGCCACAGGCGCGGCGGCCATGGCGGACTCATCGATCGCCGGCAACTCATCGGCGAGCAACTCTTCGACCTCATAAAGGGAGGCGACGGCGAAAGGTGCGCCGTTCTCCTCCTCGGGCAGCGAGGTGCGCCAGTCCAGTTTGCCGTCCACGATCTCGATGACCGCGCGGACCGTCTGCTCATCCGTGCGGGTGACGGCTTCAGCGCTCTCCGGCTTGAGTTCGATCTGTCTGACCAATCCTTCGGTATAGAGCCGGCGCCCTTCGGTGAGGTCGGCGGCCTTGAAGGCATCTTCCCAGTCTTCAGGCAGGGACGCGAACCACCTCTCCAGGGCTTCCGTGGAGTAGGAGCGGTTGGCCGGACGCGGGGAAGACATCGACGGTGACGGATTAGACCCTGACGGGTTTGGCCTTACAACCCCCAATAAGTGACAAATTTGAGCAGGGTCTGGGCTTGTTTATGCTCGGGTCGCTGGTTTACTTTTACTTCCCTTTTACAGGCCAAAAATGAAACATCTCAGCGTCGGCAGTCGGTGGAACGCAGACCTCATCGCATCTTATCATGAGCAGTGGTCCAAAGACCCTGCTTCAGTCGACGGCGACTGGCGCTCATTCTTCGAAGGCTTCGAACTCGGCGTCAGCCTCCCGCCTAAGCCCGGCAAAGGCGCCCCGGCCGCCGGCTCTGTCGACGCCGCCGCCCAGTGGAAGGTCCTCGCCGCCATCCAGGCCTATCGCATGATCGGCCACCTCCAGGCCCGCATCAATCCGCTCGCCGAGCCCTTCCCTCACTTCGAACTCACCGACAAGGCCCTCGGCCTCGATTCTCTGCCGGCCGACCGCGTCTTCCATACCGGTGATTTCCTCGGCGGCCAGATGCTCCCGCTGGGCGACATCCTCGCCAAGCTGAAGGCGACTTACTGCGGCCCCATTGGCGTCGAATTCAGCCACATCCAGGACGGCGAGCGCCGCCGCTGGCTCCAGGAACGCGTGGAAAGCTGCGGCCTCCGTCCGGCTTATGACGCCGCGGCCCGCCGCCGTTTCCTGCGCTCCATCGTACAGGCCGAGCAGTTCGAACGCTTCCTGCACAAGACCTTCGTCGGCGCCAAGCGCTTCTCCGTCGAAGGCGGCGAAGTCATGCTCGCGGTCATGGATCAGCTGATCCATCGCGCCCCCTCCGCCGGCGTCGCCGACCTCGTCATCGGCATGGCCCACCGCGGCCGACTCAACGTCCTCGTCAACGTCTGCGGCAAGAAGCCCGAAGCCCTCTTCGCCGGCTTCTCCGAACAGCACATTCCGGACACAACGCATGGGGACGGCGACGTCAAGTATCACCTCGGCTACGCCGGCGCCCGCGTCGTCGACGGCAAGGAGATCGGCGTGACGCTTGCCTTCAATCCCAGCCACCTCGAAGCCGTCAATCCCGTCGTCCTCGGCCGCGCCCGCGCGCTCGTCGACCTCCAAGGCGCCGCCGACCGCTCCAAGGTCCTGCCCATCCTGCTGCATGGCGACGCCGCGTTCGCCGGCCAGGGCATCGTCATGGAGACCCTTAACCTCGCCGGACTCAAGGGCTATCAGGTAGGCGGCACGCTCCACATCGTCTCGAACAACCAGGTCGGCTTCACCACTAACCCGGACGAAGCCCGCACCGGCCGCCATTGCACCGAGATCGCCAAGTTCACCGAGTCGCCGATCTTCCACGCGAACGGCGACGATCCCGACGCCGTCGTGCTCGCGGCGGAGATCGCCCTCGAGTATCGCCAGAAGTTCGGCGCCGACGCGGTGCTGGATATCGTCTGCTACCGTCGCTACGGCCACAACGAGACCGACGAACCGGCTTTCACCCAACCGGTGCTGTACAAGGAGATCTCCGCCCATCCGAGCGTCTCGGAACTCTACGCCTCCCGCCTGACCGAATCCAAGTCGGCCCCGGACGGCGAGCTGATCGCCCTGCGCACCGAATTCGACGTACTGCTCAACGCCGCCCAGGAACGCGCCCAGGCGTCGATCGCCGCCGAGGTCGAAGAGCGCAAGACCAAGCCCGTGGGCGTCCGCCCCTTCCGCTCGGCCTACGAACACTCCGTCGACACTTCGGCTCCGCGCGAACTACTCGACAAGGTCGCGCCGGTGCTCTGGCAGACCCCGCCGGACTTCGCGCCCAACCCCAAGATCAAGCGCCTCCTGGACGCCAAGGCCGAAGCTTACAGGTCCGGCGCCAACATCGACTGGAGCCTCGGCGAAGGCCTCGCCTTCGCTTCCCTGCTCGCCGAAGGCTATCCCGTGCGCATCTCCGGTCAGGACTGCGAGCGCGGTACGTTCTCCCACCGCC
>JBILXR010000147.1:0-4737 GCA_044378215.1 Opitutales bacterium
TCGAGGACGGGCAGGGCGGCGGCCATGACTTCAGGGCCGATGTAATCGCCAGGCAGGACAGCAATCTTCAGGTGCATAGGGAGGACGGGCAGTAAAGATGAACCGCGGCGTCGAGGGCAAGGAGAAGCGAGGGGGCGGAACGCCGAAAATCAGACTTCCGGGTGGTTGCCAACGCGTCCGCCCGGGCCCTACTCTGGCCGCCCTTACCCCGCGTATGTCCTCCCAACCTCTCGTCATCGGTAAATTCTCCCTCGGCATGGGCGACCGCTTCGCCCACGAAGCCGAGGCTCAGCTCGCCGCCTGCCTCGCGGCCAAGAAGCTCGGCGTCGAGATCGTGCCGGTCTGGAACAAGTCCAACCGCGAGCACAACATCATCGGCTCCGAGCCGACGAGCACCCGCGCCGCGGCCGATGCCGCCGTGAAGGCCCTCGGCTGGACCGCCCCTTACTTCCTCGACGCCGACCATATCGGCCTGAAGACCGTCGAGCGCTTCGTCGGCGTCTCCGATTTCTTCACTATCGACGTCGCCGATTTCATCGCCCAGCCCGCCGACCCCGCCGCGGTCAAGGCCTTCGTCGATCGCCACCCGGAACTCGTCGGCACGCTCACCCTCGCCGGCATCGACCGTCCGTTCACGACCACCCGCGCCGATGTCGAGCGCACGGCCGCCAAGTTCCTCCTCGCCGTCCAGGAGGCCGGTAAGGTCTATCGCCACATCGTCTCCGTGAAGGGCGTCGGCCGCTTCGTCCCGGAGATTTCGATGGACGAGACCGACAGCCCCCAGACCCCGCCCGAGCTGCTCGTCATCCTCGCCGCCATCGCCGACGAAGGCGTGCCGATCCAGACGATCGCCCCGAAGTTCACCGGCCGTTTCAACAAGGGCGTCGATTACGTCGGCGACCTCGCCCAGTTCGAACGCGAGTTCAACGACGACCTCTGCGTCATCGCCCATGCGGTGAAGCAGTATGGCCTGCCGGCTAACCTGAAGCTCTCCGTGCACAGCGGCAGCGACAAGTTCTCCATCTACCCGGCCATCCGTCGCGCCCTCGCCAAGCATGGCGCTGGCGTGCACGTGAAGACCGCGGGCACGACCTGGCTCGAAGAAGTTATCGGCCTCGCCGAAGCCGGCGGCGCCGGTCTCGCCCTCGCCAAGGAAATCTATGCCGAAGCCCTGTCGCACATGGACGAGCTCTGCCAGCCCTACGCGACCGTCATCGACATCGACCGTTCGAAGCTCCCGGCCGCCGACGTCGTCAATGGCTGGACCAGCGTACAGTTCGTCGGCGCCCTGCGCCACGACCAGAAGAACCCGCTCTACAACGCCAACATCCGCCAGCTCATCCACGTCGGCTTCAAGGTCGCCGCCAAGATGGGACCGCGCTACCTCGAGCAGCTCAAGGCCTGCCGCGAGTCCTGCGCGCGCAATGTGACCGGCAACCTCTTCGACCGCCACATCAAGCCTCTCTTCCTGTAAGCGGAAGCGACTGGCGCTTCGCGACTTTTTGTTGGCAGAACAGTACGGGGTCAGACCGCTTCTGACTGATATCGATCGGAAGCGGTCTGACCCCGTACTGTTCTATCCTTAGGCGACAATCTTACTTCTTCGCCGCGAAGTCGCGTGCGTAGTCCTCGGCAAAGTAGCTGAGGATGACGTCGGCGCCGGCGCGGCGGATGGCGAGGAGCGACTCATCGCGCGTGGCGCGGAGGTCGAGCCAGCCTTTCTCGGCGGCGGCGTGCAGTTGGGCGTATTCGCCCGAGACCTGGTAGGCGGCGATCGGGAGGTTCGTCGACTCGCGCAGGTCGCGGATGATGTCGAGATAGGCGCCGGCGGGCTTCACCATCAGGAGGTCGGCGCCTTCTTCCGCATCGAGGATCGCCTCACGGGCGGCCTCGCGGCGGTTGGCGGGATTCATCTGGTAGGTGGCCTTCGAGATGGGGGCTTCGCCGGCCTTGCGGGCGCTGCCGACGGCGTCGCGGAACGGTCCGTAGAACGCGGAGGCGAACTTGGCGGAATAGGCGAGGATGCCTGTACCGGTGTGGCCGGAAGCATCGAGGCCTTTGCGGATGGCCCGCACGCGTCCGTCCATCATGTCGGACGGGGCGACGAAATCGGCGCCGGCCTGGGAGGTGAGGACCGACATCTTCACGAGCGCTTCGACGGTGCGATCGTTATCCACGTCGGTTCCGGCGGCGTTCAGCATGCCGTCGTGGCCGTGCGTGGTGTAAGGGTCGAGGGCGATATCTGCGAAGATCACCGTGCCGGGCGACTTCGCCTTCACTTCGCGGATCGCGCGGTAGGCGAGGTTCGACGGGTTGAGGGCTTCGGCGCCTTCGGCGGTCTTGCGGGTCGGGTCGACCTTGGGGAAGAGGGCTACGCCATGGATGCCGAGGGCGAGGAGTTCGGCGCACTTGGCGCCGAGCTGGGCGAGCGGGATGCGGCTGACTCCTGGTAGGGAGCCGACGGGCTCAGCGACGTCGCCTTCGGTCACGAAGAGCGGCTGGATCAGGTGGCGGGGTTCGACGACCGTCTCACCGAGCATGGCACGGATGCCGGCCGAAGCACGGAGGCGGCGGAGGCGGACGGACTGGTCGAGGGGGGCCGACATCGGAGGGTTGAGATAGCGGTCAGGGCAGGGAAGGGCAACGGAGAAGCCAGCCGGGCGTCAGCCGGTGGGACACTTTGTCATCCTGACCCGCTTGGGACAGGGACAGCTCTCTGCGTTACCTACAAAAACTAAGGCAAAAGCAGGAATTTCCCTTGGCACAAGCCCTGCCAATAAGGGGGCATAACCCATCACCCAAAACAACTCATGAGTAAAATCATCGGCATCGACCTCGGCACCACCAACTCCTGCATGGCCGTATTGGAAGCAGGCGAGTCCGTCGTCATCTCCAACTCGGAAGGCGCGCGCACCACGCCCTCCATCGTCGCGTTCACCAAGAACGGCGACATCCTCGTCGGTCAGGCCGCCAAGCGCCAGGCCGTCACCAACCCGAAGAACACGATCTTCTCCGCGAAGCGCCTCATCGGCCGCAAGTTCTCGGAAGTGAAGGCCATCGCCTCGAAGCTCCCTTACAAGGTCGTCGAAGGTAAGAACGGCGACGCCGCCATCGAATGCGAAGTCGACGGCAAGCCCCGCGTGTTCGCGCCGGAAGAAATCGCCGCCAAGGTCCTCGCCAAGCTCAAGGCCGACGCCGAAGCCTACCTCGGCGAGAAGGTCACGCAGGCCGTGATCACCGTCCCCGCCTACTTCAACGACTCGCAGCGTCAGGCCACCAAGGATGCCGGCACGATCGCGGGCCTCGAAGTGCTCCGCATCGTCAACGAGCCCACCGCGGCTTCCCTCGCCTATGGTCTCGACAAGAAGGGCGACGAAAAAATCGCCGTCTATGACCTCGGTGGCGGCACCTTCGACGTCTCGGTCCTCGAGATCGGCGGCGGCGTCTTCGAAGTGAAGGCGACCAACGGCGACACCGAACTCGGCGGCGACAACTGGGACGAGCGCATCATCCAGTGGCTCATCGACGGCTTCAAGACGGAGTCCGGCATCGACCTTTCCAAGGACGCCATGGCCCGCCAGCGCCTCAAGGAAGAAGCCGAGAAGGCTAAGATCGCCCTCTCGTCCTCCAATTCCGTGGACATCAACCTGCCGTTCATCACCGCCGACGCCTCCGGCCCGAAGCACCTGAACGTCACGCTCACCCGCGCCCAGATGGAGAAGGTCTGCGATGACCTCTCCGAGCGCACCCGCCGTCCGTTCGAGTCCTGCCTCAAGGACGCCGAACTCAAGATGGCCCAGGTCGACGAGCTCGTCCTCGTCGGCGGCATGACCCGCATGCCCAAGATCATCGAGATCGCCCGCAGCCTCGCCGGCAAGGAGCCCCATAAGGGCGTCAATCCGGACGAAGTCGTCGCCATCGGCGCCGCCATCCAGGCCGGCGTGCTCAAGGGAGACGTGAAGGACGTCCTTCTCCTCGACGTGACCCCGCTCACCCTGTCCATCGAGACCATGGGTAGCGTCGCCACGCCGATGATCGAACGTAACACGACCATCCCGACCAAGAAGTCGCAGATCTTCTCCACCGCCGCCGACAGCCAGCCGGCCGTCGACATCGTCATCGTCCAGGGCGAACGCCCGATGGCGAAGGACAACAAGCAGCTCGGCACTTTCAAGCTCGACGGCATCAAGCCGGCTCGCCGCGGCGAACCGCAGATCGAAGTGACCTTCGACATCGACGCCAACGGCATCCTGCATGTCTCAGCCGTCGACAAGGGCTCGGGTAAGGAGCAGAAGATCTCCATCACCGGCTCCTCGGGTCTCTCCAAGGAAGAAGTCGAGAAGCTCCGCAAGGAAGCCGAACTCCACGCCGATGAGGACAAGAAGACCCGCGAACTCGCCGAAGCCCGCAACCGCCTCGACGCCGGCGTCTTCACCGCCGAGAAGTTCATCGCCGACAACGGCGAGAAGATGCCCGCCGAAGCGAAGACCGCCGCCGAAGCTGCGCTGAAGGAAGCCCAGGAAGCCCTCAAGAAGACCGACGCCACCGCCGAGGACTTCGAGAAGGCCGCCACGGCCCTCCAGACCGCGCTCATGGCCGCCGCGCAGACCGTTCCTCAGCCCGCTTCCGGCGATCAGCCGCAGGCCGACGCCGGTCCCGCTCCGGAAGAGAAGAAGAAGTCCAAGGACGGCAAGGTAGTCGACGGAGACTTCGAAGTCGTCGACGACGGCAAGAAGT
>JBILXR010000148.1:0-4736 GCA_044378215.1 Opitutales bacterium
TCGGAGGTCGGCTCAATCCCGATTCGTCTGGCGGAGCGGAAAAGACCGCATAACGCTTCTGGCGTGGAGCCCGCGGCCCGACATGACGCCATCGTCGCCTTGCTCCGTCGCGAGGCCCGCGGCGGCGTGGTCTCGTTCGCGCGCCTCGTCGAGGCGGCCCTCTACGCCCCTGGGCTGGGATATTACGTCGCGGAACGGACGCGCGTCGGCAAGGCCGCCGGCACGGACTTCACCACCGCGGCGTCGCTCGGTCCCATGTTCGGTGAACTCATCGCGGGCGCCGCGAAGTCGCTCGTTCGTGATTTGAAGACGCACGCCCTCGTCGAAGTCGGCGCCGAACCCGGGCAGACTCACTATGCCGGCGTCGCGTCGCAGTTCGCCGAACTGCGCACCTTCCGCTTCGGCGCTGACCCCGCGTTTCCGGGGCGCAGCGTCCTCGTCGCGAACGAGCTGCTCGACGCTCAGCCCTTCCACCGCTTTGTCTGCCAAGGTGGAGCGTGGCGCGAACTCGGCGTGCGGGTCGACGGCGCCGAACTGACCGTGGAACCTCTCGCGGAATTCTCCACCCCTGCGGCGGCGGAGTTCGCCGGAACTTTGCCTGCCGCCGAAGAAGGGTGGATCATCGATGCGCCCTTGGCCGCGGAAGATCTGCTCCGGAAGTTCCTCGCTGGCTCTTGGGCGGGCGCCGTGATCCTGCTCGATTACGGTAAGACCATCGCGCAGTGCCTTGAGTCATCGCCGGCGGGCACGGCCCGGGCCTATCGCAGTCATCAGCTTTCGGGCGCGATCCTGGAGAACCTCGGCTCACAGGATCTCACCTGCCATGTGCTTTGGGATCGGATCGAGCCCGTCTTGGCTGGCGCCGGTTTCCGTCATGTCCGCCTCGACCGTCAGGAGGCCTTTTTCGTCAGGTATGCCGCTGCCGAGATGGAGCGTATCGCCCTCTCGGGCGACTCCGAGGCCACCGGGCGGCTGCGGGCTTTGACGCACCCGGCGCATTTCGGGGCGAAGTTCCAGGTCCTGCACGCGATCAGGGGTTAATCGCAGGTTTTTGGAAGCCACGCTCGACCTGCGGGGAACATCTCCTTTTCTGGAGTGACCCCCTCTTTTCCCGATGAAGTCCTCACTCTTCGCCACGTTCACCCTCTGGCTGGGCGCGTCCGTCCTGACGGCCGAGACCAAGGTCATCGAAGCCTTCGAAGGCGACGGTTTCGACAGCTGGCAGACGACCGGTACCGGCTTCGGTCTGGCTCCGATCGCCGGCAAGGTCGACGGCGTCAACGGCGAGTTCCGTAACTATGGCGGCAACGCGCTCGTCTGCTCCGGCCACCGCGGCGATGCGGCCACCGGCACCTTGACCTCGCCCGAGATCAAACTGTTCCACGCCAAGCTTGGCTTTCTCGTCGCGGGCGGTAATCACCCGGGCAAGACGGCCGTCCAACTCCTCGTCGGCGGCAAGGTCGTGCGCGAGGCCACCGGTGCCAATGACCTGACCTTGCGCGAGACCGTCTGGGACATCGCGGAGTTCAAGGGCCAGAAAGCCGTGGTGCGGATCGTCGACGACCACGTGGGTGCGTGGGGTTTTATTGCTGCTGACCACTTCGTCTTTTCCTCGGACGACAAGCCGAACTTCGCGAAGGGCGGCCGTCCGAAGCCCAAGGCCGATAGCAGCCTCGTGCGCGTGGCTGGTGAAGGCAGCGCCGCGCTCGTCCCTGGCGCCACCTTCAAGACGACCGCCGACCGCAAGGTCACCGGCGTCACCTCGCCTACCGCCATCGGCTTCGGCAACGACGGCTCGGTCTACGTCGCTGAGACCCATCGCTTCCGCTTCGGCGTCGAAGACGACCGTAACCACCTCTACTGGTATCACGACGACCTCGCCGCGGCCACCACCGCCGATCGTCTCGCCCTGCACAAGAAGTGGGAGGCCAAGCGCTCGCACGAGTGGATGACTGCCAAGTCCGAGCTCATCCGCCATGTCGGCGGCGAGCAGGCCGACGGCACCTTCACCACGAACAAAGTCTTCGCGGGCGGCTTCAATGACGTCCTCGACGGCACTGGCGCGGGCGTCATGGCCTGGGATGACACGGTCTACTTCGCGTGCATTCCGAAGCTCTGGATGCTGCACGATGCCAAGCAGGACGGCGTCGAGGCGGGCCGCAAGGTCATCGAAGACGGCTTCGGCGTGCGCATCTCGCTTTCGGGCCACGACATGAACGGCTTCGCCATCGGTCCCGACGGCCGCGTCTGGGGCACCATCGGTGACCGCGGCTTCAATCTCACCACCAAGGAAGGGAAGAAGTATGACTCCCGTAACCGCGGCGCGGTCTTCCGTTTCGAACCCGACGGCACGAACTTCGAAGTCGTCCACTTCGGCCTGCGTAATCCGAAGGAGATCGCCTTCGACGACTTCGGCAACGCGTTCTCCGTCGACAACAATTCCGACCAAGGTGACGCCGCTCGCGTGGTCTACGTGGTCGAAGGCGCCGATTCCGGCTGGGAGATGGAGCACCAGGCCATGCATACCTTCCACCGTTCGATCGGCCTCGAGCAGCGCCCGCTGTCACGCTGGATGACCGAGAAGGTCTGGGAACTCCAGAATCCGGCCCAGCCGGCCTTCATCATCCCGCCTTCCGCTTACATCAGCTCCGGTCCTTCCGGCCTGACGTATCACCCCGGTGCGGGCTTCCTTGAATCCGAAGCGGGTCATTTCCATATCTGCGACTACCGCGGTTCCGCGGGCGCGTCCGGTATCTGGTCCTTCAAGATGGAGCCTGCGGGCGCCGGCATGAAGATGACCTCCTCGCACCAGCTCCTCTGGGGCGTCGCCGCGACCGATGTCGAGTATGACTGGAAGGGACGCCTCGTCGTCGCCGACTTCATCACCGGCTGGGAATCCCACCAGGCTGGCCGTCTCGTGACCCTCGAGGCCGGCAAGATGATGAAGCCCGCCGCCGTGGCCTCGGTCGCCTCGCTCATCAACGGAGGCATCGCCAAGGCTTCCTCCGCCGAACTGGCCGCGCTCCTCGCGCACGCCGATCAGCGCGTCCGTCTGCGCGCCCAGATCGAACTCACCCGACGCCCTGACGCCGCGGACCGCTTTGAAGCCGCCACCCAGTCCGTGAACGCCCTCGAACGTGTCCACGGCATCTGGGGTCTCGGTATCCTCGCCCGCCGTGGCGCGGCCATCGCTCCTGGCTCCGCCTGGAAGGGCCCGACCCCGGTCGCCTCGCTGGAAGACCGCACCGCCGCGGCCCGCCGTCTCGTCCCCTTGCTCGCTCATGCCGACGCCGAAGTGCGCGCCCAAGCCGTCAAGGCGCTCGAAGAAGCCCCGCTCAAGGGCAACGAGCTCCCGCTCGGTAAACTGATCCTCGATCCCTCGCCCCGCGTCCGTTCCTTCGCCGCCCTCGCCGCGGCCCGTCTCGGTGCGGACAAGACTCTCCCCGAAGTCCTCACGATGCTCAAGGAGAACGCCGACACCGACCCCGTGCTCCGTCACGCCGGTTCCTTCGCCATCGACCACCTCTGCAAGACCCCCGCCGCCTTCGATGCCGTCGCCAAGGATGACAACGTTTCCGTGCGTCTCGCCGCGGTCATCGCCCTGCGACGTCGCAATGACGCTTCCGCCGCTCGTTTCGTGAAGGATAAGTCTCCGCTCGTCGCCGATGAAGCCATCCGCGCCGTGCACGACCTAGGGCTCGAAGCCGGCCGTCCCGCCGTCGCCGCGCTCATCGATGATCTCGGTTCCCGCGAGTGGACGATCTTCATGCTGCGCCGCCTGACGCACAGCGCCTTCCGTCTCGGTGGCGAAGCGAACGCCGCCCGCGTGGTGGCCATCGCCGCCAACGAGAAGCTGCCCGCCGAAGCCCGCGCCGAAGCCCTCCGTCTCCTCGCCCTCTGGGCCAATCCGTATCCCGTCGACCAGTCGACCGGCCATTGGGCCCCGCTGCCGGCCCGCGACGCCAAGGAACTGCGCGTCAGCCTGAGCGCCGCGCTGCCGACCCTACTCAAGGGCGACTCCGACATTCTCCGTGCTTCTCTCGAACTCGTGGAGCAGTACAAGCTCGAGGTTGCCTCGCTCTCCAACGAGCTGCTCGCCGGTCTGGTCGGTAACGCCAAGCTCAGCGGCTCGGCCCGCGCCAAGGCCCTCGAACTCTGGCTCGAGCGCAAGCCCGCCGATCTCGCCGAAGTCGCCGGCAAGTTCGCCAAGGACAAGCAGGACGAAGTCGCCATGGTCGCCATCGGCGCCCTCGCCCAGCTGAATCCTGCCCAAGGCCTCATCGAGCTCTCGCAGTCGGCCAAGGCTGGCTCCGCCGCCCGTCGTCAGGGTGCCTGGAAGGCGCTCGCCAAGCTGACGGCTCCCGGTGTCGACGCACTCTTCGTCGAAAGCCTCAAGGCGCTCGAGCAGGCCAAGGGCGTCTCGCCCGCCGCGATCGAACTCCTCGAAGCCTCCGCGCAGCGTCCCGAGCCCTCCGTCAAGGAAGCCTTCGCCGCCACGCAGAAGGCCATCGCCGGCGGCGCCGATAAGCTCGCCAAGTGGCTACCCGCGCTCGAAGGCGGCGACGCCAAGAACGGCTTCGCGCTCTTCACCGCTCTGCCGGCCGGACAGTGCCTTCGCTGTCACCGTGCTTCGGACGACTCGCATGCCGCCGGTGGCGAAGCCGGACCGAACCTCGCCGGCATCGCCAAGCGTGGTGATCGCCGCTACCTCCTCGAGTCCGTCGTGAATTCCGGGG
>JBILXR010000023.1:0-17388 GCA_044378215.1 Opitutales bacterium
TGCCCTTGAGGATGGAGTCCTCGAGTTCGGTGGTGGCGTCCTCGATTTCTTCGGTCTGGTAGAGCAGTCGGTCGACCAGCGTGTCCAGGAGGGAGTAGATGAGGTAACCGGCGTGCCACTTGCGGATGTTGCCTTTGTTGTCGGCGATGCGCCTTTCGATGGCCTCGAAGACTTTCTCGTCGTTCTCGTGGAAGGAGATGACCCAGTTCTGGGCTGCGACGATGGAGATCTGCTGGCCGCGCGGGGTGTCTTCCTCGACGCCGATGCGGACCGCGCGGGCGATGGCCAGGAGCTTGTCGCCGTGTTCCTCGAACTTCGGGCGGGAGGTGGCCGTCAGGATGTCTTCCTGGGCCAGCATCGGGATGTCGAAGAAAGCCCCTACGATGTGGACGATCTGCGGGTCGGTGATGCCGAGGACTTGGATCCAGACCATGCCCTGCTTGCCGGCGTAGCGGCCGACGGAATCGAGATCCGAGAACTCCTCCACCTTGCAGCTGGACTCGTCGTAGGAGATGACCCGGAACTTGGTCGGGACGGTCGATTCGAAGGGAGAGGCGGCCGGCAACTGGCCCGGGGCGCGGCCGATCTCGGTGTCCTCGTAGGCGGCTTCCCCGGGCAGGGGGGCTGCGTCGGGCTTCAAGCCGAGACGCGAGCGCAGGTCGTTCATGCGGCGTTCCAGGAAGGAACGCGCCCGCGCGACCTCTTGTTGGCGCCTTTGCTGATGCCGGCTCATCCCGCCATCATCCGTAGGCCCGGGGCCTTGTCAACGGGTTCGGCGGAGCCGCGGCCACCGACGGGCCGTCCGAATCCTTAGGATTTCCGGGAGCCCTTGGCGTTCCGACGTCCGTTCTTAGCGATTCCGAGGGCCATGAGCTTCCCTTGGTTCACCTTCTGGAACAGGTTATTCGAATTGGTCACCCCGAGGCAGTAGAGTACGGCCGCGACGTCATCGGTCTTGTCCTTATGAACCAGGCCCGCGTTGGTCAGCCACTGCGCGATCGCATGGTGGAAGTTCGGGGGGCTGATATCGAGGTCTTCGCCGCCGTAGCGCAGCCAGAGTTCGGCCCGGTCCTTCATGGTGCAGTTGCCACGCTTTTCCTGCCGCTCATGCAAGAAGGTCAGGAGTTCATTGAGCTGTGAGGGAAGTTTGGACGAAGTGGGCTCGGACATCGGAAAGGGCGGTCAGAAAAGGATGCGGAAGGAGCGGCGGAGGAACCTGGCCGGGATGGCGAAGTTCGTTATCGAAAGGCTATGGACTAATTAAGCGACAGTTCGCTGGGAACACCTAATTACAATCTCGCCTGTAATATTATAAAGTAATAGAAGCCGTCTGCGACGGGCAACGGACCGTCATCGTCGGGTGAAATCCCGGGTGGTGGTCGCGACAGGACTTGAACCTGTGACTTCAGCAATGTGAATGCTGCGCTCTAACCAACTGAGCTACGCGACCGTGACCCGGACCAGTATCATAACCCTCCGGGGAGGGAGTCGGGCAAGCCTGTTTTCCTGCAGGGGAGGGGCCTTCCCGGCGTGGCGGCTTGTGTTCGGGCGGGTTCATCGCCATTCTGAGGAAAGATGGACACCACCGCACCAGCCGCCGGACCGCGCGTCGCCGACGAGCGCCTGATCCGCTTGACGGCTCCGGCCGGGGTGAAGGTGCGTTCCCTGGCCGCCCGCGAAGACCAAGGCGGTTTCCTGCGCGTGGCGATCTCCGGTGGCGGCTGCAACGGACTGTCCTACAAGATGCGCTTTGTCGGTGAGGCCAAGCCGGCCGACATCTTGGTCCGCTCGGAAGGCGTCGAAGTCCTGGTCGACCCGAAATCCGCCCTCTACCTCCGCGGTACCCAGCTGGATTATTCCGACAAGATGATCGGCGGCGGCTTCAAATTCTCTAATCCCAACGCCAAGGCCAGCTGTTCCTGCGGGGAAAGTTTCTCGCTTTAGCGCGAAGGCGTGGCCTTCGCGAGGGGGCAGGCCTAGCCCCATTGCCTCTTGGTAGGGTCAGCACTGCGTGCTGACCTAGTTGTCTTGGTTTACCCTAGGTCACGACGCAGTCGTGACCCTGCCTCGATGCAGGTAAGCCAAACTCAAGGGGGAACCGGAGACCGGATGATTGGCTGGGGAGATCCCTTTTCAGGTCTCAGGTCTCGGCCGTCAGGTATCTGGTTCGGCAGTTCAGGTTCAGGTGCAGGACCCGGGACTGACGCCCGTACCTGAAGACCTGAACCTGGCTCCCGAGGCCCGTGACCTGGGACCCGAGAAAGTCTTATCCGTTGTCTTTAATCCGCCGGTATCTCGTCCTTCGCGCCAGCCTCATAACGTTCGCACCAGGCCTTGGACCACGCGGCGAAGTCGCCCGCGGCGATATGCGCGTGGGCCTGGGCCATGAGATCCTGCAGGAAGTGGATGTTGTGCAGCGCGAGCAAGGTGCCGCCGAGCTGTTCGCCGGCGTGATGCAGGTGTCGCAGGTAGGCGCGCGAGAAGTGGCGGCAGGTGTAGTTGTCCATGCCTTCCACGAGCGGGCGGTGGTCTTCCTTGTAGCGCAGGTGCTTCACGCTGATCGGGCCGTCGGGCGTGAACGCGCCGCCGTGGCGGCCGATGCGCGTGGGCATCGTGCAGTCGAACATGTCGGCGCCAAGCGCGACCATGCGGAGGAGCTGGGGCGGTGTGCCGACGCCCATCACGTACCGAGGCTTGTTCTTCGGGAGAAGCGGCGCGACGAGCCCGACCTGATGGAGCATGTGCTCTTCCGGCTCGCCGACGCTGACGCCGCCGATGGCATGGCCGGGGAAATCGAGGCCGCCGAGCTCCTCGGCGCAACGGATGCGGAGGTCGTCGTAGACCGAGCCCTGGTTGATGCAGAAGAGGTGACGGCCCGAGGCCAGGAAACCGCTGTCCTTGGCCAGCTGGAGCATCTCCTTCGCCCAGCGGATGGAGCGCGTCACGGCGACTTCGCAGGCGGCGCGTTCGCAAGGGTAGGGCGGGCACTCGTCGAGCACCATCGCGATGTCCGAGCCCAGCGCGTCCTGGATGTCGAAGCAGTCCTTCACGTCGAGGAACAGCTTGTTGCCGTCAAGGTGGGAGCTGAAATGGATGCCCTCGTCGGTGATCGTGCGGAGCTTCGCCAGCGAGAAGACCTGGAAGCCGCCGCTGTCCGTCAGGATCGGCTTATTCCAGTGCATGAACTTGTGGAGGCCGCCGGCGGCGCGGACGATCTCTCGACCCGGACGCAGGTTCAGGTGGTAGGTGTTACTGAGCAGAATCTGGGCGCCCGTCTCGGCGACCTGCTGGGGCGAGAGGCCTTTGACCGTGGCCTGGGTGCCCACCGGCATGAAGACCGGCGTGCGGACCTCCCCGTGGGGGGTCTTCAGGACGCCGAGGCGCGCGGCCGTGGTCGTATCGGTCTTCAGGAGGGTGAACATGTGTCGGGGACTAGGGTCGGGAGTATGGAGTTTAGGGCCGATGACAACACAAGCGGTAAGCGGTTGGCGGTAGGCGGTTAGTCACGCCAGAGAAGGGGGTAGGGGTGTGATTAATCGCGCCCGCCTAGGCTTGCCCAACCGCTAAACGCTTAAACCAGATTGCGAGGGCTGAATAGATAAAGGAACAGGGGAGGTCAGCCCTGGTATCTTTTCAATTCAGCCCTCTATCCAGCCCGCAACTCAGCCATAAATTCAGTCCTCTTCGGCGGCATTTTCCAACCGCTTACCGCTAACCGCCAACCGCTATCTACTACCGCGCGTTCCCATCAAACGTCAGCCTCATCCCCTTCGGGGCGTCGGCGCGGACCTTGCCGTTCTCGTAGACGCAGACGCCGTTGACGAAAGTGCGTTCGATGCTGCTGCCGAAGGTGTGGCCTTCGAAGGGCGACCAGCCGCACTGATAAAGTAGGCCATCTTTCGTCACGGGCTGGGGCTTGGCGGGATCGACGACCACGAGGTCGGCCCAGTAGCCTTCGCGGATATAGCCGCGCTTCTCGACGCCGAAGAGGATCGCGGGCGCATGGCAGGCGCGCTGGATGGCGGTCTCCAGCGTGAATACGCCCTGGCGGGCGAGGTCCATGAGGATCAGCAGCGGATGCTGGATGAGCGGCAGGCCGGCCGGAGCCTTGAAGTAGGTCTGCGATTTCTCGTCCCAGGTGTGCGGCGCATGGTCGGTCGCGATGACGTCGATGACGCCCGAGGCAACGGCGGCGCGGACCGCATCGCGGTCGGCGGCGGTCTTGATGGCTGGGTTGCATTTGATCTGGTGGCCGAGGCGGGCGTAGTCCGCGTCGCAGAACCACAGGTGGTGCACGCAGGCTTCGGCGGTCAGGCGCTTGCCCTTGAGCGGCGCGGCGCTGAAGAGCGAGAGCTCCTTGGCGGTGGTGATATGCAGGATATGGAGACGCGCGTCATGACGACGGGCGAGTTCGGCGGCCATCGAGGAGGAGGCGTAGCAGGCTTCGACATCGCGCAGGCGCGGGTGTTCGGCGGCCGGGACGTCTTCGCCCCACTTGGCCTTGGCGGCGGCTTCGGCGGCCTTGATGCGCGGGGTGTCCTCGCAGTGCGTCAGGATGATGGTGGGGGAGTGGCGGAAGATGCCCTCGAGGGTGGCGACCTGGTCGACGAGCATGTCGCCCGTGGAGGACCCCATGAAGATTTTCACGCCGCAGACCTTGCGCGGATCGATGCCCTTGATGGCTTCGACGTTGGAGTTCGTGGCGCCGAAGAAGAAGGAGTAATTGGCGACCGAGGTGGCCGCGCCGATCGCGTATTTCTTGGCCAGTTCCTCGTGCGTGACCGCCGGAGGGTTGGTGTTAGGCATCTCCATGAACGAGGTCACCCCGCCGGCGACGGCCGCGCGGGCTTCGCTGGCGATGCAGGCCTTGTGGGTCAGGCCGGGCTCCCGGAAGTGCACCTGGTCGTCGATGAGGCCGGGAACGAGTAATTTGCCGGTCAGGTCGTATTCCTGGTCGGCGTGGGTACCAGCGGGGATGACGCCGATGCGCTCGATGCGGCCGTCTCGGATGAGGATGTCGGCGTGGAAGCGACGCCCCTCGTTGATGATTTCAGCGTTGCGGAGGACGACGGTGTTCATGCGTCACCCAATCAGACCTCCAGCCAGCCGACTGCAAATGGGAAAACGCGGACTTCAGGCCGTGACCTTCACCATGTCCGAAAGGTCGGCTTTCTTGACGCCTTCCGGGTTGATGTTCACCGCCGAGACGCGGAACTGAGCGCCTTGCTTGTGGCTGAACTTAAGGATGAAATTGGTCACGATGAGCTTCTCCCCGGGGTAGAGCTCGGCTTTGCGGGCCACCATAGTGGTGACGAGTTCTTCGACCTGTTCGGCCGTCGCGCCGGGGAGGGCGGCGAGGCGGGTCTTGGCTTCGGCGATCTTGGCTTCGCCTTCGATGGCGGCGTTCCAGATGAGGATGGCCACGTTCATCGCCCCTTTGGCGGCGGTGTGGTTGCCGCCCGCCTGCTGGAGAATGGGCTGCGAGAAGGTGATGAGCTTGTCGGCGAAGGAGGGCTCCCGCGGAGTGGTGTCGACCGGGGCGGGCTCGGGACGGCTGAAGTCGCGCTTGATATCGCGAGGCTTGTTGTTGCCGAAGGCACCGGTGGTCCGGCGACGAGAATGGGGGGAGGCCATTGGAAAGGGTGTCACCTAAAGGAAACCCGACCGGCTCCCTCGGCAAGCCCTTTCCCCTAGGGCGTCCCTTGACACCCCGCCCGGGGTAAGCCAGCCTGCCTTTACTTCCACCCACCGTGTCCGATTACAGCGACGTCATCCGCGCCCACCGCCGCGACCATCTCGCGAAGCCGAATTCGTTGCCCACGGGGGTCCATCGCTACTTCGAGAGCACGCTCCTGCCGCTGCCGATTGAAAAGGTCTTCGAGTTCTTTTCCAAGGCCGAGAACCTCCAGGCGATCACGCCGCCGGAACTGAGCTTCCGCATCAAGACCCCGCTCCCGATCGTGATGAAGCAGGGCGCGCTGATCGATTACGGCCTCTCGCTCAACGGCATCCCCTTCGGCTGGCGCACGCGCATCACGCACTGGGACCCGCCTTACGCCTTCGCCGACGAGCAGCTCAAGGGGCCGTACGCCGTCTGGTTCCACACGCACACCTTCGCCGACGAAGGCGGCAAGACGCGTATGGACGACGAGGTGCTGTACAAGCTGCCGCTCTGGCCGTTCGGTGAGGTCGCCTATCCCTTCGTGAAGAAGAAAGTGGAGGGAATCTTCCGCTACCGCCGCTCGAGGATCCGCGAGATCCTCGGTTGCTAGGCCTTACTTCTTCGCTTCGGGCGGAGGAGGCGGGCAGTCCGGCAGCATCGCGCGGGCCTCGAAAGAGGCCAGTTCGGCGCGTCGGCCGGCCCAGGCGATGCCGCGGATGAGCAGGCTCTTCACGTCGGGACGGCTGAAGTTCGCGTAGGTGTGGCCGGGGATGAAGACGAAGGCGCGCTGCGCGCCGGGCTTCTCGTACGTCCACAGTTGGGTCTGTTCTTCGAAGCCGTCGCCGAGTTTCTTCGGCGTGGGCGCGGTCGCAAGCGGGTGGATGTCGGCCCGCAGGTCCATATCGTAGTAGATCTCGTCCTTCATGCCGAAGTCGGCGACGTCCTTCGTGATGGCATGAGCTTTGTCCGTGAACTTGAGCTGCATCGGCCCTTCGCGCCACTTGGTGACCTTCTGGCGCCAGGAGCCGCCGACGAGGTCCTTGTAGAAGTCGGCGGAGGCGTTGTTGCCGGCGACGGCGCCGGCGTGGATCACGACGAAGCTGCCTCCGCGGGCCGCGAACTTCTCGACGCGGGCGCGTTCGTCAGGCTTGAAGTCGCCGCCGCCTTGGCGGTGGATGACGAGCACGTCGGTCCGAGCGAGTTCTTCGTCGGAAGGGAACGTCTGCACGCCTTTCTCGTCGGCGTCGCCGACCGACACCTTCATGCCGGCCGCGTTGAGCAGCGGGCGCCAGTCACGCGCGAAGGCGGGATGGTCATGGTCGCCCGGACCGTGGGTCTTAGGGCCGCAGCGGAGAAATACGCGGAGCGGGGCAGGGGCATCGGCCGCGAAGACCGAAATGAAAGCGAGCAGGGGGAGGAGGCAACGCATGGGAGAAGATTGAGTGCAAAGGTGCAAAAGTGCAAAGGTGCAAAAGTGGGGAAAGGGGCAGGGGGTGGGGGTAGGACGGGTTGAATAGATGACTGAATCGATGACAGATGACAGAATCCCGCACCTGAACACCCTAACCTGATACCCAAGGGCCGAGACCTGAGACCTGAGAGAAATTCCCGCAGCCAATCATCCGGCTTCCGGTCTCCCTTTGAGTTTTCCCTTCCGCCACCCGCCATCTGGGGCTGCCACCTGCCACCCGAAATGGTTATCTCTCACCTTTGCACTTCTGCACAGGCGCCTAAGGCGCCGATTTGCACCTTTGCACCTGTATCTACTTTCCGGCCTCTTAACCCACCACGCCCGGCAATTCCGCCAGCGACGTGATGAACACATCGGCTCCGGCCTTCACCTTGGCGCGGACGGCGTAGCGGCCGAAACCGATGACCTTGTCGGCGTCGCCCTTGACCTCTAGGTCGCTGGCGCCGTCGCCGACCATGACGACATGCGTGGCCTGATGTTCGGCGCGGAGGCGGCGGGCGACGACGTTCTTGCCCTTGGACCGGCAAGTCGGGCAGGTCTCGTCGAAGCCGGCGTAGGAGCCGTCGGCGTTGAAACGAAGGATCACCGCTTCGACGCGGTCGATGCCGAGATAGGCGGCGAGCGGAAGGATGGCCTGGGTAAAGCCGCCGCTGACGATGGCGATCTTCCAACCGGCGGCGCGGAGCTTGTCGAGGGTGGCCTTCGCGGTGGGCTCGACGGTCGCGATGTACTTCGCACCGATGGCTTCCAGTTCGGCCTTGGTCGGCTTGATGATGTCGAGGCGCTTGGCGAAGATGGCTTCCATCGGCGTGCCGCCGTCCATGGCCGCGTTGGTCATGTCTTCGACGGCCTTGAAGGTCTCCGGCCCGCGCAGACGGCCGAGTTCGTCGATCCCCTCGATGGCCGAGAGGGTCGAATCACAGTCGAGGAGCAGGAGTTTCGTGGCCACGCCGTGAGTTCAAAGGAATATGGGTCAGGGATGCAAGGGTAAGGGATGGTTTTTGCGGTTAGCGGTTGGCGGTTAGCGGTTGGAATCGATGCAGGCGAAGCATCCCTCGGGCCTTTGCATTCTATGTCTTTCCCCAACCGCTAACCGCCAACCGCTGTCCGCTCTTGCCCTTGTTCCTCGATTCTTAATCTTTTCCCCTACCATGGCCTGCACCCCTCCTGCTTCCGCTTCCGAAGTCTTCTGCCGCGCCGCTAAGTGCAACCGCCTCATGGGCCGGGTGCTCTTCGCCTTCGCGATCTTGCTGACGCTCATCCTGGTGCATGGCGGTAAGGAGTTCATCTATAATACCGCGCCGAACGCCGTCATCGGCCACCTGACTTCCGTCGTCGCCCAGCTGACCCTGCTTCTCTCTGTCCTGTTCCTCGCCCGTCGCCGCGCGTCCGCCGCGCATCACGCCATGGTGAAGGCTAATAATCTCAAGGCCCTCGAGCTCCTCGCCGCCTCCGCGACCGACGAAGCCGCCAAGAAGGACCTCCACGCCCGCGCCGCCGACCTCGTTGCCGGCAAGCCTGGCTGTTGCAAATAAGGCAGGGACAGCACCACGTGCTGTCCTTTTTACTCCTGTCTCCAGGTAGGGTCGGGACCGCGTCACGACATAGCGGGTAGGGGCGTGGCTTCGCCGCGCCCTCCGTGAAGGAATGCACGATGAATCGTGCTCTTACCTCCTAAACCAGCCGATCAGCTTACTATACCAGCGGGTGGGCTTGGCGGCTTTGTCGCGGCGGGCCTGCAGGAGCGCAAGGATCTCGGTCTTGCCGGCCAGCGTCGCGAAGTCGGCGGGGGTCGAGCCCCCTTGGTCGGCCACGGGATCGGCATCGGCGTCGAGGAGCAGGGTGGCGATCTCGACGTAACCCTTGAAGGCCACGCCGCCCAAGGGCGTCTGGCCCTTGTCATTGCGGAGGTCGACCGTGGCGCCGCTCTTCAGCAGCAGCTTCACGACCTCGGCCCGGCCATGGTAGCTGGCCAGCATCAGGAGCGTGTTGCCCTTTGCGTCGCGCGCATCGACCGCCAGGCCGCCTTTGATGAGCGCGGCCAAACCGGCCGCATCCCCTTCTCGGGCGAGCTCAGCGGCTTCTTCGGGGAGAGGTTGGCTGGTGGTGGGCATCGTAGGTACAAGGAAATGGCTGAAGGGGTCAGGCTACTATGTAGTAGCCTGACCCCTTCGAGTAATCAACTGAGCAGCGCGCGCAGGCCGGCTTCGTCGAGGATGGCGACGCCGAGTTCCTGGGCCTTAGTAAGCTTGGAGCCGGCTTCTTCGCCGGCGACGACGTAATCGGTCTTCTTGCTGACGCTACCTGATACCTTTCCGCCGGCCTTCTCGATGAGGTCGCGCGCTTCGTCGCGTCCGAGCGTGGGCAGGGTCCCGGTGAGCACGAAGGTCCTGCCGGCGACGCCTTCGACCGAACCCGCCGCGGCGGCTTCGACGAGATTCAGTCCTGCCGAGCGCATGGCCTTCACCCAGTCGCGGTGATTGGGGTCGCTGAAGAAGGAGAGGATCGACTCGGAGACTTCGATGCCGACGCCGGAGATGACAGACTCATACGAGACGCCGCCTTTCTTGCCGACCTTGGTGAGGAGCAGGTCGCCGGGCTGCGCGGCTTCCAGCGCGTCCATGGACTTGAAATGACGGGCGAGGTCCTTGGCGGTCTGCATGCCGACGTTCGGGATGCCGAGCGCATGGATCGCGCGCCATAGTTCGCGCTGCTTGGCCTGCTCGAGCCCGGCCATCATGTTGTCGACGGACTTGTCTTTAAAGCCTTCGAGCATGCGCCATTGGGCGGGCGTGATACTCAGTGCGTCGACGGGGACGTTGACGAGCGTGAGGTCCACGAGCTGCTCGGCCACGGCGTCGCCGAGGCCGTCGATATCGAGGCACTGCTTGCTGGCGAAGTGCACGAGGCGACGGATCTTCATGTCGCGCGACGGGGCGCGGAGCTTGTAGGCGGCTTCCTCGCCGTCTCGGGTCGCGTCGAGGCCGAGTTCCTTCAAGCGGCCTTCGAAGTCGAACGGCTGGGCGTCGTCGGGGCGTTTCGCCAGCACGACGCCCAGCACCTGCGGGATGATCTCACCGGCCTTCTGGATGCGGACGGTGTCGCCTTCGCGGATGTCCTTGCGGGCGATCTCGGCGGCGTTGTGCAAGGTCGCCCTCGCGACGGTCGAGCCGGCGAGCAGGACGGGGTCGAGTTCGGCGACGGGCGTGATGGCGCCGGTGCGGCCGACCTGCATGCTGATCTTGCGGAGGATGGTCTCGGCCTGGTCGGGCGGGAACTTGAACGCTACGGCCCAGTGCGGGAACTTGCTCGTCGTGCCTGCGCGGCGCTGGTCTTCGAGGCGGTTGACCTTCACCACGGCGCCGTCGGTCGGGAAGGGAAGGTCACGGCGGAGGACGTCGAGCTGCTGGATGGCCTTCCAGGCGGCGTCCACGCCGTGCTGGACGTCGATATCGTCGCGGATGGGGAAGCCCCAGTCCTTGAGCTTCGTCTTGAACGCCTTGAGCGAAGCGAAGGCTGTGGACGGCTCGCAGGCGCCGAGGCCGTAGCAGACGATGCTGAGGCGACGGCGGCGGGCTTCTTCGCCGTCGAGGAGCTTGACCGTGCCGGCGGCGAGGTTGCGGGGATTGGCGTAGAGTTGTTCGCCTTCGGCTTCGCGGAGCTGGTTGAGGCGCTGGAACTCGGCGAGTTCCATGTAGATCTCGCCGCGGACCTCGAGGAGGTCGGGCGCGCCCTTGAGTGAACGCGGGATCTCGCGGATGAGGCTGACGTTCGCCGTCACGTCGTCGCCCCGAGTGCCGTTGCCACGGGTGACCGCGCGGACGAACTGGCCTTTCTCAAAGGTGAGCGAGACCGCTACGCCGTCGACTTTCGGTTCGACGATGAATTCCAGGCCCGTGCCGCCGAGCGCCTTGTAAAGACGGTCTCCGAAGGCGCGGAAGTCGGCTTCGTCGTAAGTGTTGTCGAGCGACAGCATCGGGGCCTTGTGGTCGGCCTGTTGGAAGCCCTCGGACTTGTCGTCGCCGATGTCGAGGTCGGGTCCGGCGAACATCGGGAACTCGCGCTCCAGGTCGGCGAGCTTGTCGACGAGCTTGTCGAATTCGAAGTCGGAGATCTCGGGTGCGTGCTTCTTACGATACAGCTCCTCGTAGCGCAGGATTTCGGCGCGGAGGCGGAGGATCTGGTCGCGAGGGGATTCCGACATGGACGTCAGGCGAGAATAAAGGGGGAGAGGAGGGGAGGGGAAGGTTTAGATGCTGAGGGGTAGGGGTAGGGGTGGGGGTAGGGACAGCACCACGTGCTGTCCTAGTGCAAAAGTGCAAATCGGCCTGCGGCCTGTGCAAAGGTGCAAAAGTGAGAGACCGTCGCTTTGGTAGGGTTGAGCGGCTCGCTCAACCTCGGCTGACCGGGCCGGTCAGCCCTACCTTGAGGCAAAGGTTTTAACTCAAAGGGAAACCGGAGACCGGATGATTGGCTGGGCACATATATGGCGGCAGCACACTTTCCGGTTTCCGGTCTCCCTTTGATTGTCCTTCTAGCCCTAGCCCAAGCCCTGGCTCTACCCCTTCCCCCACCTTTGCCCTTTTGCACCTCCGCACTGTTGCACATTGTCTACCCATGTCCTCCGCCACCCCCCGTCGTGATTTCCTGAAGCAGTCCGCTTGGCTTTCGCTCGCCGCGCTGGGTCTCTCTGCCCGCGCCGCCGAGTCCGTCCCCGCCGGCAAGATCTCGCGCCTGCGCACCTCGCTCAACGCTTACTCCTTTTACGTCGAGCTGAACCTCGGTCTGAAGGAGCCGAATAACCCCAAGGCGATGAACCTCCATCAGCTGCTGACCTTCACCGCCGAGGCTGGCTTCGACGCCATCGACCTCACAGGTTACTTCTTCGCCAGCTACCCCAAGGTCCCGACCGACGCCGAGATCTTCGCCGTCAAGCACGAGGCGTTCCGCCTCGGACTCGAGATCAGCGGCAGCGGCGTGAAGAACGAAGTCACCACCGCCGACCTGGCCCTGCGCGCCGAAGGCAAGCAGCGCATCAAGGACTGGGTCGAGGTCTGCGTGAAGCTCGGCGCCCCCGTGCTGCGCGTCTTTGCCGATACCAACATCCCGCCGCAGAAGTGGCAGGCCGTGTCCGGCGGCGCTTCCCGCGACGTCGTCGAAGGCTGGATCGCGGACGACTTCCGCGAGTGCGCCGAATTCGCCGCCGCCCGTGGCATCTTCATCGGCGTGCAGAACCACGGCGATTTCCTCACCACCGGCGCCGAGCATGTCAGCCTCCTCAAGCGCGTGAATCATCCGAACTGCCGTGCCATCGTGGACACCGGCAAATACCTGACCGCCGACCCTTACGTCGACATCGCCTTAGCGGCCCCTTATGCCGTCAACTGGCAGGTGAAGGAGACCCCGTTCGGCAAGCCCAACAAGCCGCTGACCGACATGCGTAAGATCGTGAAGATCGCGCGCGACGCCGGCTACAACGGCTACCTGCCGATCGAATCTCTCCCCATGGGCCGCAAGGATTACGATACCCCCGGTGAATTGAGGCGCATGCTCAAGGAATTGCAGGCGGCGATCGCGGAGTAGGGGGGCCTTCCGGTCGGCCGATTTACGTAGACTTAGGCCCTTTTGGGAGTTCGCTTTTTTCGTCGCCATGTCGCACGTCCTCCCCGTTCGCTACGTCAGCTTGTCCGCCTTGCCTGGTCATCGCGACGTCCCCGGTCTCGAGCGTCTGCGGCTGATGACTTCCGCCGACTTGCCGGGCGCCTCGTTCCATGCGGCGGCGCATCAGGTCGCGCATGCCGAGGGCGCTCGGGAGGGAGTCTGGCGTTATGCCGCCGTCGAAACCCATCCGTTCGACGAGATCAATTTCCTGCTGCCCGGCCAGGACGGGCTGACCTACCAATATGAGGTCGCCGGCCGGGCCTTCCGCGTGGAAGCGCCCGCCACGGTGATCATCCGGGCCGGCGAGCCGCATCGTATGGAGGTGATCTCCGGATCCGGCACTTTCCTCTGCTTGTATGCCGATCGTCAGTCCGCCCCGGAGGAGCGCGTTCGATGAGCACCGCGGAGACCTCCGCTCATTGGCGGGAAATTTCCGCACGCTGGGCACAGGTCGGTCCGCCGTTGCGTCCGTCGCCGGACGACGTCGCCATCGTCGCGCAGGTGGCCCGGGATTGGACTCTGGCCCAAGGTCGTCCGCCGCGCGTCCTCATCCTCGGCGTCACCCCTGAGCTCTGCCGGTTGGCGTGGCCGGAGGGAACCGTGATCAAGGCCCTCGATCGTAGCGCCGACATGATCGGCGGCGTGTGGCCGGGCGATCCTTCTGCGGCGACCTGCGGCGACTGGCTGGCACTTGACGCTTTTTTCCCGGCGGCGTCCTTCGACCTCATCTGTTGCGACGGCGGACTCGGGTTGCTTTCGCACCCTTACGGGCAGAGACGCTTCGCCCATCTCTTGGCCAAGGTGCTCGCCCCCGGAGGTCGGGTGATTCTGCGGCTGTTCGTTCCCCCGGAAGATCACGAGACGCCGTCGGCGGTCCTGTCGGACCTCCGTCAGGGCCGCGTCGCGAACATCAACGTCCTCAAGCTCCGGCTTCTGCATGCGCTGACGCCTGATCCGGTCACCGGGGTCAGTCTGGCCGAGGTCTTCCGGTGCTTCGTCGAGAGCGAGCCTGATTTCGAGTCTTTGGCGACCCGCACGGGCTGGCCCCTGGCGCAGATCAAGGCTATCGAAAGCTATCGTACCACCCGGGACCGCTATCATCTCGTCGACGGCCGCCAGGCCGAGGCGAACCTAGGCGCCGCGGGGCTGCGGTTGCTGGCGCAACATCTTCCCGCCTACGTCGACGGCGCCCTCTTCCCTACCTTGGTCTTCGGCGCTTCGCCGTTGCCCGCGGCGGGCGTAAGGCCGACGGCCGCCGACGAGGCCCGCTTGGGCGAGCTGATCGAAGGCTATCGGGGTACGGCCCTCGCGTACGTCGCGGTGAGGCTAGGCCTGCCTGCCGCCCTCGCGGAGCGGCCCGTCGGCGCGGCGGCGCTCGCCGATGATCTGGGCGTATCGTCCGAGTCGTTGCGTCGCCTGCTGCGAGGACTGGTCCAAGCAGGTCTCGCGGCCGAGGATCCCGCCGGAGATTTCGTCCTGACCGAACTCGGCGCGGGCCTGCTGCCCGGTCGCCCCGGAGCCGTCCATGCGCTTCTCGCGGCTGAGGAGTTCGCCGGCGCCTGGTGCGGGCTCGCCGCCGCCCTCAGCGGCGCCCGCCCGGCCTTCGATCATGTCTTCGGACAGGATGTCTGGTCGCACCGCCAGGCTTCGTCCGAACTCGACACCGCATATGCCGAATGGATGGGCGCGGACGCCGCGAGGGTGGCGGAGGAGATCGCCGGCGCGACGGATTTCGGCCGCCATCGCCTGGTCGCGGATGTCGGCGGCGGCCGCGGCGTGCTTCTCGGCGCGATCCTGCGCCGGCACCCCGCCTGTCGTGGTCTTCTGTTCGAGCGTCCGTCCGTGGTCGCGCCCGCCGCCCGTCAGCTGGCCGAGGCCGGCTTGGCGGACCGAGTCGAAGTGCTCGGCGGTGATTTCCGGGCGGACTTTGCTTTCCGGGCCGACGCCATCGTCCTTAAGAGCGTCCTGCATAACTGGCCCGACGACCAAGTCGTCCGGCTGCTGGGTCGTTGCCGGCAGGCCTTGGCGCCGGACGGCAGGCTTTACCTCGTCGAAAGGGTCTCGCCCGCGCGCGTCGCCGACGACCCTTATGTCGTCGGGCTTGATCTCCATATGCTGGCGGTCACCGGCGGTCGCGAGCGCACCCGCGAGGAGCAGGCGACCCTGCTCGCTGCCGCCCGGCTCGTCCTGGTCGGCGTGACGACGCTCCCCAGCGGCCTACGGCTTTACGAAGCGCGGTCCTGACGTCGCCGCGCCTCCGGGTGCGCGCACAAAAAGCCCCCGTTTCCGGGGGCTTGATCTGCGCGCGCTGAGCGGACCTTACTTCGCGCGGGCTTTAACGAAGTCGATGTTATGCTTCACCTGCGGGACGCTGTCCTTCCAGTCGGCTTCGTGCTCGACGGAGATATGGCCGTCGAACTTCTGGCGGATGAGTTCCTGGAGGCAGCCGTCGACGTCGACGACGCCCTTGCCGGCGACGACGACCTCGGACTTGCCGAAGGCGGCCTTGTCCTTGAGGTGCACGCTGACGATGCGGCCTTCGAGGACCTTGAGCGCCCAGACGGAACTCAGGTTCGACGTGGCCCAGTGGCCGATGTCGGCGCAGGCGCCGACGCGATGGTCGCGGCTTTCGACGACGCCGAGGACGTAAAGGGGATCCCAGACCTTGTACTTGGGGTCGATCTTGCCGTCCTTGGTGATCCGGGTGCCGTGCTCGTGGATGGCGACCTTGATGTCGAATTCCTTCGCCGCGGATTCCCAGTGGACGATCTGCTCGGTGGATTCGGTGCAGACGGCGTAGAGGCCCATCTTCTTGGCGAAGGACATGATCGCGTAGACGTCTTCCTTGTTCTTCGCGGCGACGACGCCGTAGTTCACGGCGCGGACACCCTGACGGTCCAGCTCGGCCTTGATCTCGGCCATGGTGGCCTCGGACATCGAGTGGTGGGTCTTGTCCTTCGAGCCAGGCTTCACGGCCTGTCCGGGGAAGAGTTCGATGACGTTGCCGCCGGCTTCCTTGGTCTTGGCGATGGCTTCAAAAAAGGAGAACTCCTTGAAGGTGTAAGCTTGGGAGCCGACGAACCAACCGTTCTGGCGGAAGGATTCGGGAATCGGATCGGCGCTGACGCAGGCCGCGGCGGCGAGGGCGAGGAGGGTGAGGAGACGCATGGGTGTGGGGTAAGGACAGAGAAAGGCACCTAGGGTTCCCTAGGTCAAGAACCCCTCCGCCGCAGGCTGGTCGAAAAGCCGTTTTTTAGGTCTCATCGGACATGTTTTGGCGCGAACTCGGCGAGGCTCTGCGGGCGTGGTGGGTGGGGCGGCGTCCCCCGGCCAATTTTGGGGCCTGGGGCGAACGCCAAGCCGAGGCGCATTACCGCCGACAAGGCGGCCGCTGCCTCGCGGTCAACTGGCGACATGGCCGCGACGAACTCGACTTGGTCATCCTCGAGGGCGAGATCCTTGTCTTCGTCGAGGTCAAGACCCGCCATGGCGACGAAGGCGGGGAAGGGTATTGGGCGGTGAATCGACGGAAAAAGAGGGCTTTGCGGCGGGCCGCCGGCGCTTGGATCAGGCAAATCGGGGGTGCGTGTCATACGCGCTTCGACGTCGTGGAAGTTCTGGTTTGCAAGAAAGGCACCGTCCGCCTCCTTCAACACCGTGGCGAAGTCCTCTTCGGGCGTCGCCGCTTCTAGACTCCGATGTCCGACACCGACCGCCATCCGTTCCTCTCCGGCCTGAGCAAGCACCGCGGCGCCCAGCCGACCTGCGTGGTCATCTTCGGCGCCTCCGGCGACCTGGCCGCCCGCAAGCTGCTGCCCGCCTTGTACAACCTGGCGGTCGACAGCCTCCTGCCGGCGGACTTCCACCTGATCGGCTTCGGCCGTAAGCCTGTGCCGGACGCCGAGTTCCGTACCCAGGCCGCCGCCGACATCAAGAAGTTCTCCCGCCGCGAGTTCCGCCCCGATATCTGGCAACGCGTCCAGGATAACACTTCCTATCAGGCCGGTGGTTACGATGACCCCAAGGCCTTCGCCGCCCTGAAGGAGCAGATCGCCGCCGCCGAGAAGCGCGCCGGTCGCCCGCTCCAGTTGGTCTTCTACGTCTCGACTCCCCCCTCGGTCTTCGAGCCGATCCTTGAGAATCTCGGCCAGTCTGGCCTCGCCGGCCGCGGCCTCGGCACCGAACTCGAAAGCAAGGTCATCATCGAGAAGCCGTTCGGCAAGGACCTCGCCTCCGCCGTCCATCTCAACGCCGTCGCCGCCCGCAACTTCCGCGAGTCGCAGATCTTCCGCATCGACCACTACCTCGGCAAGGAGACCGTCCAGGATCTCCTCGTCCTGCGTTTCGCCAACCCGATCTTCGAACCCCTCTGGAACCGTCGCCACGTCGACCACGTCCAGATCACCGTCGCCGAAGAGCTCGGCGTCGGCACCCGCGGCGGTTACTACGACGGCAGCGGCGCCACGCGCGACATGCTGCAGAATCACACCATGCAGCTCCTCGCGCTCGTCGCGATGGAACAGCCGCGCTCCCTCTCCGCCGAACACATCCGCGACGAGAAGGTCAAGCTCCTCGAGTCCATCCAGCCGCTCCG
>JBILXR010000149.1:0-4734 GCA_044378215.1 Opitutales bacterium
CGGCGCGAAGAAGAGCGCCGGCGAGATCAAGGACGCCCTCAAGGCCAGCTCCGGCCTCGCCGAAGCCTTCGGTCGCATGGCCGAGCACCTCGGCCGTAACGGCGTGAACCTCGACGAATCCAAGGCCGTCCTCGGCGCCCCGCTCACGCAGGACGTCAAGAGCGAGCTCTTCACCGGCGCCAACGCCGAAGCCGCCAACCGCGACCTCGTGGCCAAGCGCGTCGGGCGCAAGGGCTTCGAGATCCCGACCACGTTCTAAGCTCCTCCGACGAAGCGGAGCGGTCGCCAGGCCGCTCCGCTTTTTCATCTCTAAACCAAATCACACCCACCATGAAAAAGACCCCGCTCCTCCTGAGCCTCTCGGCCGCCGCCCTCCTGATCGTCGGCTGCGCCAACGACGCCCAGTCCCCCGCCTCCAAGGCCGGCGCGCCGAAGGCCAACTCCAACAAAGTCGAGATCTTCAACGGCAAGGACCTCACGGGCTTCAAGAAGCTCGGCGGCGACGCCACCTACGCCGTCAACGCCGAAGGCAGCCTCGTCGGCACCTCGACCCTCAACACCCCGAACACCTTCCTCGCCACCGAGAAAGACTACGGCAACTTCGTCCTCGAGTATGAGTTCAAGAACGACCCGCGCCTGAACTCGGGCGTGCAGTTCCGCAGCCATTCCGAAGCCAAGGAAGTCATCTACAAGGGCGCCGACGGCAAGCCCGCCAAGGTGCCGGTCGGCCGCGTCCACGGCTATCAGGCCGAGATCGACACCGATCCGAAGAACGTGAAGAAGGACGCCCCTGGAGCCCGCATGTGGTCCGCCGGCCTCTATGAAGAAGGCCGTCGCGGCTGGATCTTCCCCGGTTTCGGCGGCGGCGACGCCCTCGCCTTCTCCCAGCAGGGCCGCGAAATCTCCAAGATCGGGGAGTGGAACCGCGTGAAGATCGAGGCCAACGGTCCCCGCATCCGCACCTGGCTCAACGGGGTGCAGCGCGTCGACGTCCGCGACGACGGCTACAAGTCGGGCTTCATCGCCTTCCAGGTCCACGGCATCGGCAAGGACGCCGCCAAGGCCGGCACCACCGTCGAGTGGCGCAACATCTCGCTCACGAAGATCCCGGACAACACCCTGTCCGAATCCGAGAAGGCCGACGGCTGGAAGCTCCTCTTCGACGGCCGCTCCAGCAAGGGCTGGCGCTCCGCCAAGGGACCGGACTTCCCGAAGGCCGGCTGGTCCGTCGAAAAGGGCACGCTCCGCACCGCCAAGGGTGACGGCAAGGAATCCGCCAACGCCGGCGACATCATCACGATCGAGCGCTTCAAGGAGTTCGAAGTCTCCGTCGACTTCAAGCTTACCAAGGGCGCGAACAGCGGCCTGAAATACTTCGTGCAGCCGAACCTCAACCAGGGCGCCGGCTCGGCCTTCGGCCTGGAATTCCAGATGCTCGACGACGCCGTCCACCCGGACGCCAAGCTCGGCCGCGATGGCAATCGCACCGTCTCCTCGCTCTACGACCTGAAGACGGCCGCGAACACCAAGCGCGCCAACCGCATCGGCGAATTCAACAACGCCTACGTCATCGCGAAGGGCACCAAGGTCGAACACTGGCTCAACGGCCGCCTCGTCGTCTCCTACGACCGCAACACCGCGGAGTTCCGCGACCTCGTCGCGAAGTCCAAGTATGCCGATCCTAAGTACGGCAAGAACTTCGGCGAGTGGGCCGACGGCCATATCCTCCTGCAGGAACACGGCGACGAAGTCTGGTTCAAGAACGTGAAGCTCCGCGACCTCGCCCCGAAGCCGGCGGCCAAGCCCGCCGCCAAGGGTGGCAAGAAGGCCCCGGCCAAGAAGGCCGAGCCGGCCAAGAAGTAAGCCCTCCCCGAGGCGCTGACGAAGGCCGGACGACGCAAGTCGCCCGGCCTTTTCTTTGCCCGGGTAGTTGAGGCGTTGCATGCCTCCGCCGGAAGGGCTTAAGTGCCGTCACCCCTGAGCCATGCGCCCCACCCTGCTCCTCGCCGCCCTCTGCGCGGTCCTCGTCGGCCACGCCGCCGAACCGACGCGCCCGAACATTCTCTTCGTCATCGCCGACGACTGGGGCAACGGCCACGCCGGCGCCTACGGCTGCTCCTGGGTCAGGACGCCGAACTTCGACCGCCTCGCCAAGGAAGGCCTGCTCTTCCTCAACGCCTATACGCCGACGGCGAAGTGCGCGCCTTCGCGCTCGAGCATCATGACCGGACGTCACCCGTGGCTCCTCGGCGCCGCGGCCAACCACTTCCCGTATTTCCCGCCGGAAATCGGCATCCTGCCCGACGCCCTCGACAAGGCGGGCTACTTCTACGCCTCCACCGGCAAGGTCTGGGGTCCGGGCCAATCGCTCAAGGCCGACGGATCGCCTCGCCCGATGACGGGCAAGGTCTTCGCCCGCCGCAAGGCCGCACCGCCCGCCAAGGCCATGGCGAACAATGACTACTCGGCCAACTTCGCCGACTTTCTCAAGGAGACCTCCGCCGATAAGCCGTGGTTCTTCTGGCTAGGCTTCCAGGAGCCGCACCGCGCCTACGAAGAAGGCAGCTACGCCCGCTTCGGCAAGAAGCCCGGCGACGTGGACCGCGTGCCGAAATACTGGCCCGACAATACGACGGTCCGCGGTGACATGCTCGACTACGCGGTGGAGGTCGAACACCTCGACGCCCAGCTGGGCAAGGTCCTCGCCCAGCTCGAAGCGCGCGGCGAACTGGACCGCACGCTGATCATCGTGACATCCGACAATGGCATGCCCTTCCCCCGCGTGAAGGGATCGGCCTACGAGAACGCCAACCACCTGCCCTTCGCGGTCCGCTGGCCCGCCGGCATCACCCGCTCCGGCCGCAAGGTCGCCGACTACGTCGGCTTCGCGGACCTCGCCCCGACCTTCCTCGAAGCCGCCGGCCTGGCCTGGGATAAGTCCGGCCTGCTCCCGGCGTCGGGTCGCAGCCTCTTCGATGTGTTCAAGTCCGACGGCGCCCAGCCCCTGCCCGGCCGCGACTTCACCTTGATCGGCCGCGAACGTAACGACCTCGGTCGCCCGCACGACGAAGGCTACCCGGTCCGCGGCATCGCCAAGGGCGGTCTGCTCTACCTGGAGAACGCCGAGCCTTCGCGCTGGCCGGCGTGCAATCCGGAGACGGGCTACCTCGATACCGACGCGAGCCCGACGAAGACTTTCCTGCTCGAAGCGCGCCGCGCCGCCGGGAAGGATCCTTTCTGGGAACTCTGCTTCGGGATGCGGCCGGGGCGCGAACTCTACGACCTGAAGGCCGATCCGGACTGCGTGCAGAATCTGGCCGGAGCCAACGGGTCCGAACTTGAGAAGCTCCGCACGCAGATGTGGGCCGAGCTGAAGCGCCAAGGCGACCTCCGCGCCCTCGGCCGCGGCGCCGAATACGAGGCCTTCCCGCATTCCGACGAACGTCGTCGCGGTTTCTACGAACGCTACCTGAAGGGGGAATTCCTCGACGCGGGCTGGGTCAGCAAGACCGACTTCGAACCAGCTCCCATCAAGTCCTCTCGTTGAATCATGCGCCTCCTCTCCTTCCTCACCCTGTTCTTCGCTGCTTCCGGCTTCGCCCTCTCGGCCCCAGAGCGTCCGAACATCCTCTTCTTCTTCGCCGACGACTGGGGTCGCTTCGCCCGCATCTACGCGGAGCATGGTAACCTTGCCGGCACCAACGGATTGCTCCGCACGCCGAACCTCGACCGCCTCGCCAAAGAAGGCGTGCTCTTCCGCAACGCGCACGTCAACGCGCCCTCCTGCACGCCCTGCCGTAGCTCGCTGCTCTCTGGCCAACATTTCTGGCGTACCGGCCGCGGCGCCATCCTGCAGGGTGCCGTTTGGGACGAGACGATTCCCACTTACCCGCTCCTGCTGCGCGACGCTGGCTATCACCTCGGCAAGTCCTACAAGGTCTGGAGCCCGGGCTCACCGGCCGACGCTCCTTACGGCGGACAGAAACACGCCTACGAACAAGCCGGCCGAGCCTTCAACAACTTCTCGGAGAACGCGACCGACCTCGTGGCGAAGGGCGCCACGGTCGAGGCGGCCCGCGCCAAGCTCCTCGAAGAAGTCCGCGGTAATTTCAAAGCGATGCTCGTGGCGAAAGCCGCTGGCCAGCCCTTCGCTTATTGGTTTGGGCCGACTACCACTCACCGCACCTGGGTGCGTGGCAGTGGCCAGAAACTCTGGGGCCTCGATCCCGACGCCCTCAAGGGTAAGCTGCCGGCCTTCCTGCCGGACGTTCCGGTGGTGCGCGAAGACCTCGCCGACTACCTCGGCGAAGTCCAGGCGCTCGACGCCGCGATGGGCGTATTGCTCGAGGAACTCGACCGCGCCGGCGAACGTAGCAAGACGCTGATCGCCGTGAGCGGCGACCACGGCGCCCCGGGCTTCCCGCACGGCAAGTGCAACCTCTACGGGTTCGGTACCGGCGTGTCGCTCATCGTCGCGGGCGCCGGCGTAAAGGGCGGTCGCGTGGTGGACGACATGGTGACGCTGCCCGACCTCGCCCCGACCTTCCTCGAAGCCGGTGGCGTGAAGCCGCCCGCGGTGATGACGGGGCGTTCCCTCTGGAACGTCCTGCAATCCGACCGCCAAGGCCAGGTCGACCCGACCCGCACCTGGGTGGTCGCCGGCCGCGAGCGTCACGTCGAGGTCGCCCGTCCCGACTATTCGCCCTACCCGCAGCGCGCCCTGCGCACACAAGA
>JBILXR010000150.1:0-4711 GCA_044378215.1 Opitutales bacterium
GCCGTCGACGGCCTGCTCGCGCTCAGCCTGAGCGGCGACGAGTCCGTCCGCTTCGGCGCGGTCTCCGCGCTCGCCCGTCTCTACCACGTCGAGAAGCCTTGGAACTATAAGGACTGGTGGAGCACCCGGCCCGACGACCGTGGTCCGTACTTCGAGCCTGTCGCCTGGTCCGCCACGCCGCGCATCCATCAGGGCATCGAAGCCGCCTACGCCAAGCTGCCCGGCAACCTACGCATGGCCTCGCTCGAAGTCCTCGCCAAGAACCGCATCGCCATCACCGAGCTCAAGCTCGAAGGCCTCGACCCGCTCCGCCTCGCGATGGCATCGCAGACCTTGCGTCCGGCCGACATCGCCCTCCTGACCGACGCCGCCTTGCAGGGCTCGCGCAAGTGGGAAGAGCGTCTCGACTGCTACAAGGCGCTGCTCCGGGTGGAAGGGGAAGCCGGCCTCGAGGCCCGCGTGAAGGTCCTCGCCGACTGGTCCAAGGATCCCAAGGCGCCGGGCGCCGCGACGCAGGCGACCAATGATTTCATCTATGAGGCCGAACGCGGCACCCAGGTGAACAAGCTGCGTTCCATGGCCAACAAGGCCGAAGACGCCGCCTCGACGATCCTCTGGAAGGCCCTCTTCAACGTGCTGACCAGCCCGCTCACCAAGGACCAGCACAAGAAGGCCGTCCGCGGCCACATCGACAAGAACCCTCGCGACCTCGGCTTCTTCCACGCCATCACCGACCTCGGCCTCACCGGTTTCGACAAGCAGCTGAAGGAAGGCATGAAGGGCGACAACGTCCTCCAGATCAAGGCCGCCGAGGCCGCGCTCGCCGCGGGTAAGCTCGCCGCCGCCAGCAAGGGCAAGAAGATCGCCCAGCTCGACGCCAAGGTCGTCGCGACCGCCGCCCTCAAGGGCCGCGGCAACGTGAAGAACGGCCAACGCCTCTTCACCCAACAGGGATGCGTGGCGTGTCACGCGGTCGACCTCGCCGCCGAGCAGAAGGGGCCGTACCTCGGCGCCGCCGGCGCGAAGTTCCCGCGCGAGTACCTCATCGATTCCATCCTCGATCCGAACAAGGTCGTCGCCCAGGGCTTCCAGACGGTCGTCCTCTCCATGAAGAACGGGCCCGATCAGATGGGCTTCGTCACCGGCGAAGCCGACGGCGTCATCACCCTCCGCAACATCGCCGGCCAGGTCTCCAAGATCAGGCGCGACGACGTGAAGGAAGAGAAGCACCTGCCGCAGTCGATGATGCCGGCCGGCCTCGCCGCCGGCCTCACTGTCGAGGAGTTCACCGCGCTCATCGAGTATCTCGTCACCCTGAGGTCGATCGGGGGTTGAGCGCGGCGTAGCCGCGAGGGTCACGTGGGCAAGGGGACACGGTGACACGGGAATTAATGAGGGCGCCTGCGGGCGCCCTTTTTGTTTTGGTAGGGATGCGATCATTCTCAGGTCCCAGGTCTCGGCCGTCGGGTGTCAGGTTCAGGCGTTCAGGTTCAGGTACAGGTTCCGGGCCTGATTCCCGCCCCCGCCCCTGCGCCCGTACCTGAACCCGTAGCCGAGACCTGAGACCCGAAGTTATGCCACCCCAGCCAATAATCCGGTTTCCGGTCTCCCTTTGAGCCGTTTCATCTCTGGTCAACTGGGCCTCTGAGCCTCCAGGCCTCTGGTGTGTTGCCAACCGCTAACCGCCACCACCTGACATGGGCTAGGTCAGCACTGCGTGCTGACCTAGCTGTCTCGGGATCGACGAACGCATCGCTAGGTCGGCACGCAGTGCCGACCCTACCTCGATACGAACTCAAAGGGAAACCGGAGACCGGATAGGATGCTGCGGCCATGTAATCATTCTCGGGTCCCAGGTCTCGGTTGTCGGGTATCAGGTTCAGGTGTTCGGGTTCGGGTACAGGTTCCGGGCCTGATTCCTGCTCCCGTACCTGCGCCCGTACCTGAGACCCGAAGTTATTCCACCCCAGCCAATGACCCGGTTTCCGGTTTCCCTTTGAGCTGTTTCATCTCTGGTCAACTGGGCCTCTGAGCCTCCGGGCCTCTCACTGCTGCCCCTGGCCCTAGCCCTGCCCCTATCCCTGCGATCGTCCATAGGCCGATCGCTATGACGCATCTATCTATCCAGATATTTGGATGTCGGACTTGCCAACCCTCCCGCCCCCCGTTTGTTTCCCTGGTCTTATGGCAAGCCACGCCTCCTTCATCTTCTCGTCCGAATCCGTCGGCGAGGGCCACCCTGACAAGGTCGCCGACAGCATCTCGGATTCCGTCCTCGACGCCTGCTTCGCGCAGGACCGCTTTTCGCGCGTCGCCTGCGAGACCCTGGTCAAGAGCGACCACGTCGTCATCGCCGGCGAACTCACCACCAAGGCCAAGGTCAACTTCGAGGAAGTCGTCCGCGACGCCATCCGGGAGATCGGCTACGTGAACGACGACGACGTCTTCCACGCCGACAAGGTCTTCATCACCAACCTGCTCACCAAGCAGTCCCCCGACATCGCCCAAGGCGTCGACGAGCGCAAGGCCGAGGGCAAGAAGCACGCCAAGATGGGCGCCGGCGACCAAGGCATCATGTTTGGTTACGCCACGACGGAGACCCCCGAGCTGATGCCGGCGCCGCTCATGCTGGCCCACCGCCTCAATCGTGAGCTAGCCCGTCTCCGTAAGTCCGGCGCCAAGGGCACCGAGTGGATTCGCCCCGACTGCAAGTCGCAGGTCGCCGTCCGCTACGTCGACGGCCGCCCGGTCGCCGTCGAGAATGTCGTGATCTCCACGCAGCACACCGAGGACGTCACCCATCGCCAGATCGAAAAGTTCTGTATCGAGCAGGTCATCCGCAAGGTGCTCCCCAAGGAGCTTGTCGGCAAGCAGACCGAATACCTGATCAACCCGACCGGACGCTTCGTCGTCGGCGGCCCCCAGGGCGACTGCGGTCTCACCGGCCGTAAGATCATCGTCGACTCGTACGGAGGCATGGGCCGCCACGGCGGCGGCGCCTTCTCGGGCAAGGATCCGACCAAGGTCGACCGTTCCGCGGCCTACATGGCCCGCTGGGTCGCCAAGCATATCGTCGCGTCCGGCGCCGCCGAGCGTTGCGAGCTGCAGGTGGCTTACGCCATCGGTCACCCCGAGCCGACCAGCATCCACCTCGAGACCTTCGGTACGGGCGAGATCCCTGACGCCCAGATTCTCGATGCCGTGAAGAAGGTCTTCCTCTTCAATCCGGCCGAGATCATCCGCCAGCTCGACCTCCGTCGCCCGATCTACCGTGCGTCGACCCACTACGGCCACTTCGGCAAGAAGGGCCTGCCTTGGGAAGTCACCTCGAAGATGGCCGCCTTCCACAAGGCCCTCAGCAAGTAACCCCATTTTCTAGCCGCTAACCGCTTACCGCTAACCGCTCACACCTTCCCTCTCATGGCCACCACCCTGTCATCCTCCAAGAAATTCACGGACTTCAAAGTCGCGGACCTCGGTCTCGCCGAGTGGGGCCGCAAGGAACTCCAAGTCGCCGAGCACGAGATGCCCGGCCTCATGGCCCTGCGCAAGAAGCACGGCAAGAAGAAGCCCCTCAAGGGCGTCCGCATCGCCGGCTCGCTGCACATGACCATCCAGACGGCGGTCCTCATCGAGACGCTCGCCGAACTCGGCGCCGACGTCCGCTGGGCCTCGTGCAATATCTTCTCCACCCAGGACCACGCCGCCGCGGCGATCGCCAAGGCCGGCATCCCGGTCTTCGCCTGGAAGGGCGAGACCCTCGTCGAATACTGGGAGTGCACCATGAAGGCGCTCACCTGGCCCAACGGCGACGGCCCTGAGCTCATCGTCGACGACGGCGGCGACGCCACGCTCCTCATCCACAAGGGCTACGAGCTCGAGAACGGTTCGAAGTGGGCCTGGTCTCCTTCGGAATCCGAAGAAGAACAGATCATCAAGAACCTCCTCAAGAAGGTCGCCAAGGAGAAGCCCGGTCACTGGCATAAGGTCGTGAAGAGCTGGAAGGGCGTCTCGGAAGAGACCACCACCGGCGTCAAGCGACTCTACCGCATGCTCGAAGACGGCTCCCTCCTCGTCCCGACCGTCAACGTCAACGATACCGCCACCAAGTCGAAGTTCGACAACCTCTACGGCTGCCGCGAATCCCTCGTCGACGGCATCAAGCGCGCCACCGACGTCATGATCGCCGGCAAGGTCGCCCTCGTCATCGGTTACGGCGACGTCGGCAAGGGCTCGGCCCAGTCCCTCCGCGGCCTCGGCGCCACGGTCCAGGTCGCCGAGATCGACCCGATCTGCGCGCTCCAGGCCGCGATGGAAGGCTTCCGCGTCGTCACCGTCGAGGACACCCTCGGCACGACCGACATCTACGTCACCGCCACGGGCAATAAGGATATCATCACGCTCGAGCACCTCACCAAGATGAAGGACCAGGCGATCGTCTGTAATATCGGCCACTTCGATAACGAGATCCAGGTCGTCCGCCTCAACGCCCACAAGGGAGCCAAGAAGGACACCATCAAGCCGCAGGTCGACCGCTACACGTTCAAGGACGGCCGCCAGCTCTACATGCTCGCCGAAGGCCGTCTCGTGAACCTCGGTTGCGCCACCGGTCACCCGTCCTACGTGATGTCGACCTCGTTCGCCAACCAGGTCCTCGCCCAGCTGCACCTCTGGGAGACCCGCGCCACCGCCAAGCCCGGCGTGGTCGTCC
>JBILXR010000151.1:0-4677 GCA_044378215.1 Opitutales bacterium
GGCACCCAGCACGGGGCGAGACGCAGCAGGCCGCCGGTCTTGGCGAGTTCCTTCTCCACGAGAGAGGCGACACCGCTCTTCTTGGTGGAGAGATCTTGGACAATCTTGGGGGAGGACATGGTATGGGGAAAGGAGGGTCGGGGAGGTCGGATTTAGGCGACTCCTTGGACAGGGACAAGAATTGAGTAAGCCGACTTACGACTTCAAAAACTGCCAATTAATGGGGCAGGTAACGGACTGGCCGTTTTCGCCCGTGATCCGGACGGACTCCGGGCCGGCGGGGACGATGCTCTGGACTTGGCCGAAAGCGGCGGGCACGGCGGCGGCGGCCTGGATCAGGGGGAGGCGGACGCGCTCGTCCTTACGGAAGAGGCGGCTGGTCGGGATGCCCTTGGCGGCGAGTCGGTCCTCGCGGGCGACGTCGACGCCGTCGCAGAAGTGGGAGTAGACTTCCTCGAGGCCGAGGCGGCCGAGGTGGCGCTTCTCCCACGGGTGACCTGGGCGGCCGCCGTTGGACAGCCAGAAGAGGGTGGAGGGGAAATCGGCTACGTTCTTGAGCGAGAACCAGACGTAGCCCGGGAAGGTGACGGCCGTCCAGGCGAACGGCTGGGCCTCGGTGGCGGGCACGTTGACGAGCATGATCAGGTCGTCATTGCCGGCGCGGGCCGGGTAATGCGTCAGGTCGGTGTTCGAGCCATCCTTCATCGGGACGGACTTCAGCGACGTGAACTCGGCGAACGGCTTCAGTGCGCCGGACTCGCCGGCGCCGGGGTTGGAGAACTCACCTGCGTAGACGGAGCCGAAGCGGAAGGCGCTCGTGGCGATACGCGCGGCGCCGGCGGAGACGTTCGAAAGATCGAGCACCGGATGGTTGCCGTAGTTCCAGCGACCCTCGAGCTGCGTGATGATATGCTCCCAGTAGATCGCATGGTGGCCGGGGATGAGCGTGAAGTTCTTCACCACCGTGGCGCCGGTATCCGTGCCGGTCTGCGTCAGCTTCAGCGAGGTCGCGGAGGACGACGCCAGCTGCCAAGGCGCGTTGGCGGTGTCGCCATGCGGCGGGCCTTTCTGTTGTCCGCCGAAGGGCAGGCACATGAAGTCGCCGCGGAGATAGGTGAGCAAGTTAGGGAGGCTCTGGTCGATCTGCGTGGGCGTCCAAGGCGAGAGCGAGTAGGGCGAGGCCTTGAGGCCGGGCAGATGGAAGGTCACCGGGGCGAGGTGGCCGGCGGTCTGCGTGACGGCCAGTTCGACCTCGGCGGTCTTCAGGGTGTAGCTCGGGGCGCCGTGGATGGTTTCCATAGGGGACGACCTATTTCCAGCAGGCCGCCATCGGGTGTCAACGTCTCGGGTGTCCTGGCCTCTCCGCTTGCTAAACCGCCCGTGGTCCGCTTGTTTTTGACTATGCCGCAGCCGCTGCCGATTTTCTATACCAAGCCCGGATGCCCTTGGTGTACCGAAGCGCTCGAGTTTTTCGCTAAGCAAGGCGTGAAACTCGATATCCGCGACGTGACGGCCGACATGCATCAGATGCGGCAGCTGGTCGCCTTGACCGGTCAGTCCAAGTGCCCGTCCTTCCGCTATGGCGACTTCATCGTGGCCGACTTCGGGGTGGATGAGTTCATCAATAAGGCTCGGAAGCACCCGGCCGTCTGCGCCGAGTTGGGCTTGAAGGTTTCCTGACCTAGGTTCCCTTTTTTTAGTTCTTGGAAGGTAGGGGATTCACCCTATGGTCTGGGTCCATGAGGTTTACCCCAACCTTGGTATTTTTCTGGTGCGCATCCCTGTTCGCCGGCAGGCCTAACATTGTCCTGATCATGTGCGATGACATGGGCTGGGCGGACCTCGGTTGTTATGGTTCGAAGCAGAACCCCACTCCGAACATCGACCAGCTCGGCAAGGACGGCGTACGCTTCACGAACTTCCTGGCCACGCAGGCGGTCTGCACCTCTTCGCGCGTCGCCCTCCTGACCGGATGCTATCCCAACCGCCTCGGGCTGGGCGGCACGGCCCTCGGGCCGAATTCCAAGATCGGCCTGAGCAACGACGAACAGACCTTGGGCACGCTCTTGCAGAAGGCAGGCTATCACACCGGGGTCGTGGGCAAGTGGCATCTCGGCGACGCGCCGAAGTTCCTGCCTCCCTCCCATGGCTTCGACGAGTCGATGATCACGCCGTACTCGAACGACATGTGGCCTCGCGGCTATGGTCGAACCGACGAGAGCCGGCGGCAGATGTATCCGGAGCTGCCGCGCATCGTGAACGGACATCTCATGGGGTACACCCGTGACTGGGTCGACATGGACACGCTGACCTCCTCGCAGGGGCTGCGGGCGGTCCGGTTCATCAAGGATAACGCCGGCAAGGCGCAGCCGTTCTTCCTTTACCTGGCGACTTCGATGCCGCACACGCCGCTCGGCGCCTCGTCCGAATTCAAAGGCAAGCACGCCACGCCTTACGCCGATACCTTGGCGGATCTCGATCATGCCGTCGGCGCGATCCTGCGCACCTTGCGCGAGAAGAAGGTCGAGCAGGAGACGATCGTCATCTTCACCAGCGACAACGGACCGTGGCTTAACTTCGGCCGTCATGCCGGTTCCGCCGGCCCTTTCCGTGAAGGCAAGGGCACGACTTTCGAGGGCGGCGTCCGTGTGCCTTTGATCGTCCGCTGGCCCGGTGTCGTGAAGGCCGGCAGCGAGACGGACGCCTTGGCCGCCAATATCGACATCGTCCCGACCCTGCTGGCGGCGACCGCGGCGCCGGCACCGAAGAACGAGATCGACGGCGTTTCTTTCCTGTCGGTCCTCAAGTCTGAGCAGCCTACCTCCCGCGATTCGTTCGCCTATTATTACGGCGACCGCCTCGAGGCCGTCCGCAAAGGAAAGTGGAAGCTCCACCTCCCGCATGCTTACCGCAGCTACGTCGACATGATCCCGGCGGAGCTTGACGGCTATCCCGCCAAGACGCACCAGCGTCAGATCGGATTTTCGCTCTACGACCTCGAGAAAGACCCTGGTGAAAAGGAAGACCTCGCCGCCGACCAGCCGGAGCTAGTCAAGGAGTTGGAGGCGCTTGCCGAGTCCGAGCGCAAGCGCCTCGATGCTGGCAAGCGTCCGGTCGGTCGCCTCTGATCACTCCAAGCCGAGCAGCCGCCAGAGGAAGACCCCGAAACCGATCAGCGCGACCGCCAGGCTCAGTCCTCGGCGGATTTTCGCTTCGGGCAGGCGGACTTTCTGCACGGTCCAGAGTGCGAGCGCGGCAGTACCGATGACCAGGGCTTGAGCGCCTTCGACGCCGAGGTTGAAGCCGACGAGGATCAGGACGATGTCGCCTGCTGACCAGTTCGTGAGGTTGTCGGTGACGGCGGCCGCGAAGCCCAGGCCATGCACGAGGCCAAACACCGCCGGGAGCACCAAAGCGGAGCGTTCCTGCAGCTGGCCGCGGAAAGCCAGCCATGCGCTGAGGCCGATGGTCAGGGCGATGAAGGGCTCGATCCAGGGGCCGGGTTGACCGAGCCAGCCCATGGCCACGGCGGTCAAGGTCACGCTATGGCCGAGCGTGAAGACGAGCGAGCGGCGGAGCGCCTGCCCGACGGAGGCTGCCCCGAGGAACATCGCCAGCATGAACAGGCAGTGATCCCAGCCGCCGGGCAGCACGTGCGCGAAACCGTCGAGGAAGAGCGTCCACGCGGTCTCGGCGGCCGAGGCCTGAGGCTTTTCGCCAAGGGAGAGTTCGGCCGGGAAGTTGGCGGTCGCGGCCATGACGACCTGATACTCCATGCCTTTACGGAGGTTGACGAAGACCGTGCCGAGCGTCGGCGGGAAACTTAGCCGTAAGCGGGTTGCCTGGGCGGGTATGGTCGCCGTGAGGCGCGCGTTGAGCATGACCGGATAGCGGTCCGCCTCGCCTTGGCGGGCTGAAGTCGAAGCGATGGCCTCGGCCGAGGGGAAAGCGTCGAGGGTGACCGGCGTCACGCGCCCGTCGACCTCAAGGCGGACGCCCTCGTGGAGACGTCGTCGGCCCGGCTCGATCGAGGCTGCCAGGCTGCCCGGCGTGAGCATCAGCTCATCGAGCGCCTTGATCGTCGCGTCCTTGGACGTCTGACCTGCGAGGAAAGACGGCACGTCGAACTTGATGGTCAGCGTGAGCCGGCCGGTCTCGTCGATGACGCCGAGGCAGTTAGCTTCCTTCCATTCCGGATGAGCGGAAAGCAGGCCAGGGCAGGCCAGCGCGAGGCAGAGCAGGGCGAATCGCCGCATGACTAGGCCATAGGCGGGACCGCCCACGGCTTCCATCTCAAATCTTGGTGCCGCGAAAGCCAGCGCTTGGAGGCGCCTCAGATGGCCTATTCCGAACTAAGGTCGGCGTCGTTCCGGCTGCGGAGGGGGCGCGGATTCCGCAACGATCCTGGCTCGAAGAAGACCTTCTCCATGAAGAGCCCGCGGGCGGGCGCGGTCGGGACTTCGGAGGTGATCACGCGCTCCTTGCGATATTCCACGAGGCGCTCGGGCGGCATCTTGCCTTCGCCCACGCGGAGGAGGCCGCCGACGAGGCGACGGACCATCTTGTAAAGGAAGCCGCTGCCTTCGGCGACGATCGTGATGCGCTTGCCGCGACGGCGGACGTCGAGGCGACGGAGTTCTTTGACGGGATTCTCCTTCTCCATGCCTTGGCCGTGAT
>JBILXR010000024.1:0-17133 GCA_044378215.1 Opitutales bacterium
AGGCCCTGCGCGATCGCTTCAAACTGATCGGCCGCAAGGTCGCCGCCGCGGATCTCAGCCAGTGCTACGTCCCGGCCGGCGCCGACTCGCTGCCCAATCCGCGCGGCACCGCGCCCGGCGTCTTCCTGCACCGCGACGGCCGCGCCCTCGTCATGCTCCCGGGTCCTTCGCTCGAACTCCGGCCGATGTTCGAAGAAGAAGTCGTGCCGCGTCTCCGCCAGGTCGGCTGTGCCTGCCAAGGCGAAGCGTACGTGCAGGTGCGCACCTTCGGTATCGGCGCCGTGCCCCTCGAGGCGATCGTCCGTCCGCTCCTCGTGCCGGGCATGGCCCTCAGTTTCGGTACGCATACCGGCGTCGTCGACGCCCGCATCTCCTCCGCTGGCGGCGGCGCGACGGCCGACCAGCTCTGCGAAGTCGCCCGCAAGATCCGCGACGCGGTCGGCGAGGATTTCGTCGCCACCGGCCACGCCTGCCTCGCCACGCTCGTCGTCGAGCAGCTGCGCAGCCTCGAGAAGACCGTCGCCCTCGCCGAGTCCTGCACCGGCGGCCTCCTCGCCAACGCCTTCACCGACGTCCCCGGGGCCTCCAAGGTCTTCGCCGGCTCGGCCGTCTGCTACGCCAACGACGCCAAGGTGAACCTCCTCGGCGTCCCCGACTGCCTCATCGCCCAGCATGGCGCCGTCTCCGCCGAGTGCGCCGCCGCCATGGCGACTGGCGCCATCGAGAAGTTCGGTTCCGATTATGCCATCGCGGTCACCGGGTATGCCGGACCCGGCGGCGGCACCGAAGCCGACCCCGTCGGCACCGTCTATTTCGGTTACGCCTCCCCGACGGGCGTCTGGTCCCAGCGCGTGGCTCTGCCCGGCGACCGCCGCCAGATCAAACAGCGCGCCGTGAACACCGCCCTCGATATCATGCGTCGGAAGCTGAACAAGTACCGCGTCGAGGACCTGATTCACGGGGCGTGACGGCGGCATACCGGCCGCCGAAGGTATGGGCGGTTAGCGGTTGGCGGTTAGGATCTATGGGGAGGACTGAATGGAGGTCTGAATTGAGATCAGGGTTAGGTGAGATGGCTGAGTCGATGGCAGATGACAGATGGCGGATTAATTCCCTAATCTGGGTACGCACCCGTGCCCGGTAGCCCGTACCCATACCCAAAACCTGATGGCCGAAACCAGGCATCTTATTTATTGGGACCAACCGCTAACCGCTTACCGCCAACCGCTGCCACCTCGAAGGCCTGTCTTAGGGCCTGCGAATGACAAAGGATTGCCACGAGGGAGGAGGGCGGGAGATTAGGCGCGTGCCCGGCTATCTCGCCATCATCGCTGGTAAGGACGAATACCTCGTCGATCAGGACGGTCGTGCCTGTTACGACAAGGCCCGGAAGGCGGCGGGACCCGACGCCGAGGCGGAGATCATCTCCGCCCAGATCCTGCGGGTCGACGACGCGCGCGTCCTCGAACTGCAGTTCGCGGAGTCGGTCAAGACGCTGTCCATGTTCGGCGGCAAGCGCGTCATCTGGCTGCGCAACCTCAACCTCGTCGCCGACACCGTCCAGGCCAAGTCCGACGAGGTGAAGAAGAACCTCGCCAACATCCTCGAGGTCGCGACCTCGGCGGATCCCTCCGTCTCGATTGTCATCTCCGCCACGCCTTACGACGGCAGGCGCAAGGATCTCAGCGCGCTCAAGTCCGCGGCTCATGACTTCATCATCCACGCCTCGGCGTCCAAGAGCCCGTTCGACAAGGGCGACGCCCAAGCCGACAACCAGGTCGCCCTCGCGGTCGACCGCCTCAAGGCGCTCGGCGTGAAATATGACCGCGGCGTGCCCGAAGTGATCGTCGGCCGCGTCGGGCAGTCGACCCGCCTCGTGCTGGGCGAATGCGAGAAACTCGCCACCTATGTCGGACCGGGCGGCACCATCAAAGAAGCCGACGTGCACCTGCTCGTCCCGACCTTCGGCGAAGGCGATTTCTTCGAGCCCATCGAGGCGCTCGCCGCGCGCGACCTCGCCTGGGGCCTTGCCTCGCTCGACCGCTATTTCTTCAACGAGGATTCCAGCCGCCCGCTCCTGAGCGCGCTCCAGAACCGCCTGCGCCTGCTCATCCAGATCCGCTGCCTCGTCGACTCCGGTGACTTCCGCGTCAGCGAGGCCGGTCTGCCCAAGGGCCAGTTCGAGGCCGCCAGCGGCCGCCATGGTCCGACCTTCGGTTCCGCCGCCAAGTCCTCGGCCAACCTCTTCTCGCAGAACCCTTGGTATGTGAGCAACAAGGTCGCGCCCGCCGCCGCCCGCTACACCCTGGCCGAGCTCGTCGACCTCCAGCTCGCGTGCGCGGACTGCTTCGACGCCTCCAACCGCGGCGAGGACGAGTCCTCCGTCCGCGCGATGTTCCTCCGAGCGCTTGCCGTGAAGCGTCCCGCCTGATATAAACCTTACTTCATACCGATGGAATCCGACAACGTCCCCAACGTCCTCGCCGACCGCTACGCCTCCCCGGCGATGAAGGCCGTCTGGTCCACCCGCGGCCGCGTGGTCCTCGAGCGCGAGTATTGGATCGCCGTCATGAAGGCCCAGCGCGACCTCGGCCTCGACATCCCCGCCGCCGCCCTCGCCGCCTATGAGCAGGTCAAGGACCAGGTCGACTTCGACTCCATCCGCCGCCGCGAAGAAGAGACCCGCCACGACGTCAAGGCGCGCATCGACGAGTTCTGCGCCCTCGCCGGCCACCAGCATGTCCACAAGGGCCTCACCAGCCGCGACCTCACCGAATCCGTCGAGCAGCTCCAGGTCTTCCGCTCGCTCCAGCTCGTCCGCGCCAAGGGCGTGGCCGCGCTCGCCGCGCTCGCCCGCCGCGCGCAAGCGGATCGCGACGTCCTGATCGCCGCGCGCACGCACAATGTCGCCGCGCAGCCCACCACCGTCGGCAAGCGCTGGGCCATGTTCGGCGAGGAATGCCTCCGCGGCGTCGCGCAGGTCGACGCCGCGCTCGCCGCCTTCGCGGCCCGCGGGCTCAAGGGCGCCGTCGGCACGCAGCTCGACCAGCTCACGCTCTTCTCCGGCGACATCGCCAAGGTCGCGCAGCTCGAGGCCCGCGTGCTCGCGCACCTCGGTATCCCGCACGCCCTCGGCGCGGTCGGCCAGGTCTACCCGCGCTCGATGGACATGGAAGTCGTCGCCGCGCTGCTCTCCGCCGCTTCCGGCCCGTCGTCCTTCGCCAAGACCCTCCGCCTGATGGCCGGCCACGAGCTCGCCAGCGAAGGCTTCCTGCCCGGCCAGGTCGGTTCGTCCGCCATGCCGCATAAGATGAACGCCCGCACCTGCGAGCGCATCAACGGCTTCCACGTGATCCTGCGCGGTCACCTCGCGATGGCCGCCTCGCTCTCCGGTGAGCAGTGGAACGAAGGCGACGTCTCGTGCTCGGTCGTGCGCCGCGTGCTCCTGCCCGACGCCTTCCTCGCCATCGACGGACTCTTCGAAGCCTTCCTCACCGTGCTCGGCCAGATGGAGGTCAACCGCCCGGTCATCGACCGCGAGTCGCGCCACTACCTGCCATTCCTGCTCACGACCACCTTCCTCATGGAAGCCGTCAAGGCCGGCGCCGGCCGCGAAGAGGCCCACGAGGCCATCAAGGAACACGCCGTCGCCGTCGCCAAGGAGCTCCGCACCGGCAAGATCGAGCGGAACGACCTCGTCGACCGCCTCGCCGCCGACGCGCGCTTGCGCTTGCCCAAGTCCGTCCTGCTCGACGCCGTCACCAAGGCCGGCGAACTGACCGGTTCCGCCGGGGCGCAGGTCGACGTGTTCGTCCAGCAGGCCGCGGCCTGGACCCGGAAGGTTCCGGAGTCCGCCCAGGTCAAAGCCGGACGCATTTTGTAGGCCTAAGTCAGGGGGTGCGGGCAGGGGAGGGTTTTCCGTGTTGCCAAGGGGGGGAGGGCTTCCCACAACCCACTTTTCAACTCGTTCACTCCCATGTCTTCTCACCTCATTGGCAACCTTCTCGTCGCGCAGAGCGGCGGCCCGACCCCCGTCATCAACGCCAGCCTCGCCGGGGTGATCTCGGAAGCCCTCAAGCATGAGGACGAGATCGTCGAGATCTACGGCGGACTCAACGGTATCCAGGGCGTGCTCCATGAGCAGCTCGTCGACCTCGCGGCCGAATCCCAGCAGACCCTCCGCGCCCTCCGCCACACCCCCGGCGCCGCCCTCGGCACCTGCCGCTACAAGGTGAAGAAGGCCGAAGACTTCGACCGCATCCTGCAGGTCTTCGAAGCCCACAACATCCGTTATTTCCACTACATCGGCGGCAACGACTCCCAGGACACTGCCGCCAAGATCGACGCCCTCGCCAAGGAGCGCGGCTACGAACTCCGCGTCGTCGGCGTGCCTAAGACGATCGACAACGACCTGCCTCTCACCGACCACTGCCCCGGCTACGGTTCCGTCGCCAAGCACATCGGCGTGACCATCCGCGAGACCGCTCTGGACAACGCCGCCATGGGCCAGAACGACTTCGTCTCGATCCTCGAAGTCATGGGCCGCAACGCCGGCTGGCTCGCGGCTTCGTCCGTCCTCGCCCAGCGCCGCGACAAGAACGACGACAAGGCCGTCAAGAACACCCACTATTCCTGCTCCGCCCCGCACATCGTGCTGCTGCCGGAAGTCGCCTTCAACGCCGACGCCTTCATCCGCCGCGTCGAAGAAGTCCTCAAGAGCAACGGTCACTGCTTCGTCGTGGTCTCCGAAGGCGTCCAGGATGCCACCGGCAACTACCTCGGCGCCGACACCTCCAGCACCGACGCCTTCGGCCACGCCGTCCTCGGCGGCGCCGGCGAATACCTCCGCACGCTCGTCGAAGCCCGTTTCGACGGCGTCAAGGCCCGCTCCTCCAAGCTCGGCATCACCCAGCGCGCCGCTTCGCACAATGCTTCGAAGACCGACGTCGATGAAGCCGAACTCTGCGGTGGCGCCGCCGTCAAGGCCGCTCTCGAAGGCGAGTCCGGCAAGATGGTGATCCTGACCCGCTCCGAGAAGGAGACCTATGCGGTCCAGACCATGCTCGCTCCCCTTGACCAGATCGCCAACGGCGTGAAGGCTTTCCCGGAGAAGTGGATCGGCGAAGACAAGATGTCCATTCACCCCGACTTCGTGCGCTACGCCCTCCCGCTCATCCAAGGCGAGATGCAAATGCCTTACGATCAGGGACTTCCGAAGTACGCTCAGCTCTCGGCCATCGCCGTCCAGCGCCGTCTCGAGAAGTACGTCACGGCCTGAAACTGACCTTCCAGATTGTGAACAAAGACCCCCTTTTAAGCGGGGTCTTTTTGTTTTTAAGGGTTTGCCTCCCGTGGGGCAGGGCATATTCTGTCTTTCTCCCCGTAGCACCCTCATGATTTCCTTTTTCAAGCACCTAGGAATGGTCGCGCTTGCGCTCCTGCCCGTCCTTTCTTCGGCTGCCCTGCAGACCGGCAAGGTCCAGGCCGGCAAGATCACGGGGAACGTGACGATCATCGACGCCAAGTCGCAGCGTAAGCCGCTCGCCACCGGCGCGGTCTTCCAGGAAGGCGCGCGCGTCGAGACCGGCGTGGATTCGACGGCCGAACTCGTCTTCTCCAACGGCGCCTCGCTGGTCCTGACCCCGGGCACCTTGCTCGAACTGCGTACTTTCCGTCAGGTGCCTTCGGCCGGCATCACCGACCCTTATCGCCAGATCGCAAAGGATCCGAGCCCTTCCGTGACTGAGGTAGAAGTGCCGCGCGGCAAGATCATCGGCGAAGTCCGCAAACTTAACGCGCTCTCCACCTTCACCGTCAAGACGCCCGCCGGGCTGGTACGGATTCGCGGTACCGTCTTCACCGTCGAGTACCGTGTCGGTCCCGACGGACTCGGCAAGATCGTGGTCTCATGCGTGCGCGGCTCCGTCGAGACCGTCGTCTATTCTTCTAATGTCGGCCCAGTCACTGTTGATCCTGGCATGCAGATGGCCTGCACGGTTCCCTCCGTCGCTCTGATCAGCAGCCTGGCCGGCGCCAGCGCCGGCGCTCCTCCTGCCGCCGCCGCTGCCCTGTCGCCGGTGAAGTTGCTGCTTTATTCCCTGCCCGCCGAACAACTCGCCGAGCTTGCCGCCATCCTGACGGCCGTTTCCACTCTTCCGGATGAAGTCTCCACGACCATCAACGCGATGGCGCAGACTGCTCCCTCGCTGCAGGCAATCTTCCCGAACGGCTCCTCTGAGCCCGTGAAGCCCTATGGCTGGCTCGTCACCGAAAGCCCGGTCACCGAGGTCGCCGGCACCAAGGCCGGCGCCCCGGCTGCTCCGGTCTCGATGAGCAACGGTGGCGGCGGTACCACTTACGACGAGAGCCTGAAGAAGATCTACGATAACGTGAACCGTTCCGTCGAAATGCGGCAGCTTAATCCGACGCCGACCGGCGGTTGAGCGGGGGAGCCTGTTCTGACTTCGTGAAGGCCCGGCAGATGCCGGGCCTTTCTCGTGGCCGCCATTCCTCGCTCGCTTTGAAGGCCACGGAGGGCATCTTGTGGCGGATGCCGATCGCGGGCAGATTCATCACGTTCGAAGGAGGGGAGGGCGCGGGCAAATCCACGCAGCTCGCCCGTCTCGCGGAGCGTCTCCGTGCGGACGGGGCGATCGTGCTCGGCCTGCGTGAGCCAGGGGGCACGCCTTACGGCGAACGCATGCGCGAGGTGCTCAAGCAGCCGGGCACCTCGCTGGCGCCGGCCGCCGAAGCCCTGCTCTTCGCTTCCTGTCGCGCCCAGCTGGTCGCCGACGTCATCGCCCCCGCCCTCGCCGCCGGACAGGTCGTGATCTGCGACCGCTTCATCGATTCGACCGTCGCTTACCAGGCTGGCGGCCGCGGTCTGGATCGCGCCTTGATCGAAGGCGCGAACCGCCTCGCCTGCGGTCCGGTGCGCCCGGACCTGACCATCCTGCTCGACCTCGATCCGGGCCGCGGCCTCGGCCGCGCCGCCGTGCGGGATCAAGGGCAGGCGGATCGTTTCGAACTGCTCGGCGACGCTTTCCATCGCCGCGTCCGCGAACTCTACCACACGCTCGCCCGCGAGGAAGCCGGGCGTTTCTTCGTCGTGGACGCCGCGCGTCCGCCCGAAGCCATCGAGGAGGAGATCTGGCATGAAGTCATCCGCCGCTTCCGCTGACGTCGCCGACCTGCCGGTGCTCAAGGTCCTCGCGCGCGCCCGCGCTGAGGGCCGCATGCCGCACGCGGTGCTCCTGACGGGCAATGACGGCGCCGTGCTCGCGCGCGCGGCCGAACAGCTCGCGGCCATGCATCTCGGCGAGGCCGATCCGCTGGCGCACCCCGACTGCCGCGTCCTGCGGCCCGCCAAGAAATCGCGTCGTATCGTCATCGAGAACACCCTCGAAGTCGTCGCGGCGCTGCGCCTCTCGTCCCTGACGCCGCGTCGCGTCGTCATCGTCAACGAGCCCGACCGGTTCCTCTCCGAATCGGCCAACGCGTTCCTCAAGACGCTCGAGGAGCCGCCGCCCGGCACGCTCATCATCCTCCAGACGACGCACTATTACCGCGTGCTGCCGACGATCCTCAGCCGTTGCCTGCGCTTCCACGTGGGAGGCGAGGCGCCGGTGATCGCCGACCCTTCCTGGCAGGATTGGCTGCGCGAGATGGAGCGCCTGCTCACGCGCATGGTGAAAGGCCCGGCCACGCCCCAAGCGCGCGTCTCCGAGGTCTTCATCCCGCTCTACGCCTTGTGCGCCCGCTTCGAGGTTTTGCTCGAGCTCTTCGTCGAGGAGGCCCTGGAGGCCGCGCCGCCTCCGCCGCCCACCGACGAAGACGAGGATGACGCCGAGCTCGCCTACGAGGAGTCCGTCCGCCGCGGCGTCCGCGCCCGCATGCTCGTCTCGGTCGAAGAAAAACTCCGCCTCGTCGGCCGCGCTCACCCCGGCTGCGCCGGCCAGGTCGCCGAGGCCGTCGGCCATCTCGAGGACGCCCGCCGGCGCATGGAGCTGAACTACCAGGTGCTGGCCGCCTTCGAGCAATTCCTGCTGCGGACGCTACGGGCCTTCGCCCTGCGCCCTCGGGCGGCGTAACTCCTGCTCCATCCCGGAGTTCCATCCAGATGTCCCAGGAAGAGCCGCTGCTCCCCGACGACGAAGACGACAAGCGCCTGATGGGCCTGGTCGCCGCCGGTGACGACGACGCCCTCCGTCTGCTCGTGCATCGGCACCACGCCCGGCTCGTCGGTTATCTCCGGGGTGAAGTCGGTTCGCAGGCGACGGCCGAGGAACTGGCCATGGAGGTCTTCATCCGGCTCCACCGCGCCGCGGCCCGTTGGCGTCCCGAGGCCAAGCTGAGCACCTACCTGATCCACATCGCCCGCAACCTCGTCCTTAACGAATGGCGACGGCGCGGGCGCAAGCCCACCACCGCCCTGGAGTTCGCGGCTGAGCCCGGCGACCAGTCCCAGGGGTCGGTCCGGCGGGTCGCCGAACTCGACGAGGCCTTCCAGCGCGCCATCCTGCAGCTAGCCCCCGAGCAGCGTACCGCCATCCTCCTCGTCGTGCAGCAGGAGCTCCCTTACGAGGAGATCGCCGAGATCATGGACGCGCCCGTCTCCTCGGTGAAGACCTGGATCCACCGCGCCCGCGCCCGCCTGCGCGAACTCCTCAAGGATTTCTACGCCCAAGAATGAACCCTGCAACTTCCCGCCGCGCCCGGTGTTATAAGGGTGAACCCAGCCATGGATAACCCGGAACAGACGCCATTCGACCAGGAGCTCGCCGTGACGCTCCGTCGCGGGCGCGCCGTGCCCGTCGCCGGGTTCGCGGAACGGGTCGTCGTCGCGGTCACCGCCGCCCGCCGTCGTCGTAACGTCGTCCGCTGGAGCTCGGCCTTCGCCGCCGCCGCCGCCGTCTTCGTCGCGCTGCTCACTCTGCCCGCCACCTCCGAGGAGTCCTTGAACCGTCAGACCTTCGCCCTCATCGCCCGCGACGAGTCGGCTCAGCTCGCCGACCTCTTCGGCGCCGCCGACGACCTTTCGCTCCTCGCCCCCGTGGCGGAGCGGCCGGCCGTCGTGGAAACCTTCGTCTCCCCGGGCTCCTGATCATGGCCCGCGTCTTCTACAGCCTGCTGGTCCTCCTTGGGGTCGCCCTCGTCTCCGCCCAGTCGCCCGGTCCGCGTCCGCCGGAAGGCGATCCGACCGTCGAGGAGATCCAGACCATCCGCAAGATCCTCGAACTTACGCCCGAGCGTCTGCAGCGCATGCGCTCCTCGATCGAGAAGATCGAGCGCATGTCGCCGGAGTCGCGTCGCGAGTTCGCGGCCAGCCTCGTGCGCTACGAATCCGCCACGCCGGAGGAGCGTCACAAGATCATGAAGGACCTGCGTGAGCGCGGCGGCTTCGGTTCGCGCGTGCTCGAGCATCATTTCAAGCGACTCACCTCCGACGAAGCCAAGGCCGAGCGGGCCCGTATCCAGGGGCTCACCACCGAGCAGCGCCTCGAATTCATCCGCGGACTCGCCGAGAAATACGGCCCCGAGATCGCAAAGGAACGACCGAAGGGCGGCGAGCCGAAGGACGGAGCGCCCGGTTCGCCCAAGCGCCGTAAGCCGCCGGAAGGCGAGGCTCCCGGCGTCGGGCCGAAGCAGTAGTCCGGCTCAGCGGCGACCCTCCTGGCGGAGGAGTTCGCCGATTTCGGGGACGAGGATATTGCGTCGTCCGAGTTCGTCGCGCGCGAAGTACTTGTCGACCTGGCGGACGAGGTCGAACGGCTCGTCCGGGAGATTATCCTCGTCGAACTCCATCTCGTCGACCGCGTCGATGTCGTCGAAGATATGCGACAGACGGAGCGGTTCGCCGTCGATGACCGCGGGCGGGTTGCTGATCGCCCCGACCTTCGTCAGGTTGAAGAAGAGGCAAGGGTAGAATTCCTTCTCGTAGGGTTCGAGGAACTTGCTCACCCATTGGCCGGGGACTTCCCAGCGGCGGTTGATGATGACCGCGTCGGAGAAGTGCACGCAGGGGCGGTACCATTCCTCGACGGCCTTGTGCTTCATCGTGAGCGGGCAGTCGACGACCGTGAGGATGCGGGCCACGCGCCAGACGGCGTCGGGCTGCATCGGGCGGACGGTGCGGTGGAGGGCCTCCATCTGGTCGATGACGTGCCGCGCGCCGTGCGTCACGAGGATGGCGGCGTCTTCGTCGCCGGGGGCGGGCACGATCGCATGGCCGTCCTTGAACTCCCAGGCATCCGGCGCGACGCCGCCTTCGCGGACTTCGCGCAGGACGCGCACCTTGCGGCCTTCCGGCCAGGCGTGGGCGACGAGTTCGGCCACCACGTCGGCGCGGCCGGCGCCCGTAGGCCCGAGGATGATGATGAGGGGCGTCATGCCTTGCGTCCGCAGCGGCCGAAGGGAGCGTTCTGGCCGCGGTCGCGGATCCAGTGATCGACGGCGACCAGGGCCGCCATGGCTTCGACGATGGGCACGGCGCGCGGCAGGACGCACGGGTCGTGGCGGCCCTTCGCGCTGAGCTCGGTGGCGCGGCCGTCGGGACCGACGGTCTTCTGCGGCTTGAGCACGGTCGCGGTGGGTTTGAAGGCGATGCGGAAGACGACGTCTTCGCCGTTCGTGATGCCGCCCTGCGTGCCGCCGGAGCGGTTGGTCGCGGTGCGGATGCGTCCGCCCTTGCGGACGAACTCGTCGTTGTGCGCGCTGCCGCGCAGGACCGTGCCGGCGAAGCCGCTGCCGATCTCGAAGCCCTTGGTCGCGGGCAGCGACAGCATCGCCTTGGCGAGGTCGGCTTCGAAACGGTCGAAGACCGGCGAGCCGAGGCCGGCCGGAAGATTCTCGATGACGCAGCAGATGACGCCGCCGACGGAATCGCCGTCGGCGCGGGCGGCGCGGATGAGCGCGTCGATCTTCGCGGCGGTGGCAGGGTGCGGGCAGCGCGTGGGCGTGGCCTCGACCTGTTTCAGCGTGGGCGCCTTGGCCGCGGCGGGCATGCGGACGTCGCCGACGCTCTCGACCCAGGCGATGATGCGGGCGCCGCAGGCGTGCTTGAGCACCGTCTTGGCGACGGCGCCGGCGGCGACGCGCGCGGCGGTCTCGCGGGCGGAGGAACGGCCGCCGCCTTCGACGGCGCGGATGCCGTACTTGGCGTCGTAGGTGTAGTCGGCGTGCGAAGGACGGTAGGCGGCCTTCATCTCAGCGTAGGCCTGCGGGCGCTGGTCGCCGTTGCGGATGACGATGGCGATGGGCGAGCCGAGGGTGAGGCCATCGGGCGAGACCCCGGAGAGCACCTCAGGCGCGTCGGCTTCCTTGCGCTGGGTCGTGAGGGCGCTCTGGCCCGGGCGGCGGCGGTCGAGTTCGCTGCGCAGGAACGCGGCGTCGAAGGGTACGCGGGGAGGGCAGCCGTCGATGACGACGCCGAGGGCGGGCCCATGGCTCTCGCCGAAGGTGGTGATGCGGAAGCTATGTCCGTGGATGTTGCCCATGTGAGGAAGGTGGTAAAAAATGAACGCCGCCGAGCCGGGTGGCTGGGCGGCGTCCGTTTGGCGGTTCCGCCCCGGCGCTTAACGCAGGTTGGAGGTGATCTTGGAGACGAGCTGCTGGCTCTCCGGCAGGTTGCCGAAGGCGCCGTACTTGACGCGGACCTGGGTGAAGACGGCCTTGGTCTCAGGATCTTCGGCCTTCTCGATGGTGATCTTGATCTCCAGGTCACCGATGGTGCGGGCGTAGACGATGACGCTGTTCAATTCCTTGTTGGCGCCGCGGTCGTCGGTCTCGCCGGTGCGAAGGGTGCCGGGCATGGCGTCGATGGTGCGCTTGACGGCGTTGAAGACGGCCTCGGCGTCGGAGGTGTAGCGGGTGGTCAGCACGCCGGTGACGTTGGAGAAGGAGGCTTCGCGGTTCTGGGAGTTGTCCACGCCGATCTGGGTGGCGCAACCGGAGAGCAGGAGGGTGGCAAGGAGGGCGAGGGCGGTTTTCATGGGCAAGGGACGTGGTTGAGTGGTTGGAGACAAAGCACAGCCGGCGGCCGTTGGCAAACAGTTTCGCCCTCGTCTCGCGGCCCTGCGCCGGCCGAATTCGTAGTGTAAATCTCATTACGGTTCCCGGCCGCCGCCCGCCGGGACCGATCGTCCAGGCGCGCCCGGGGAGGGGCGGATAGGGGGAAAAGTCCCCGCAGAGCAAAAAATAACCCAAAACATTGAAAACCAATGACTTATATAATTTAATGACTAAATACAATCATTAAATGGCCCCCGGCCGCGCTGTGAACAAGAAAATGGTGTGATCGGGGGCTAAACTCTTGACCAGTGGGGAGGGGTGGGGAAAAGTGGGTGAACTGGGGGAACTCCCCCATTCGCAATGTCTATTGGCGCCAACAACGGTCTCTTCACCGGCATCCACAACGGAAAGTTGGATGAGAAGAACCGTGTCACCATCCCGGCGGCCTGGCGTTTCGACGCGGAAGCGACCTTCCTCGCGATGTATCATCCGGCCCTCGCCGCGATCGTCGTTTTCCCGCCTTCGATGGCCGCGCGCATCCATGACGCCGCGCTGCAGGTGACCGTGAGCGATCCGGTGAAGATGGACGCGCTCAGCCTGCTCGGCGCGAACAGCATCCAGGTCACGTGCGACAAGGCCGGCCGCATCACGCTCAACGATCACATCGTCAAGGAAGCCCGCCTCGAGCGCGAGGTGATCTTCCGCGGCGGCTTCACCACGTTCCAGCTCGCCTCGCCGACGCCGCCCAAGGCCGACCGCGATTCCGAGTCCGCCAAGGCCATCCTCCGCGCGTTGCGCGAACTCGGCCTGTGATGCGTATCCGGAAGTTACTTACACTGCTCACACCTTATTCACAGACCGCCGCATGACCAGCCACGTCCCAGTCCTGCTCGAGGAGTGCCTGACGCTCCTCGCCCCGCAGGACGGGCGCGCCTACCTGGATTGCACCTTCGGCGGCGGCGGCCACACGGCGGCGATCCTCGCGCGGGCGCCGGGCTGCTCGGTCGACGCGATGGACCGCGATCCCGCGGCCGGCGAGCGCTCCGCGGCGCTGCTCGCCGCCCACGCCGGGCGGCTGCGTTTCCATTCCGAAAATTTCCGCCACCTTGACCGCGTTCCGGGACGATTCGATGGTGTCCTGATGGACATTGGGGTGTCCTCGTACCAGTTGGATGTCCCGGAACGCGGTTTCTCCTTCCGCTTCGACGCGCCGAACGACATGCGCATGGACACGCGCGTCGGCCGCAGCGCCGCTGAGTTCCTCGAGCGCGGCGACCGCGCCGAACTCGAACGCGCCGTCCGCGACTACGGCGAGGAGCCCCGCTGGTTCCGCGTCGTCAACGCGATCGTCGCCGCCCGCGGCACCGGCCGCCTCGCCCGCACCGCCAGCTTCGCCGAACTCGTCGCCGAAGCCGCGCCCCCCGCGCCCGGCCCCCGCGGCCCGCACCCGGCCACCCGCACCTTCCAAGGCGTCCGCATCGCGGTCAACGACGAGCTCGGCGCCCTGGCCGACGCCCTCCCGCTCGCCTTCGGCAAGCTCAACGCCGGCGGCGTGCTCGCCGTCATCTCCTTCCACTCCCTCGAGGATCGGATGGTGAAGCGTTACATGAACGAGGTCGCCGGCCGCCCCGTCGACCGCGACGACGCCCGCAACCAGGACGACCGCGTCAAGCAGGCCGACCTGCTCACCCGCAAGGCGGTCCAGCCTTCCGAAGCCGAACAGCTCCGTAACCCCCGCAGCCGCTCGGCGCGCCTCCGCGCCGTCCGCCGTCTCGCCGCATGAGCCCGCGCCTCCTCACCTGGGCCTGCGTCCTCGCCACCGTGGCGGCCTTCGCCGTCGGCACGATCAACATCATGCGCCTCCGCGTCGAGGCCGACACGATCGGCAGCCGCATCCAGCGCCTCGAACGCGACACCTCCCTTTCCAAGAAGGATTACGACAGCGCCCGCCGGCAAGCCCAGCAGACCGTCGACATCCTCTACCTGCAGCAGCGCATCGGCGACGCCCTCAAGCCGCCGGTGCCCGAGCAGGTCGTCTGGATCCGTATCAGCCCATCGGCCGCGTCCCCGGTCACCCTTTTCTCCGCGAGCCCCCGGATGACGGCCCGCGAAATCGCCTTCCTCGGTTCAGGAGGGCAGGGAGGACCCGGCGCGCGATGAGCCTGCCCCACGCCAGGCGAACGCGCTACCGTTTGCTGGCATGGGTCGTCCCCTCCTGCTTCCTGGTCGTGGTCACACGGCTGGTCTGGTTGCATTGGGTCGACGCCCCTCGTCTGCGCGCGGAGGCCCTGCAGGCCCGTCGCGTGCTCCAGGAGAAGCCGTGCCGCCGCGGTGACATCCGCGACGCGCAGGACAACCTGCTCGCGCTGTCCGAGGACGTCTGGGACATCGGCGTGGACCCCGACGTGCTCACCAAGGCCGAGCGCGAACGCGCGGCCGAGGTCGCGGTCGCGCTCGGCCTGCCCGCCCTCAAGGTCCGCCAGGCCTTCGACACCACCGTCCGCACCGACTCCGCCGGCGAGGATCACGTCATCCGCTGGACCGTGCTCGCGCGCGAGGCCGGCGAGGACGTCGTCAAGCGCGTCAAGGCGCTCGGCATCAAGGCGCTCCGCGCCGAACTGAAATACCGCCGTAGCTACCCCAAGGGCCAGCTCGCCGCGCACGTGCTCGGTTACGTCAACAAGGAGGGCGTCCCCGCCGCCGGCATCGAAAGCGTGATGAACTCGCTCCTCGAAGGCCAGAAGGGCTGGATCGAATCCGAACGCGACGGCCGCCACCGCGAGCTCACGAGCATCCGCCTGCGCGAGGTCGCGCCGGTCGACGGCAGCACCGTCGTGCTCACGATCAACAGCCTCATCCAGAAGACCTGCGAGGAGGCGCTCGCCGCCGCCGCCGCCCGCTATAATCCCAAGGGCGCGGTCATCATCGTCAGCGAGCCGCGCACCGGCCGCATCCTCGGCCTGGCGAACTGGCCGACCTTCGACCTGAACCGTTTCTTCGACCCGCAGGCCGCGCCGATGGACAGCCAGCGCAACCGCGCGGTCTCCGACGTCTATGAGCCGGGCTCGGTGTTCAAGATCGTCGCCGTCGCGGGCGCGCTCGAGGAGCGCCTCATCACGCCGAACTCCGTCTACGACTGCGGCGCGACCAGCGTGCCCTACCGCGGCCGCATGGTCTCGCTCCCCGCCGACTCGCACGCCATCGGTTCCGCCGACATCCGCCAGATCGTCCGCGAGTCCTCCAACCGCGGTACGGTCCAGGTCGGCATGCAGTACGCCGAACGTTTCGGCGAAGACCGCTTCTTCGGCCTCATCAAGTCGTTCGGCTTCGGCGCCCCGACGGGCCTGATCACCGGCGCCGAAGTACCCGGCCTGCTCATCCCGCCCAAGCGCTGGGACGGGTTGACGATCTCCCGCGTGCCGATGGGCCACTCGGTCAGCGTCACCGCGATGCAGATGCACCTGGCGATGTCGGTCGTCGCCGCCGACGGCCTGCTGATGCAGCCACAGCTGGTGCTCCGCGTCGAGGACCCGAAGACGAAGGCCACCGTGCTCGACTACGCCCCGCGTTCGCGCGGCCGCGCGATCACGCCCGCGACCGCCGCGCAGCTCGCCACGCTCCTGCGCGCCGTCTGCGGCAAGGGCGGCACCGCCCCGATCGCCGATATCCCGGGCTACGAGGTCGCCGGCAAGACGGGTACGACGCAGAAGATCGTCAACGGCCGCTATTCCTCCGCCCATCACGTCGCCTCGTTCGCGGGCTTCTTCCCCGTCGGCGACCCGAAGCTGGCCATCACGGTGATCATCGACGAGCCGCAGGGCGAAGGCGTCGGCTACGGCGGCAAGGTCTCCGCCCCGATCTTCCGCGAGGTCGCCGAGAAGTGCATCCGCTGGCTCGACCTTCCGCCCGTCTCCACCCTCCCGCGCGGCCCCGTGGCCGACCTCGGCCGATGACGCCTCCGCCCGCGATGATCCCCGCCTCGATGGAACGTCCGACCTTCAACGCGCTGCTCCAAGGGCTGCCCGTGCTCGGCCGGACGGGCGACGGTTCGGTGCGCGTGACCACGATCGTGACGGACAGCCGCCGCGTGATCCCGGGCGCGCTCTTCTTCGCCCTGCCGGGCCTGCGGGCCAACGGCCACGCCTTCCTCGACGACGTGATCGCCCGCGGCGCCGCCGCGATCATCTCGGGTGAGCCGGTCGCCGGCCTGCCCGCCGTCGCCGCCGCCCAGGTCGCCGACCCGCGCCGGATGCTCGCTGAGATCGCCCGCCGTTTCTACGGCCGTCCCGAGGAGGACTTGCGCCTCGTCGGCGTGACGGGCACCAACGGCAAGACCACGGTCTCGACGTTGCTGCGCCACCTGCTCCAGGACGACGGTTCGCAGTGGGGCCTCGTCGGCACGGTCCGCTACCACCTCGGCCGCCGCTCCATCCCTTCTTATAAGACGACGCCCGACTCGGCGGACCTCGCCGCCTTCTTCCGCCAGATGGCCGACGCGGGCTGCGCGGGCGCCTGCCTCGAAGTCAGCTCCCACGCGCTCCACCAGGAACGCGTCCACGGTTTCCGCTTCGAGGTCGCGGCCTTCACGAACCTCACCCGCGACCACGTCGACTACCACGGTGACCTCGCCGCCTACCTCGACGTCAAGACGATGCTCTTCGACGGCCGCAACGGCGCCGTGCCGGACGTCAGCGTGATCAACGTCGACGACCCGTCCGGCCGCGTGCTCGCCGAAGCCTGCCGTCGTCGCGGCCCGGTGCTCACCTTCGGCCTCTCGCCGGACGCCGATGTCCGCGCGACGGACCTCGCCCTCGACACCGGTGGCGCGGTCTTCACGGTCCGCCACGCGGGCCGCTCCGCGGTCTTCAAGTCGACCCTCCCGGGCGACTACAACGTCTCCAACGTCCTCTGCGCCCTCGCGATGGCCGCCGCGCTCGGACGCGACCCGCTCGCCCTCGCGCCGGCGCTGGCCGCCTTCCCCGGCGTCGCCGGCCGCATGGAGCGCGTCGCCGCCGGCCAGCCTTTCCCCGTCTTCGTCGATTACGCGCACACCGACGACGCGCTCCGCAACGCCCTGCGCATGCTTCGCGACATCACGCCCGGACGCGTGCTCTGCGTCTTCGG